>JAYVSR010000113.1:0-21937 GCA_043775155.1 Burkholderiales bacterium | reverse complement strand
CGGGCCCAGATGCTGTTTTCGCGCGAAAACGGGATTCGCATTGATGATGTGCAACTTGATCGCGCAGTGGCGCGTATCGCCGAAGAGAACCGCATGACGCTGGTGCAGTTTCGCGATACGTTGGAGAAAGATGGTGTTCCGTTCAACCGGTTTCGTGAGGACATTCGCGTTGAGATTTTGATCAATCGCCTGCGCCAGAGCGAGATCGATGGTAAGGTGGTGATTAGTGAAGGCGAGATCGATAACTTCCTTGCGCAAAACAAACCGTCGGATACCGCGCAGGAACTCAATCTCGGGCACATTCTCGTGCGCGTGCCAGAGAATGCGTCACCGGAACAGATCGAGGCACGGCGCAAGCGTGCGATGGAAGCGCTGGCGCAGATCAAGAGCGGTACCGATTTTGCCCGCGTGGCGGTGAGTTTTTCGGAAGCGCCGGAGGCGCTGACTGGCGGCGCGCTGGGTTTCCGCAAACAGGAAAACCTGCCGCAGTTGTTTGTTGACGCGATTGCCGGCTTAGCCAAGGGTGGTGTTAGCGATCTGGTGAAAAGCGCGAATGGATTTCATATCCTGAAACTGATTGATCAGCGCGGCGCTGGTTCTGCGCCGGTGGTCAAACAAACACGAGTGCGGCATATTTTGATTCGCCCCAGCGAGTTGGTGTCGCAGGATCAGGCGCGTCGCCGGCTGCTTGATTTGCGTGAACGCATCATCAACAAAGCGGCGACGTTTGAAGAACTGGCGCGGCAAAACTCTGCCGATGGCAGCGCATCCAAGGGGGGCGACCTCGGTGTGGTTTTTCCTGGCGATACCGTTCCCGAGTTCGAACGCGCAATGGATGAACTGAAGATCGGTGAAGTCGGCCAGCCGGTACAAACCCAGTTCGGCTGGCATTTGCTCGAAGTCACCGAGCGCAGCAATGCTGAGCTGAGCACTGAGCGTCAGCGCAAAATTGCGCGCGATGCGCTGCGCGAACGTAAGGTAGACGAGGCCTATCAAGAATGGCTGCGCCAGTTGCGTGATCGCACTTTCGTCGAATACCGGCTCGAAGACCGCTAGCGCGGTTTGCGTTGCCACGCCGCGCTACGCTCTGTGACTGACCGTCCTCTAATCGCCGTCACCACTGGCGAGCCTGCCGGGGTCGGTCCCGATATTGCGGTGATGCTGGCGGCGGAAAAGTCAATCTGGCGCGGCACGCAATTATTATTGATTGGCGACGCGCGCCTGCTCGAAGCGCGCGCGCGCCGGCTCGGGCTCGATGCGAAGGCGGTGTTGGCGGGCGTCGAAATTGGCCACGTGGCGCTGCGCGCCGCCGTGCGCGCGGGAAAAATCGATCCGGCCAATTCGCCCTATGTGCTGGCGACCCTCGACGCTGCGCTGGCCGGCTGCGTCTCCGGCGAATTCGCCGCGATGGTTACCGCACCGGTCCACAAGGGTGTGATCAACGACGCCGGCATCGGCTTCACCGGCCACACGGAATATTTCGCCGAAAAGACCGCCACACCGCAAGTGGTGATGTTGCTGACCGGCGGCAAGCCGGTGATGCGCGTAGCGCTGGCGACCACGCATCTCGCGCTGGCGGACGTGGCGCGCGGCATCAACGCGACGGAACTCACGCGCGTATTGATTGTGCTGGAGCACGACCTGCAAAGAAAATTTGGCATCGCGCGCCCGCGCATTCTTGTCGCTGGGTTGAATCCGCACGCGGGTGAATCGGGGTATCTCGGCCGCGAAGAGATCGACGTGATCGCACCGGTGATCGCCAAGCTAAAGCGGCGCGGTATGCGCGTTGAAGGTCCGCTGCCGGCCGACACGCTGTTCGCGCCGCGCACGCTGGAGCGCGCCGATGCGGTGCTGGCGATGTATCACGATCAAGGCTTGCCGGTGCTCAAGCATCACTCGTTCGGCCTCGGCGTGAACGTCACGCTCGGGCTGCCGGTGATTCGCACCTCGGTGGATCATGGCACCGCACTCGATTTGGCGGCGAGTGCAGCCAAGGCGAAGACGATTGACCCAGGCAGCTTGTTCGCCGCTTACCGGCTTGCGCGTGATTTGGTCAAGGCGAGCGGCGGCGTGAAGGCGCGGAAGGCGCGCGTTGGCGCGAAGGTGCGCGGCGGCGCGAAGGTGCGGTAAAGCCTTCGCGCGGGGCTTGCGGGACGCGACTATTTCGACGCAGCCGGTACAGCCCAGACACTGCCACGCGTACCCGCCACGCAGCCCACAGCAGCAGGCACAAACACAGCCCGATCACCGGCCAGTTACCGGTGATCGTGTAGGGCGTGGCACCGCTGCGTCCTTGCACCGAAGCCGTCAGCACGCCGCGGCTGAAAAACGGCAACCCATGAGTGACGCGGCCTTGATGATCAATCACCGCCGTCGCGCCCGAGTTGGTGGCGCGCAGCATCACGCGGCCGGTCTCCAGCGCGCGCATCCGGCTGGCCTGTAAATGCTGATGCGGTGCGAGCGAGTCGCCGAACCAGGCGACGTTGGAGAGGTTGAGCAAGAGCGTCGCCTGCGGCAACTGGCGGATGACCTCTTCGCCGAACAAATCTTCATAGCAGATGTTGATCGCGACGCGCTGCGGCCCAATCTTCAGCGGTGTTTGTGGCTCTGCGCCCGAACTGAAATCACCCAGCGGCATGTTCATCAGGGCTACGAACCAGCGAAAGCCGAAGGGGATGAATTCGCCGAACGGCACCAGATGCGATTTGTCGTAGCCCTGGCCGCTGTCGCGCCCGAGGGTGATGGCGCTGTTGAAGTAGCGCGCGCCGCGCGTGCTGGCACCCTCGCTGCTGGCCGCGCCGGTGCTCCTGCCGGTACCCGCGCTGCTGCTCAAACTCGCGGCTTCGGCACGCGGCACGCCCGCAATCAGAGTGGCGCCGCGCGCACTCGCAAAGCGGTCGAGATTGAGCAGGTACTCACGTGGCAAGGTGTGCAGCAATTGCGGCAGCGCGGTCTCGGGCAGTACGATCAGATCGGCGGGGTTCGCCTCGATCAACGCTGCATAGTCGCGCAGCGTCGATTCAAATCGCCCCGGTACAAACTTGAGTTCCTGCGGGACGTTGCCTTGCACCAGACTCACCGACAGCGGCGCGTGGATCGCCGGCGTCCACTCGACGTGGCGCAGCCCTAACCCTGTTGCACACAACAAAACCAATCCAGACAATGGCAGGAGAGCCGCCCGCACCAACGGTTTTTGCATGGAGATGCCGTGAAACCCTTGCGCCACAAGGCTTCCAGCCAGGCAGGCAATGAAAGTCAAGCCATGCACGCCGGTCAGCGCCGCGTAACCGGCGAGCGGTCCGTCGCTATGTGCATAGCCCGGCGCGATCCACGGAAAGCCGGTGAACACCCAGCCGCGTAGCCATTCGGTCAGCGTCAACGCGGCGGGCAAGATCAATAGCGCATGCGCCCACGGCGGCACCGCGCGCAACCGCGCCTGCAGCCAGCCGGCCAGCGCGGTGTAAGCGGAGAGCATCACGGCGAACAGCAACACTGCCAGCGCTGCGATGGCGGCGGGCATACCGCCGACATCGTGCAGGCTCACGTAAACCCACGACACGCCGGCGCAAAACCAGCCGATACCGAACACGAACCCGAGCCCGGCGGCACGGCGTGGCGAGGCGCTGCGCCACAGCGTGAACAGCACCGCGAGCAATAGCGGTTGCAGCCACCAGCAGCCAAAAGGCGCGAAGCTGAGCACCATGCCGGCACCCGCGCAGAGCGCCAGAGCCAGCGGCACAGCGGGCGACGTGGCAGGTCTATGGATAGACGGCGGGATAGCAGACTGAGTAGCCAACCGAGTAGCGCCGAGGCGTGAAGTGTTCAAGCCGCGAGTGTCAGCGCGCAATCGACTGCCGCTCAAACTGCGGTTGCTGATGCGCCGGGTGCATCTGGTGAATCTGGAGCGCCCGGCGCGGTGACACGCTCGACGCGCAGGATATGCACCTGCCGGCTATCGGCGCGCAGCACCAAAAACTTGAAGCCGCCGATGGTGACGACTTCGCCGCGCTTCGGTACGCGCCCCATCCGGTTAATCACCAATCCGCCGATGGTGTCGACATCGTCTTCCGCCAATTGCGCGCCGAAGTGCTGATTGAAATCTTCAATCTCGGTCAGTGCGCGCACCCGATGACGGCCATCTTTGTCGGCGAGGATGTTATCTGCCGCCTCGTCAAAATCGAACTCATCATCGATTTCGCCGACGATTTGTTCCAGCACATCTTCAATCGTCACCAGCCCGGAGACACCGCCGTATTCGTCGACCACGATGGCGATGTGATTGCGATTGGCGCGGAACTGGCGCAACAAATCATTCAGGCGTTTTGATTCGGGGATGAACACCGCCGGGCGCAGCATCTCGCGCACCCGCACTTCTTCGCCCGCATACAGCCGCAGCAAATCTTTCGCCAGCAGAATGCCGATGATCTCGTCGCGGCTCTCGTCGATGACCGGAAAACGCGAGTGCGCCGTTTGAATCACCGTCGGCAAAAATTTTTCCGGTGCATCGTTGATGTTGATCAGGTCCATCTGCGCGCGCGGCACCATGATGTCGCGTGCGGCAAGCTCGGAGGTTTGCAACACGCCTTCGATCATCGCCAGCGCTTCAGCGTCGAGCAGGTCGCGTTCACGCGCCGACTGCAACAGCTCGATCAACTGGCCGCGGTCTTCCGGCTCGCGCATCAACAGCGCGGAGAGGCGTTCAAACAAACCTTGTTTGGCCGGTATCGGTGAGGGGACGTCCATGTGTGCCGGGTCAACTTTCGTACGGGTTATCGAAACCCAGTTTACTCAAGATCGCGATCTCACGGGCTTCCATTTTCTTCGCGTCACGCGGGTGCTCGTGATCGAACCCCTGAGCGTGCAATACCCCGTGGACAGTCAGGTGCGCATAGTGCGCGGCGAGGGTCTTGCCTTGCTCCTGCGCTTCGCGCGCGACGACTTGCGCGCAGAGCACGATATCGGCTGTGAGCGGTGTGCCACCGTACTCAAAGGTCAGCACGTTGGTGGCGTAATCCTTGCAGCGAAAGTCGCGGTTGAGTCGCTGTGCCTCAGCGGCGTTGACGACGCGTAATGTGATCTGCGCTGCAGCGGGCAGCGCTGCGCGCGCCCACTGGCGAAATGCGGCAGCGGAAGGAATGCCGCGCAGCCGGCTGACGATCTGGAGGCCGATGTTCACAGCGTTGGCAGGAAGCTCAATGCGGGCATAGCGGAGGTTCGTGCGGACAGATGCCGGCGCAGGTATCAATGCGCGTGTCAGCGCCGTCCAAACGCGCGGCCTGGCTGGCGCAACATCGCGTCCACCACATCCGCATTGCCACTCTCGGCTTCACGTGCGGTATGCGCCTCATAGGCTTCAACAATGCGCCCGACCAGCGGATGGCGCACCACATCGGCAGAGACAAAGCGCGTGAATGCAATGCCGCGCACCTCGCTCAATATCTCGACCGCTTCTTTCAACCCGCTCTTGGCGCCGCGCGGCAGGTCGACCTGCGTCGGGTCGCCGGTGATCACTGCTTTGGCACCGAAGCCCATGCGCGTGAGGAACATTTTCATCTGCTCGGGCGTGGTGTTCTGCGCTTCGTCGAGAATGATGAAGGAGTGATTGAGAGTGCGGCCGCGCATGTAGGCGAGCGGCGCAATTTCAATCGCGCCCTTCTCGAACATCTTGCCGACTTTGTCGAAGCCCATCAGGTCGTACAGCGCGTCGTAGAGCGGACGCAGATACGGATCGACTTTTTGTGCCAAGTCACCGGGCAGAAAGCCGAGCCGCTCACCGGCTTCGACTGCCGGCCGGACGAGGACGATCCGCTTAACAGCATCGCGCTCGAGCGCATCGACAGCGCAGGCGACGGCGAGATAAGTCTTGCCGGTGCCGGCCGGGCCAATGCCGAAGGTGACATCGTGCCCCAGGATTTGTTCGAGGTAGAGGCGCTGATTGGGTGTGCGGCCAGAGAGGTCGCGTTTGCGCGTCATCAGCACCGGGCCGGCCGTTACGCCAAATGCGCCAGCCGACTCAAGCGCACCGGCGCGGGTGTCGATCACGCCGAGCTGCACGTCATCCACATCGAGCGGCTTGGCGGCGCGGGCGTAAAAACCTTCGAGCAAATCGAGGCCGCGCGCCACGTCTTCGCGTTGCCCCTTGACTGTCAGGCGAGCGCCACGCCGCGTGACGGTGACATCGAGCGCAGCTTCGATCTGACGTAAATTCGCGTCGAGCGGGCCGCACAAATTAGCCAGGCGCTTGTTGTCAAGCGGCTCAAAATTGAGTTGTGCGCTGTGCGGCGTTTCGCCTTGCGGGCGGGGAAGTTTTGCGGCCATCAATCAGTGATCATTCGGTAATCAAGCAGCCATCACCACTTCACCGCGCAGCGAATGCGGCAGGGCGGAGGTGATGGTGACGTCAACGAACTGCCCGATCAGACGCGCAGCAGCAGAAGCAGCAGAGAAGTTGACAACCCGATTGTTCTCGGTCCGGCCCGAAAGCTCGTTCACATTTTTCTTTGCCCGGCCGTCGACCAGAACCCGCTGCAACGTGCCGACCATGCCTGCGCTAATCGCAACCGCCTGCTTATCGGTCTGCGCTTGCAGCCGTTTGAGGCGCGCGAGTTTGATTTCTTGCGGCGTGTCGTCGCTGAGGTCGGCGGCTGGTGTGCCGGGACGGCGGCTATAGACAAAGCTGAACGCGCCGTCGCAATTGATCTCTTCGATCAGTTTCATCGTCGCCTCAAAATCAGCTTCGGTCTCGCCAGGAAAGCCGACGATGAAATCAGACGACAGCGATAAATCAGGCCGTATCGCACGCAGCCGGCGGATGATCGATTTGAATTCGATCGTGGTGTAGCCGCGCTTCATCGCCGCCAGCACACGGTCGCTGCCCGACTGCACCGGCAAGTGCAGGTGCGACACCAGCTTCGGTATCTTCGCGTAGGCGTCGATCAGCCGCTGCGTCATTTCCTTCGGGTGCGAGGTGGTGTAACGGATGCGTTCGATGCCGGGAATCTCGGCGACGTATTCGAGCAGCAAGGCGAAGTCGGCGGTGTGCGGCTCGCCATCGGCGCAGCTGCCATCGGTGCGGGCAACATCGGTGCGGGCAACATCGGCGGTTTTGCCCTGGTAGGCATTGACGTTTTGCCCCAGCAAAGTAACTTCTTTCACGCCTTGCTCAGCCAGCCCGGCAATTTCAGCGAGTACATCTTCGAACCGGCGCGACACCTCGGCACCGCGGGTATACGGCACGACGCAGAACGCGCAATATTTGCTGCATCCTTCCATGATGGAGACAAACGCCGACACGCCCTCGACTTTGGCTGGCGGCAGATGATCAAATTTTTCGATTTCGGGAAAAGAAATATCGACTTGCGGTTTACCGGTGCTCTTGCGCTTGGCAATCAACTCGGGCAAACGATGCAAGGTCTGCGGGCCGAATACGATATCGACGTAGGGCGCGCGCGCGACAATCGCCGCGCCTTCCTGACTCGCGACGCAACCGCCCACTCCAATCACCAAATTCGGGTTGAGCAATTTCAACTCGCGCGCGCGGCCGAGGTCGGAGAACACTTTCTCTTGCGCCTTCTCACGCACTGAGCAAGTGTTGAACAGAATCACGTCGGCTTCAGAGGCGTCAGCCGTTTTGGTCAGGCCGTGGGAGGCATTGAGCACATCGGCCATCTTGTCCGAGTCGTACTCGTTCATCTGGCAGCCGAAGGTCTTGATGAAGAGCTTCTTGGCGGGCGCGGCGGTCTTCGCATCCGCAAGCGCGGCGGCGGCATTTGCGCGGGCAATCGCCGCATTGCGCTTCTCGGTGCGCGTCTGCTTGTTTGTCTGCGGGTGCGCCTGGGCGCGCGGAGGGGAAAGAGTCATGATGTGCAGGGGGCCGTGGTAGAGACGGGGCTGCGCGGCAGCGGGAAGTGACGCGGCTATTTTGACGCGGTTATTTTGGCTCTTCCGGATCCGGCGTGGCGATTTCAGCGTCAGTCAAAATCCAGATCGCAATCACGTAACCGGTCGTAGCTTCGAGCAAAAATTTGGTGGTCGCGGTGCCCTGAAGCGAACCCCACATGGCCATCAAATTGTTGCGATCTTGAATCCGCACGCCAGGTGCCAGGCGCGCTGCCTGACCATTGACGAAGACATCCGGCGTGCCATTAAACGTGATGTCGGCGCGCTTTGCTTTCGGGCTGATCGGGATCGTGCGCTGCTGCGCGAACGCGAGGCTCGCGGCCAACCCGGCGGTAAGCCCGTACACCACTACGCTTGCTGCTATCCGAATGATCAGTTGTCGCATCGGCGCATTGTACGCAAGCGGGAGAAATTGGTGGCGATTCATGGACTCAGAATCGATTTGCCAAAAAGGCTAACCAATCAATCAGTTAACATCTGGTGAGCCGGTATTTTCCTATGAAAATTCGGCTCACAAATACTATCACATTCAACACCATTTCAGAGGGGAAAACATGGCGACTCGCGCCGGCTCTTTGGTCAAGTTATGTCTCTCTAATAACCCGACATACCCACAGGGTGCTTCGCAGGTTGTGGACAACACGCTTCTGCCCTTGGGTGTTCGGCAAGCGCGTTGTCCACAACCCAAGCCCTATGGATATGTCTACGCCTGCGCCGCCGCTCAACCCTCTAAAGCCAATTTCTGAGGGACGCCCAACTTCTTTTTCAGGGCAGCATTTTCAGTTTGAAGATATTCAACTTGCTTTTTGGCGTCCTCAGCCGAGGCTTTTATATATTCAATCATGGTCAGTTGCGATAGCTGATCTTCAATCTGTTTTTTCATCTTTAGCAGCTGCTTTTCAAAATCAAATTTTTGTTTTTCGTTTTCGTTTTTCAATGTCTTTTCCTTTCGCGCCCACTGCTTCATTATTTTTTTCGCTTCCGGCAACAGCTTGTTTTCATAAACAGTACCTTTGAATAGTTCAAAAATGCGTTTTGTAACTTGCTTTTGCTGCCGCGCCAGCCAATCATTTACATTTAATCTATCCAAAATCCCAGGTTCGTCAAGTTTTGTCGCCTCCAGCACCTGTTCATTGGTGACGGAGGGCGCGCCGGAAATCATTCCATAGAATTTTTTGACATCCTGATGGGTGGCTATCGATCCCTCTATGCCACGTTCCAAACCGAAAGCCTTGTTGTGATTAGCATACTCAGTATGTAGTTCGCGTAATTTTTTCGGGCTACCCGTAAAATTTTTGCAGTTCAGTTTTTTCTTGGAGTCAACGGGCAAAACAAAAGCTTCAATATGAGGATTTGATTCATCCATATGAAGGTAGGCGCACACAATATTTTCAGCGCCATGCTTTTTTTTGAGGAAGTCAATTTGAGAATCGCACCATTTTTTAAGGCGTTTTTCCTGTTCAAAAATGCTGCCCTGATAAAAAAATTCCGGTGAAGCCACTAGCAAATATTCGAGAGCCAGCACAGCATCTTTTCGAATTTTGTTGCCGGCAGTTTCGTAAGCAGCCAGTTTTGTTTTGAACCCATCAGCGTAATCTTCTTGACCGAACAGCAGTTTATTTAGATGCTTTCTGGCAGGGTCGGCATTGGGGGTTGGTTTGGTGCGGAAGGTATGACCCTCTCTTGATTTGAGTGACCCTAGGGACTTGAGTTTTTTAATTCCTATGATAGAATGCATATATATATTTATAGTTGTTGTCCTTAAATTCTAGCGAAAAATTAGCGGTTGTCAAAAAAGGTGTACTCACTACACCTTTTACTTTGTAAAAGGTCAAATTTCGGCTACGCCGAAAATTTGATGAGGCAAAAAACCTGCGGTTTTCTGCACTTTCCCTACCCCCACTTCAAAGCAAAAAAGGCCCCTTCGGGCCTTTTCGTTTTTCGCGGTTCAACCAATTACATTGAAATATTCAGTTTTGGGAATTCCAATTTGTCGATGTTTCTCTTCAAAGTCAGCAACGGTTTTTCATGTTGGTATGTTGAAAAATGCGGCGCGGATAAATCGACTTTGGCTTGATCGGTATGGCCGACTATTGACATCAACACCGCCGGATGTATGTGATGTTCCGACAATCTGGTGATGAAAGTATGCCGGAATGAATGAAAAACTTTGAGCGGACTTTTAATACCCAGCTTGTCCAGATATTGCCCAAACCTTCTGGACGTGTTTTTGCCGTAGCCGTTTTTGCCACCCTTCAAATGAGGGAACAGCATTTCCTGTTTTTTGGCTTTGACTGATTCGACATAAGCCAGAAACTGCGTTCCCAGAATTTCCTGATGTAGTGGAATCTTCCGGACGGAGTTTTTATTCTTGGCGGTAATGATGTTGAAAAACCAGATGCCATCCTGTTTTTTTATTTGATCAATTCTGAGGCTGGCCAACTCTTCCACTCTCGCGCCGGAAAAGAGAGCCAACAATGGCAACCAGTAATAATCCGGTTTTTTCAAAAACCCATAGTTGGCCGGGTCAAATATATTCTTCAACTCAGCATCGGTGAAGGGTTCGTAAGACTCACTTTGCTGTTTCAATTTTGAACGGCTGGAAATCCGGAGAGAAGCAAATGGATTGGCTCCAAAATACTTTTTGTTCTGCCGCGCATACTCAAACAGGTCAAAGAAAAACGACAGCTTAGTATTAATACGAGTCGCTGAAAACCCAGCACCCAACAAACGACTTTTATAACTGCCAGCTTCATCATCGCCAATTCCTTCGATCAACTTGTCCCCAAACCATTCCTTGAACTGATCGAAACTGCTGGTCTTGTCGGCTATGGTCTTGGTTTTGTTGTCGTGCTTTTTCTCTACTATATATTCAGCCACCACCTCTGAAAATTTCTTGCCGCCAACGATTTTGTTTTTCGCCGCGCCGCCAGCCAAGGCTGCCAGCTTTGCCAAATTTTGATCCTTCAATAGTTCCTTTGCCCGTCTGACATCGGCATCGCTTTTAATGTCTGTCAGCTCAACCCCACTGGGCAACCTCAAGCCAAATTTGCTAGCGTCTGAAAATGAAAAATCCGAAAGCTTAGGTTTGCTCATAGTTAACTCCAAGTTGAAAATCAGCGCGGTGATTTTCGCCTCTGAAAAATTCTTGGTGCCCAAGGATTTTTTCCGCTCATGTCCGGAGCAGTAGACCCTGAGATAGTAAACACCAAAGCGGTTTTTGTAGAGGTGCGGCAGTTTATGCATCGGCTCACTGACCGGCTCACCTAATGCAAAAAGGCCATTACAACCTCTTGATTGTATTGGCCTTTTATATATTGGTGGCGATTCAGGGATTCGAACCCCGGACCCGCGGATTATGATTCCGTTGCTCTAACCGACTGAGCTAAATCGCCGATGTGTTGCTTGGTTTGTTGCCTAGCTTGGTGCTTTTATTTTGATACCGCATTGCCAACGCCGTGACAAAAACTGAGTTGGATTGCGAGGGCGCGCATTATCGCGAATTCGCGCCCGTTTAGTCAAACCGCAACGTTGTGGTTTGGTCTTGATTTACTCCACGAAACCATCCCAACACAAGAATTTTAGCACACGAAAATGCTCATTGCATCGCAAAAATAGTGAGCGGTTAGCAAGTATTTAGTTAGCAAAATCAACGCTAAAAATTGAATATTTCCTCTATTGCGTTGCAGCATGTTTGGCGTATCATGATTCTCTGATATGCGTTCACGCAGCGATGCAAAACGAGGTTGAAAAGATGAAAATTTGTGTGGTCGGGGCCGGTTCGATCGGCGGTTTGCTCGGCGTCAAGCTGGCGCTGGCTGGACATGACGTGACATTGATTGCGCGCGGTGCGAATCTCGCGGCGATCCGGGCGAATGGCATGAAGCTGATCATGCACGATGGGCAAGATCTGATCGCCAAAGACGTCAAAGCAACCGACAAAATTCGCGAAGCAGGCGTACAAGACCTCGTGATCCTCGGCATGAAGGCGCATCAGGTTGAGCCCGTGGCGGACGATTTGGCGTCGCTCAATCATGAGGACACGGTGATTCTGCCGATGCAAAACGGCATTCCGTGGTGGTACTTTCAGCGGCACGGTGGCTTGCATGAAGGCCGCTCGATTGCGTCGGTCGATCCGGATGGCAAGGTCGCACGCACGGTGGATCCAAAGCGTATCGTTGGCTGCGTCGTGTATCCCGCTGCCGAGATCGCCGCGCCCGGCGTGATTCATCACATCGAAGGCGAGCGCTTCCCGGTCGGGGAACTCGATGCGTCGATGGGCGGCCTCGACAGTGAGCGCGTCAAAAAAATCTCCGAGGTGCTGACCGGCGCGGGCTTCAAATCGCCGATCCTGCCCTCGGTGCGTTCTGAAATTTGGCTGAAATTGTGGGGCAATCTCACCTTCAATCCGATCTCGGCGTTGACCCATTCGACGCTGGTCGATATTTGCCAGTACCCGCTGACCCGCGACCTCGCGCGCAACATGATGAAAGAAGCACAGGATGTCGCGGCCAAACTCGGCGTTGCGTTTCGCGTTGACATCGACCGCCGCATTGCCGGTGCCGAGAAGGTCGGCAAGCACAAGACCTCGATGCTGCAGGATGTCGAAGCCGGGCGCGACCCGGAGATCGACGCGCTGGTCGGTGCGGTGATTGAACTAGGCAATACCGTTGGTGTGCCGACGCCGCATATCGAGGCGGTCTACGCGATGGTGAAACTGCTCGGGCGGACGATGAAGGAAGAGAAGTTGTACATCAAGGGGCATCCGATTCCTTGAGTGCAGCGGATGCGACTGACGTGCCGCTTTGACCTCAAGGCAGTGTCAACGCGCCGCGCTCTTCAGTGCCGAGCGAATCGCTTTCTCGTAAGCGCCCGCCTCAGGCAAATTGGTCGGTGAGCTGAACGCGATTTGTACCTGTTGAATTGTGGTGGTCTTCGGAGGCATTGCCTCGATAGCCCGAGGCGTGCCGGGCCGCACTGCATCGCGCAGCCGCACCGGAATAAACGTCAGCGAGTTGTTTTTCATCGGATACCCGGCTAATTGGCTACCGAGCCGTTCGATAATTTTGTTGTACACCGCTTCGGGGCAAGCGAAAAACAGCCCGCTTTGGCAGAGTGCTTCACGCTCCAACAAGTGGCCTTTGTAGATTAACTGCGGAAGAATTCGTTTATTGACGTTTTCCCAATTCGCGCCGGCACTTTTGCCGGTATGCGCGGTGCCGCCAAGAATCGCTGCACGTTCGGCGCGATAGCTGCCGATGGTGTCCATGGTTTGGACTTCCAGCGCCGCGAATTCGATCAGATTTTTGTCTTTGTCGAGGCGGGCAAGAATCCAGTCGACGAAAAATCCGCTCACGCGCTTTTTGCCTTCGACCGGGCGGCCGGGTACTTTGAGTTCGCCGCCCCAGCCCTTTCCAAACACAGCAACCAGCGTGGCGTCGTCCAACGCTTTGGCTGTCGCTGTTTTGCGGCCATCCACCAGCGTGACCTCGGTTACTTTGAAAGCCAGCTTGGCCACAGTGGACAACAGCGCGTATTGGTCCGCATAGAGACGAATCGGGCAGATCACTACCGGCATGCCGTCAGCGTCGGTGATGCTGCACACGCCGGAACGAATTCGGTTTTCCGCGCTGCCAATTTGCTTGGTACACAGCCCGCCTTGCATCGGGCAGCTCTGCTCTTTCCGCGCCGCCCGCGCTTCGGCGGATTGGTCGTCCCGCGAATAGCCGAACAGTTCGAGAATCTTGTTAGCCATGAACGGCCATTGGCATCGCCTCGATTGCGGCGTGCGTATGTGCGTCCAGATGTGCCTCAAGATGCGTGCGCGTGGCATGGGCGATCGCCTTCGCCATCAGTACCGGCACGGCGTTGCCGACCTGAACATACTGCGAAACCCGCGACCCAAGAAACCGGTAGTGATCCGGGAACGACTGCAATCGCGCCGCCTCTCTGACCGATAAAGTGCGATCTTGATCCGGCAAAAACACGGTGCCCCAGTGCGGGTCGCATTTGGTCAATACGGTGCCGGACATGCCGTCAAAGCTCAAGCGACCGTAACGTTTCGTATGGTCTGACTTGCGCGCCTGCTGCATCCCGCGCGGCAGCAAGTGATGCGGAATGTCGCGCCACGACCCGCCCGGCGGCACATGCTGCATGCGCTCAATGTTCTGTTTGGAAAGTTTCGCAGCGACATGGTTGAACGTCACGCCTTCCGGGTTGCGCAAGCGTAGTGCATAGGGGCTGGCCGGCTCGCCGGTGTAGCCCACTTCCTCGGCCCCTTCGCCCATATTCAGGCGCGGCAAGTCGCGAATCGCATCGCCTACGGTGACAGCGGGTAACAGGTGCTTGGCGTCGGTAGTGTCGAGGCCAATCGTCAGCGATGCGCCGCCGCGAAAATTGGCTCTGCCTTTGGCGAAATGAGATGGTGCCGGGTGTTCGATTTCGCCAAATTTCGACCCGAGCAAAATCAAGCGCCAACGCTCTTGCGGAATGCCGTAATGCGGGCCAAACAAAAATTTGACCGACAAGTGATAACCCAAATCGTTGAATACCTGAAGAATCTGCTTGAAGATGACACCGTCACCCATCGAGAGCAGTCCTGGCACATTTTCAAAAACCAACGCCTTGGGCGAGAATTCCTCGACAAACCTGGCGTAGTGTTTGAACAGGCTGTTGCGCGGGTCGCTGAGAAACCGGCCAGGCGCGTTGATGGAAAAACCCTGGCAGGGCGGGCCGCCGACGAGAACGTCCAAATCGCCTTTTTTTAGACCCAGGTTTTTACGCAGTGCGGCTGCATCTACCTCTTCAATCGGCCGGCACTCGGCGCGGGTGCCGGGGTGATTGTGGCGGAACGTGTCAATCGCCTCTGGCATCAAATCATTGGCGTAAAGGCAGTGATAGCCAGCCTGGGAAAATCCTTGAGTGATACCGCCAGCGCCACAGAAAAGATCGATGGACGACAAGGGGGAAAGGTACGGCTTGGGTGGCGGTTCCGACGCAATCAGCCGGATGTTCTTGTTTTTCAATGCGCGCCGCTTTTCCATTTCTTCCTCAACTGTTTTAATATTCAGTAGTTTTAGATGGTAATCGGCATTTGACCGTGAGTCAACATTGCGTAGGCTATTTCGCTTAGTTTTATCGCCTAGTTTTGCGTGAGCGGGATTGTACGTGCTTGCCGCATGGGTGGTCTGCGGGAGCGGCCGCTGGCGCGAAATCAGCGTGCCGACCGGCTAAACTGACTCTCTTCGATATTTACCCAACCCGCCTGGTACTCAGGCAGAGGGTGGGCAAGTTTTTTATTTGAGGCGGTCATGTTCGGCATCGCAGACTACTGGGCCTTCGTCATCGCGGTGATCGTGTTTCTCGCGATCCCCGGCCCGGGCAATCTTGCCATCATCACGTCAACCAGCAAGGGCCGCATCGTTGGTGGCCTGGCGGCGACGTTGGGGGTGATCGCGGCCGACCAGGTATTGATGTGGCTGGCGGTGGCGGGGGTGGCGGCCCTGCTCACCGCGAACCCGGGCGTGTTCGGCCTGGTGCAGTACGCCGGTGCAATCTACCTTGCCTATCTTGGTGTGCGCATGATGCTCGCGAAACCCGGCGATGCGCCGATTCTCAAGATGGAGCCGCGCCGGTTTTTTCGCCAAGCGATGTTGATCACGTTGCTTAATCCGAAGGCTATCGTGTTTTACATGGCGTTCTTTCCGTTGTTTGTGGACCCGGCCAAACACCAAGGCATGACGACGTTTGGTGTGATGGCGCTGACCATCGCCATGCTGACGTTTCTCTACTGTGTGATCGTGATCGGTATCGTGCATTTCGCTGCCGAGCGGATGCGCGCTAGTCCGCAGCTTGGTGTGTGGCTGAACCGGATTGCGGGCACGATGTTGGTGGCGTTTGGGGTGAAGCTGGCGGTGGGGAAATGAAGCGCGACATCATCATCGTTGGCGCGGGCCTCGCAGGTTTGTCGCTGGCGCTCGCGTTATCGGCGCAGCGCCGTAGCGTGTTGTTGCTCGACGCGAAACCCGCGCCGGTGATCACCGCTGCCGCTTCTGGGTACGACCAGCGCATCTATGCGATCAGCCCGGCGGGTGCGGCGTGGTTGCGTGAGGTGCGCGTCTGGCCGGCCCTCGATGTCGCGCGGATCACGCCGGTATACGACATGCGGATTCATGGGGATGAGGAGACGCCGCCGTTCAACGGTGACGGTCTGCTTAAGGGTGGCGGGCTGCTCAAGGGCGACGGTCTGCATCTGTCCGCCTATCGCGCCGGCGTGAGTGAGCTATGCACCATCGTCGAAGAGCGTGAAATGTTGCGCGCGTTGCGAGCGGCAGTCGGCTATGCGCCCGGCGTCGAAGTGTTGCGCCCGGTTGCGGCAGCGTCGCTGTGCTGTGCTGCCGCAGCAGCCACGGTGACGCTGGCCGATGGCCGCGCGTTCGAGGCCAAGCTCATCATCGCTGCCGACGGCGCGCGCTCATGGGTGCGTGAACAGGCCGGCATCGCCATCGACAGCATCGCGTATCGGCAAACCGCAGTCGTGGCGAATTTCCACACTGAAAAGCCGCATTTCAATTGCGCGTCGCAGTGGTTTCGTGACGAGGCAAGCGGCGCTTCGGTTCTCGCCTGGCTGCCGTTGCCGGGGAATCAAATCTCCATCGTCTGGTCCGCGCCCGATGCGCTGGCAGCCGAGTTGATGGCGCTGACCCCGCCAGATATTGCAGAGCGAGTAGCGAGAGCCGGGTTCAATACGCTCGGTGCGCTCACCCTCACCAGCCAACCCGCCACCTTCCCGCTGCGCAATCAGCGCGCCCGCGCCTTGATCGCACCGCGTGTGGCACTCGTGGGCGACGCCGCCCACGTCGTCCACCCCCTGGCCGGCCAAGGCCTCAATCTCGGTTTCGGCGACTGCACCGAACTGTTCCGCGCCCTCGACGGCGCATCCGATCCAGGCGCGTATTTGACTCTGCGCCGCTTCGAGCGCGCGCGCAAAGCCGCTATACTTGAAATCCACGGTATCACCCACGGATTGCAGCGTTTATTTGCTGCGCCATCGCCGCTGGTACGCACCATGCGCAACGCGGGATTGAACTTTACTGGCCGTTTTCCCGTCCTACCCCAATTGCTGGCGCGGCACGCCACCCGGACTCTTTAGGCCGGTTTTTTTACGGCATCTTCAGACCGACTTTTTAGGAATTACCTCATGAACTTCTCCCGCAGCATCTCCCTGGCCACAGCCGCGCTGTTGTGCGTTTTTGGTCTGGCATCGTCTGTGGCGCAAACGCCGGACGCAAAAATGGGCGAAGTGGAATCGAAAATCAAGCAGATTCTCGAATCGCGTCTGCGCCCCGGCACCAAGGTCGATGGCGTCGTCAAGACGCAGTATTTTGGCCTCTACGAAGCGCGCATCGGCACCGAGCTGGTCTACACCGACGCCAAGGTCGATTACATTTTTGCCGGCAGCGTGCTCGACGCCAAGACGATGGACAACCTGACCGAAGAGCGCGTCAATCAACTCTCCGCGATCAAGTGGGACGATCTGCCACTCCAAAACGCGCTCAAGCAAGTCAACGGCAACGGCAAGCGCCAAGTCGCGTATTTTGCCGACCCCAACTGCGGCTACTGCAAACGCTTTGAGAGCCAAGCGCTGGCGCAGTTGAAAGACACCACGGTACACATTTTCATTTACCCGATTCTCTCGCCCGACTCGACCGCCAAAGCCAAGTCGATCTGGTGCTCGAAGGACAAACTCAAAACCTGGAACGACTGGATGTTGAAGGGCCAGGCACCGACCGCCTCGGGAACTTGTGACAACCCGATCGACGCCAATCGTGCCCTCGGCGAGCGTATCAACGTGCGTGCCACACCGACGGTGTTTTTGGTCAATGGCCAAAAAGTGCCGGGCGCGATTCCGCATGATCAACTTGAGAAGCTCGTCGCTGCCGCAACGATGGTGAAGTGATGGCCCACCAAGCAATGTGGCGCGCCGTCATGCATGACCCGGCGGTCGTTTTTGCCGGCGTCGTAAGTGTGTTGAACCCGTGACGCAAGACGAACTCAAGCGCGCGGTGGCGTTCGCCGCGATTCGCTATGTCACGGAGAGTGCGACCGGCGCTATCGTCGGCGTCGGTTCTGGCTCCACCGCCAACCTGTTTATCGATGAGTTGGCGAAAATCAAGCACACCATCAAAGGCACGGTCGCGAGTTCAGTCAAATCGGCCGAGCGCCTGGCGCGCCATGGTATTCCGGTGTTTGATCTGAACGACGTCAGCGAGATCCCGGTCTACGTCGATGGCGCCGATGAAATCAATCACCGCATGCACATGATCAAGGGCGGCGGCGGCGCGCTGACGCGAGAGAAGATCGTCTCTGCGGCGTCGAAAAAATTTATCTGCATTTGTGATGAATCAAAGCTGGTGGATGTGCTCGGCAAATTTGCGTTGCCAGTTGAGGTGATCCCGATGGCACGCGAGTTCGTGATGCGCGAACTTATCAAGCTCGGCGGCGCGCCCAAGCTGCGCGCCGGGTTCACCACCGACAACTGCAATATCATTCTCGATGTCGCGGGCTTGTCGATCACCGATCCACCCGCGTTCGAGAGTGCGGTCAATCAGATCACCGGCGTGGTGACTGTCGGTTTGTTTGCGCGCCAGCCGGCTGATGTGCTGTTGCTCGGCACCGCGCAGGGCGTGAAGACGCTGACGGCTTGATCGCTTCGTGCAGCTTTAATTTGGGCCACGTGTATTAAAGAAATCTCAAACGGGCGTCGCAGTCGATGCACCCGCGCCGATGCCAAAGTGGGGCAGGGGCGAAGTGAATGGTCAGTATTTACTATGATGGTTGCGGTACAACCCGCTTACCGCAACGCACGTTAACCAACTGCCCAGAGACGTTGCCGCGCTTGTCCGCGCTTGTCCGCGCTTGTCCGCGCTTGTCCGCGCGAAGCTTCTGCGCGGAGAGCGCATTTCCTGGACCGGGCAGCCGGTTCCGGCGCTTTTCGCCCGAGGCGGCGCAGCCGTCGAGCTATTGGGCATCGTGTGGACTGCTTTTTGTATCTTTCTTTTTACCGGTGGCGCCGGTTTCAAGTTTCCCCCGGCTTCGCGCAGCGTTTTGGATCCTATCTGCTGAGCAGCGTTCCGTTCGCTGATACTCAACGACGGCTCGTTTGGTCCGGCTACCTTGCGCTCGTATGAGCCTCACCGGCTCGGCGAGCTCCGCTGTGTGCTGCACCCATCACCTTCTCATCTCGCCCCACCATGAACACGAAATGCGCGCGTGCCCAAAAATGCTGCCCGACGAAGTTGCGCTTCTTTTCTCCGTATACCCTTCGCCCAGACACCTTGTGAGTTCCAGATACAGCGTTCTGCGCTGGCACTTCGGAATGAACATCACGTGGTACTTTCAGTCCCATGCCGTGTGGTTCAAACTTTGATACCTGTCCATCTGGTTTCTTCCTTTCGTGTGCTTGGCGGCCGTCCGATTCCGCTCCAGGTAATTCGCTGTCCGCTGGACAAGGGCAAACTGCGGGTTCGGGTGCAGCTCCCAGATTTCGTTGATGGGCCACGCACTGGGCATCATGTGGCACAGCGAGCGGGAATCCGACCTGATGTTTCCGGCCTTCAACAACGCGTCGGCCCGTCGGAGCGGGATTTCCTGACGCTGGAGGCGCTCTACCAACTGCCGAACGGCGCGATGGTGCAGTAGTGCCGGGCGAATAAAAAGCCCCGCAGTGCGGGGCTTTTTGTTGCAGCACCAACCCGGCTTAGTACCAGAGCACCTTGCCCGTCGTCACATCCAACATCGCGCCAACAATCTTGATCTCGCCTTTATCAGCCATCTCTTTGAGCACCGGGCTCTTGGCCTTGATCGCGGCGACCGTGTCCATCACATTGGCTTCGGCCACCTTGTCGACAAACGCGTAGTTCTTCGATGAGCGGTCGCCAGTCTCTTTCACCGAGGCAACAGCGGGCTTCATCTTGGCGAGCAGACCGGTGAGGTTGCCCAGCTTTACGTCGTCGCAGGCGCCCTTGATCGCACCGCAGGCGGTGTGACCGAGCACGACGATGACTTTGGAACCTGCCACCTTGTTGGTGAATTCGAGGCTGCCGAGGATGTCCTCATTGACCACGTTGCCGGCCACGCGGGCGACGAACATGTCGCCAATGCCCTGATCGAACACCAGCTCGGGGCTGGAACGCGAATCGACGCAGGAGACGATGCTGGCAAACGGATACTGGCCCTTGCCGGTGTCCTTCACCTGCTTTTTCAGATCACGCTTGATCATGGTGCCAGCGGTGAAGCGGGTGTTGCCGTCTTTCAATATTTTGATCGCCATGTCGGGCGTGATGGCGTCTTGCAAGTCTTTGCTCTTGGTGCTGTCCGGCTTGGCGGCAGCGGCGGCCATGCGCGCCTTCACGATCGGGTCGGCCGCAGCGGCTTTGGTATCGGCTTTCGGCTCATCCTTGGCGTAGGCCATGCCGCTCATGGCCAAGGCCAGTGCGGCGATCAATGCAGTTTTGCGAAGCATGTTTTCCCCAGTTATAAGTTGGCCGCGGCGCGTCGGCCCCGCTAGGCTGCGGCGATTATAAGCACGCATTACGCCGATTGTCGCGATAATGCCGGTGTCGTTCACGCGCCAGAAAAAATGATGCTGAAGATCCAGGACGCACCGATTCAATCGGCCAGTTTTCACGCGCGCACGCAGCCAATCGACACACTCGTGCTGCACTACACCGCGTTGGATCTGGCAGCGTCGTTGAAGGTGTTGCGCACTGGCGCGGTGAGTGTGCATTACGTGCTGGCTGAAGACGGCACCGCTTACCGGATTTTGCAAGACGCGCAAGTGGGGTATCACGCTGGTCTCTCGACCTGGCGCGGCGCGGCGCGTGTGAACGAGCGCTCGATCGGCATCGAGATCGTCAACCTGGATGGCAATGTGCATGCGTATCCACCGGCGCAAATCAACGCGCTAATTGAGTTGATCAAACAAATTCTCAAAGCGCATCCGCAGATTTTGCCGGGCAACATCGTCGGGCATTCGGATATTGCGCCCAAGCGCAAAGTAGACCCGGGCCAGCTATTCCCGTGGAAAGCGTTGGTGGATGCGGGTCTTGGGCGATGGCCGCATGGCGCAGTGGAGGAGCCGATGGGCAACGAGACGACTGTGCAAACCCTGCTCGAGCAATGCGGCTACCCCGCGCCGCATGCCTACGGCGAGAAAAACGGTGGCTTCGTCTATGTATCCGACCCGGCGCATCCGCCACCAGGCGTGACCAACATCGTGCGCGTCGCGACAGCGAACATCCTGCGCGCATTCCAGTTGCGCTACCTGCCTGCGAGTGCTGACGGCAAGATCACACCACTCACCATGGGCCTGCTGAAAAAACTCGCGTCGATGCCGTAACATCAATCAGCGCCGGATTCACACGGTCGCATTCACACTTCAACGAGGAGATGACATGCCGCTGCAATTGAATCGAACCTTGCTGCAATGCCTCAGCGCAATGCTTGCAGTGCTGATAACCAGCGGCACCGCCTCCCACGCGCAAACCGCCTACCCGCAACGCCCGGTGCAAGTGATCGTCGGCTTCCCGGCTGGTGGCAGTGTCGATGTGATGGCGCGCAATCTGGTGACGGCGGTCAACGCGCAACTCGGCGGCTCGTTCGTCGTTGTCAATCGCGACGGCTCGTCCGGCACCATCGGCTTCGGCCAGGTCGCCGCTGCGCCGCCGGATGGCTACCTCCTCGGCGCCGGCCCGACCACGCCGATGTCGATTGCGCCGCACCTGATCAAGAACATTAAGTTCGGCCCCGAGTCCTTCGAATACATTTGCCAGTCGTTTGAAAACGTCTTCACCATCGCCGTGCCACTTGATTCGCCGTTCCGCTCGGTACAAGACATCATCGCCGCCGCGCGCGCCAACCCCGGCAAGCTCTCGTACGGGCACAGCGGCATCGGCACCGTGCCGCATTTCTCGATTGCCAATTTCGTCCATCGCAGCAACCTCAACGTCGCCTCGATCCCGTATCGCGGCGAGACCGG
>JAYVSR010000112.1:0-8802 GCA_043775155.1 Burkholderiales bacterium | reverse complement strand
GGCGCGATCTCGACATGCCCTCGGGCCACGCTTACGGCAAGAGCCTGCGCACGGTGAAAACCTGTGTCGGCTCCGAGTGGTGCCGCTTCGGTACGCAGGACTCAACCCAGATGGGCAAAGACCTGGAGCACGATCTTTACGGCATGTGGTCGCCGCACAAGGTCAAACTTGCAGTGTCAGGCTGCCCGCGCAATTGCGCCGAGAGCGGCATCAAGGATGTTGGTGTGATCGGGGTTGATTCGGGCTGGGAGATTTACGTCGCCGGCAACGGCGGCATCAAGACCGAGGTGGCGCAGTTTCTCGCCAAGGTTGAAACCAGCGAGCAAGTGCTCGAATACTCGGGCGCGTTCTTGCAGTTGTATCGCGAAGAAGCGCGCTATCTCGACCGCACTGTGCATTGGGTCGCGCGGGTCGGCATGGACTACGTGAAGAAAAATGTCGTCGAGGATGCCGACAAGCGCAAAGCCCTGTATGCGCGGCTCAGGTTTGCCGTCAAAGACTACGTTGACCCGTGGGCCGAGCGCGCCCAGGGCACAGTAGCGAAAACCGATTTCGAAATGCTCACGGTGTGAGCATGGGAACCATGACTGAAGTAGCGATGACTGAAGTAGCGATGAAAAAAATCTGCACCCTTGAAGAGATTCCGAAACTCGGCGCCCGCGTGGTGCAGTCGGCTCTGCATGGCGACATCGCCGTGTTTCGCACTGCCGACGACGAGGTATTCGCAGTGCTCGATCAATGCCCGCACAAAAACGGCCCGCTGTCGCAAGGCATCGTGCATGGCAAGCGCGTCACCTGCCCTCTGCACAACTGGAACATTGAGCTCGCCGATGGCAGCGCGGTGGCGCCGGATCACGGTTGCACCAAATCGTTTGCGGTGCGTGTGACCGATGGGGATGTAATGTTGGCGGTTTGAGGCCGGGCGATGTAAGGTTGGCAACCTGAGGCTACCGACGCGAGGCCACCAACGTAACGCCACCAACGCAACGCCGGGTGCAGCACCCGCGCACGTTGACCGACCGCCCCTCCGGCTGGTTGTGACGTAGCGCATCCCGCTACGCTGCGCAGCGTACGCCTCTGCTTGGCAGCGCGCAAACACCGCTGCATGGCGCAGTGACAAAATCCCCGGATCGACCATGCGTTGTATCTGCCGCCATGCCCCTCCCCGCCTCCACATTCACCTGCCAGATCGCTGCCACCGCAAATGATTTCGAGCAGGTGTTTCGCCTCAATCACGCCACCTTCGCCGCAGAAATTCCGCAGCACGCGCCACGCGTTGATGGCCGCCTGATCGACCGGTTTCACGCCGAAAACGAATACATCATCTGCAAACACGGCGAAGAAGTGATCGGCATGCTGGCGTTGCGGGCCGAGCGACCGTTCTCGCTGGATGCCAAGTTGCCTGATCTGGACGCGCATCTGCCGCCCGGGCGGCGCATCTGCGAAATTCGATTGCTCGCCGTCAAACCGGCGTGGCGCCATCGCGGCGTCTTGGTCAGCTTGGTGCGCGCGCTGGCGCGGCGCTGCGCGGAGCGGCGCTACGACTACGCGATCATCTCGGGCACGACGCGCGAATTAAAGCTGTATCAGCATCTGGGTTTTACGCCATTCGGCCCGCTCACTGGCGCGGGTCAGGCGATGTTCCAGCCGATGCAAATCGCCGTCGAGGCGTTTAACCAGAAGGTGGCGTGGCTCTCGGCGAACCCGCCGCAGGCAATCCCTCCAGCTCCGCCACTGCTGCCGCAGCCGTGTCCTTCGCGCCTGCCAGCACTAGCGTCACTGCTGTCAGTGCCGTCACTGCTTACGCCCGGCCCGGTCGAGATGCATGCGGAAGTACACCGGGCCCTCGCACACCGGCTGCAGCCACACCGCAGCATTGATGTCATGGCGTCGCTGAGGCGCTGCCGCGCCCGGCTTTGCGCTCTGACCCAAGCCGACGCTGCGCAGGTCTTGCTGGGCAGCGGCACGCTCGCCAATGACGCAGTCGCACAGCAGTTGCGCGCGCGCGGGCCGGGGCTGGTGTTGGCGAATGGCGAGTTTGGCGAACGCCTGATTGATCACGCCGCGTGCGCCGCTCTCAAGTTCACGACGCATCGCGCCAACTGGGGAACCGTGTTTGATTTTGAAAAATTGGGCGCCGACATTCTTGCCGATTTGCACGTCAGCGGCACACCGCTGCCTGCGTGGATCTGGATGGTGCATTGCGAAACCTCGACCGGCATGCAAAATGATTTGCCAGCGCTGCGTGCATGTACGCAGCGGCTCGGCGCAGAACTGGTGCTCGATTGCATCAGCGCGATTGGCAATATCCAGCTTGACCTGGGTGACGTTTTGTTTGCTACGGGCGTCGGCAGCAAGGGCGTCGGGGCTCCACCGGGCCTGTCTTTTGTAATGCACCGCCGTGACGCCCTGCGCCCGGTCGCGCCGGTACCGCGGTATCTGGACTTGTCTTTTGCTGCCGCGCAAAACGGTCTGCCGTTCACTCAATCGTCCGCGCTGTTGGCGGCACTCGACGCTGCATTGAAGCAGCTCACGCCCGCACACTATGCGCAGCGCCTCGGCATCACCAGCGCCGTGCATTGCGCGCTGGCAGCGGCAGAGCTGGCGGTGATCACACCCGGCGCGTCCGCTGCCGTCGGTGTGGTCACCATCGCGTTACCCGCCACACTCTCACCGCGCGCCGCCGCGGAATACCTCGCTGGGCGAGGCTTTCGCGTGGCGTACGAGAGCGGATATTTGCGCAAGCGCAGATGGCTGCAAATCGCCTGGATGGGCCAGGTGCCGATGGATACCGTGATCGCCGCGGTGGATGCACTGAAGACGATCAAATTCCCATCCTCAGAAATCACTTTAACTAACTCACTTTAAGTTTGCGCTGCAAACATTTGTATGTTTTGAATAAATTCAATAAACCATTGATTATTAAGGGAAAATAGCAAAAAAACGTGGTGAAAAGTAGCGCTCGCGAGTAGTATTGGTAGTCCGCAATTGTTCATGCAATCCGATCAAGACCCTCGCGCGCGGACATGCCCCGCTTCACTCATCACACCCGCCCTTGCAGCCATACCGTTTCGCACCACGCGAGAACGCTGCTCGTCGCTTTGTTAGTCTCGTGTGCGGTCACGCCGGTGTTGGCTCTCGACGCAGCGCGCGACATGGCGCAACCTGAGGCGGCCACAGACACCAAAGCGTCGAGCCTGCCGTCACTGCATTCGGACATCAAGTTCTCTGTATTGGCACCTCCGCGCAAGATTGACGCGAACGCAGACGAAGCACTACTCAAGGCGCAGACCCTGCGCATCACTGCCGCGCTGCAAGGTGCCGCCCGCCGCCTCTACGCCGACAAAATGGAGCGCTTGGGCGCGTTCGATGTCTACGTCGCCGAGTCAAAGAATGCCGAGACGCTGTCATCCGCCACCGGCAAAATCGCGCTCTATGGTGGCATCGCCGATTTAAGGCCGGGCGACGATTGGCTGGCCTTTGTCATCTCGCGCGAAATGGGTCACGTGCTCGCCGGGCATCACGATGACAATTCGGCCGCGTCGCTGATTACTTCGGTGATCATGAACCTGATCATTCCCGGCAGTGGCTTGGTCAAGAGCGCCTTGTCGTTCGCCGGCTCGCAGGTAGCGGCGGCGAGCGGCGGCGAGCGCCAAACTCACGAAGCCGACGAGATTGCAATCAAATTGCTCGAGGCTGCGGGTTATCGTTCGGTCACGCTGGCACTAAATTTGGCGCAAGGCCCGCTCGACGAACGCTTGGGGTCAAGCTCGTGGGCTGACACCTTGCGCAAATCTGCACAAACCCTGATTGCGCAGCAAAACGATTTGCCGGTCAGCACCGCGCGTAGCGTAACAGCGGCATTGGCGTTGACTCCCGTACAAGAAGCAGCGGCCTCGGTTGCCACAGTCGTACCCACGTCAGTCACCCCGGCACCCGTAATCCAGCCGCTGCCGCTGCGCCGCGGCATTGCCGACGAAATGCCGCTGGTACGCAGCCGCCCTTCCGGGATCGCCGGGCCGTTGCTGTTGGGCGGCTATATGGTGCCGGTGCGGCGCATCGAGTAACGTGTCGGCCTCCGCTGTCTTGCGGCACAGCGCTGCGGCGGAACTCAGCTTTCGGCCAATGCCCGCGCCGCCGCAAATAGCGGGCTGGCGGGGTCACCAAGAGCGCTACAGACACTAAAGTGGTCATGTCCTGGCATTGGGACATCCTTGGCAAATACACCGCTCCAGCGCGCCGCCAGCACCTTCGCCTGACGATGAAACTCACCGCTCTCGTTGCCCCCGACAGCGGTCACCAGCGGCGCATGGGTCGCCGGGTGCAGGCAGGCCGGGCTCATTGCCAACACTCGCGCATCCGTGAGCGCCAGATCAGCCTTGAGAAACGGCGTATGCATGAACGGCTCGAGATCAAACAGGCCGCTAATCGCCAGTGCGCCACGCACCACATCGGGCGGCAATGCGCCGTGCCAGCGCGGCCACTGGCAGGCCAGCATCAGCGCCGCGAGATGACCACCGGCCGAATGCCCGCTCACCGTCAGCCGGTGCGGATTGGCGCCATAGTGGCCGGCGTTTTGATACACCCAGGTAATCGCGGCAACCACGTCGCGCACCAATTCTTCCAGTGGTACCGCAGGCACCAGCCGGTAATTGATCACCGCTAGTGTGATACCGGCACGAGTGAAGGCCGGGGCGAGAAACGAAAAATCGGCTTTATCCATCGCGCGCCAGTAGCCGCCGTGGATAAACACCTGCACTGGTGCCACGCCGCCGCCGCGCCGCGCCGGGAAAATATCCAGCGTCTGTTTTGCATCCGTGCCGTAGGCGATATCGAGAAAGCAAGGCTCGGCAATACGCGTCTGGTGGGACCGAGTAGACCACCCGGCAATGTGCCGCGCATGATCGGGCACCGCCGCACGCGCGTTGTATTCGCGCTCGCAAAAATCCGGGTCATAACGCGGCGGCTGATTGCGCGATGGCGCGAGGCCCGCCCGCTTCGCTGCGGGCGAAGGAGATGTTTTGCGCGCCGCCGGTTTCATCACCAGGCCTCTACGGGTCTCAGGACACCGCTTCCGGCCCGACGCCCGCTGCTTTGTCGGCATACGGTTTGAGGCCCAGGGTGCGCACTACCGTCTCGATCAGGGTTTGCTTTTTGTAGGGCTTGGAAATATACGCGGCCGCCCCCAGCGCCAAACCTTTGAACACATCGTCCTGGCTCGCCAGCGCCGTCAGCATCACCACCGGCACGCCTTTCAACTTCGGGTGCTGGCGCATCCGTGCGAGCACATCAAAACCATTGATACCTGGCAGCTCAACGTCCATCAGCACGCAGTCCGGCATCGGCGATTTATTAAGCTCGCCCACAATCTCTTCGCGCGTCGCGGCATGGCGCTGTTTGAAGCCCGCTTTCATCACGATGTTTTGCGCAAAGCGCGCCTGGATTTCATCGTCTTCGATAATCAGCACGATGATGTCGGTCCAGGCTTTGCCCAATGATGTCGCAGGCCCGGCGCCGGCCGCTAACTGGAGGAACGAACCTGTCTTGGTGAGCACATCATGCCCGCTGGAGGCGGCCGCGCCAAGGCGCTGCTGATCGGCCGCGCTGAGCACCGGCGCGGCTGGTGCGGGTTGTTCAAAATGTGCGGTGAAATCGAGATCATGCCCCGCAGTCGCGGCGCGGCGCATTAGAAAACCGTCTTCCACCAGTTTGCCAAGTGTCGCGGCGAGCTCATCTTCCGGCATCCGGATCGCGCGCTTTTTGATCACTTCAAAATGCGCCTCACCGGCGATCAGCGCAAGCACGCGAATCATGTCCGGGGCGATCTGCCCGGCCTGGCCGCGCATCGCCTTATCCCCCAAATCGGTGCGAAAAAACAGGTGGTCGTCGGCCATGATTCAACTATTTCGGAAGAAAGGCCGCGTCCACCGGCACGCGGTAGCCGTTGGCAAAGCGGTTGGTTTTGTTGGCCAGCCCGACCACCGCCAGCAGCTCGGCGAGCATCGCATCGCTCATGCCGGCCCGGCGCGCCGCCGCCGTGTGCGAATAGGTGCAGTACTCACAATTGTTGGTGGCAGAGACCGCAA
Source organism: Burkholderiales bacterium (assembly GCA_043775155.1). Lineage (GTDB taxonomy): Bacteria > Pseudomonadota > Gammaproteobacteria > Burkholderiales > JAEUOS01 > CANJDH01. The sequence goes on along the minus strand of JAYVSR010000112.1, from coordinate 2,716 downwards.
CATAAATCATTTCTTTCACCAGCGGATCCAGCGCACCGGGCGCCATCACCTCTTTGACTTCGCTCCAGGTGCGCGCCAGCGTCGCCGGATCATGCGCCAGCACTTTCCAGAAATTATTGATCGACGTGACCTTGCGTGTCGCCATGATGTCGTCGTAGACCGCCCGCACCGCAGCAGGCGCTTCGTCGTACTCGACCGGTTTAACCAGAGACATGGCGTTGAATCGTTATCCGTGTGAACCGCGTGAATCAGGCTTTATCTTTTTTCTCAGACTTGGTTTCGACTTTGACATCAGGCCCCGTCTCGGCAACCACTTTGCCGCTCGCTGGTGCAGCTTTGGAGGCGTCGGCTGCTGCCGCTGGTGCTGCCGGTACTGCTGCCGCTGGTGCTGCCGGTACCACTGGTGCTGCAGCCGGTGCGGCGGCTACGGTGACCGCCTGCCGCTGCGCCTTGCGATCAAGCAGCCGGCCAAAATTATCCAGCGACAATAGGTGAATGTAGATCTTCGACATCACCCCTTTTTTGATCAAATTCTTGTGCTGGCTGGCGTTGAGAAATTCGATTTTCTTCTCATCCACCCGAAACATGCCGGTCAGGTGCATCGAGCCGCCGGCGTTCATCGTCGCCTGCATGGTGAAGGGTTCGAGCAAACCATAGTCAGCCAAGATGCCGCACATCTCTTTGGTGCGCTCCAGATCGGCTTCGTATTCTTCGAGCAGTTTTTCGACTTCTTTCCAGCGCGGCAGCGGCTGCTGCTGGTCGTCAAACATGTCGATGCCGCCACTCTGGGCCAAATGATCTTTCTCGACACAGATCAGGCGCTCCGCCTGCTCGACGTTGTCGAGCGTGACGCGGGCCATGCAAAACGGGTAGCGCCGCACATAGGCCGGCACGTACACACCCGGTGCCCAGCCATCGTTGAGGGCAAACAAATTCTCCTGCGCCTGCAAGCCGAGCACCGCCACGGGCGCAAAACTTTTGCCCTCGTCGCCGGACGAAAACACCAGCGGAAAATCACGATGCGCGACGTTGAATTCGGTGTAACTCACCGGAATCGCATTGAGTTGCTGGGTGAACGATGGCAACACGCCGGGAGCGGGCAGCGCGACCTTGTGATTCTTCAAAAACGGCGTGATTTCCTTGTAACCGAATGGCGCGCTGATCTGCATTTCGTCGTCCTTTTGATTGAGACTGCCAAGCTGAAGCCTGCACCGGCAAAATCATAGCGCAACGGCGCATTTCGCGTTTATCATGCCCCTCGCATAAACCGTGTAGAGAACTGTGAGGAACCCATGCGCGTCGGCCTCTATCTAGCTCTGGTGCAGTTGCTATTTGCTGCGACGTGGACGATTTATGTCGCGTTTCTGCCTCGGCTCGCCGCCAGCGCCGGGATTCCAAAAGAACGCGTGCTGTGGATTTTGATGCTCGACCAGGCGATTTTCATCGCGATGGATTTGGCAATGGGGGTAGCCGCTGACCGGATCAACGCCGCCATGCGGCGCTTGGCCGGCCCGATGGTCGTGCTCACTGCGCTCTCGTGCCTGGCGTTTTTGCTGCTGCCGCATGCGGGCGCATCGGCGACGTTGTTGCTCACGCTGACGGCGATTTGGGCGATTACTTCATCGGCATTGCGCGCGCCACCGATGGCGATGTTTGCACGCCACGTCAGCGCCGCAGCAACACCGTGCTTTGTGTTTCTGTCGTTGCTCGGCATCGGCATGGCCGGCGCGATTGCGCCATGGCTGACCGCACGCTTGCGCGGCGTATCCCCCGAACTGCCGTTTGCGCTCGCAGCGATTGGGCTGCTCGCAGCAGTGGCGGCGATGGGCTGGTGCGAGCGCCATCTTGCCGCCGCCAAGACTGGAATTGCGGCTGGAGATGCGGCTGGAGATGCTGGCGGAAATGCTGCCGGAAATGCCGCCGGTCGCGCGGCGTCCGTCCCGGTGTCACCCTCTGCATCGACGACTGCAAACAGTGCCGGGTCCGCCGATCAGCCCGCCGCAGCACCCGCCGGCAGCAGCACCACAGCGTTCTTCGTCTGCATTGTCCTGCTCGCTCTCGGCTTCCAGATTCACACTGCACTGAACTCGGCGCCGGCCTATTTGCGCTTTGCCAAAGCGCCGGACCTCGAATGGCTGATGGGGCTGTTCTGGGTCGGCTTCTCGGTGTTCATCATGGCACCGGGAATCGGCGTGCTGAAAAAAGCCAGCCCGCCAGCGATGCTGCTCGCCGCGACGGCGGGAGGCGCGCTGGCGCTCGGGTTGATGCCGGCAGCGGGCAACCTGCCAATGCTCATCGCCGTTCAGCTCGCGGTTGGCGCAGCCTGGGGATTGATCACCGGTTACGCATTGTCAGCCGCGATTGACGCCGGGCGCACCGGGCGCGAGGGCCGCTTTACCGGCTTGATCTTTGCGCTGCTCGCGGCGGCGGCGCTGACGCGCTTCACCATCGTGGTCTCGGGGCTGAACAAAGTGCCGGACTTCGCCGTCTGGCTGGCGTGGCTACCGGCGATTGCGTGGAGCGCAGCGCTGGTACTACTGGTGTGGGCGGTGAGGCACCGTACGTTTTCGCGCTGAAGCTTCGGGAGAACAGGCCAAGAACGGCTCCTGGAGCCATTCTTGGCCGATTTTTCCTCTGACGTAGCTCTACAAATTCAGCAGCTTGGGAAGATACAAGCTGATCGCCGGGAACGCCACCAATATCGCCAGCCGCACCA
>JAYVSR010000111.1:0-6171 GCA_043775155.1 Burkholderiales bacterium | reverse complement strand
ACCTCTTCGCTCGACCCCAAGACCTCGGTCGAGATCATGGAGTTGCTCACGCGGGTGGCGAAAGAGAAGGACATTCCGGTGATCATCAACATGCACGACGTTGATCTGGCCCAGCGCTTTGCGTCACGCATCGTCGGCATGTCGGGCGGACATGTGGTTTATGACGGCAAGGCCGATGGATTGACCGATGACGTGTTGAAGTCGATTTACGGTGGTCAGGGTTGGCTGCAATGAGCTGGTTGCATTGAGCCAGCTACATTGAGTCTCGCTGCGAATTCGCCATGAACGCCACCACCACCACCACCTCGACGCCGCTGCCCGCGAACATCAAACCGTTCCAGGCCTCGCCGCTGGCGCGGGCCGGCTGGGTGCTGCTGATTGTCTATCTGGCGTGGGCGATGTCCTCGCTCGATTTCAACTGGGCGCGCTTCATCACCGGTCTCGACAACGGCGCCAAATTCATCGGCCGCATGTTCCCGCCCAACTTCGAGCGCTGGGATTTGCTGGTCAAGGGCCTCACCGAATCGCTGCAAATGGCGTTTCTTGCGTCCTTCCTCGGCGTCATCATCTCGTTGCCGCTGAGCTTGCTGGCCGCGCGCAATCTGATGCCCGCCGTGGTCACCTGGCCGGTGCGCATCATCGTGATTGCCTGCCGTTCGTTCCACCCGGTGATCGTCGCGATCATTTGCGTCAAGGCGGTCGGCTTCGGTGCGCTGGCCGGGATCATCGCGTTGACGGTCGCGTCGATCGGCTTCGTCGGCAAGCTGTTCACCGAGGCAATCGAAGAAATTTCGATGAAGCAGATCGAAGCGGTGCGCGCCACCGGCGCATCATTTATGAACGTGGTGATCTTCGGCGTCGTGCCGCAGGTGATGTTCCGCTTCATCGGCTTCTCGGCGTATGAGACCGACGCCAATCTGCGCAACTCGACGATGGTCGGCATTGTCGGCGCGGGCGGGATTGGCGGCACTTTGTTCGCCGCGTTCCAGCGCTTCGACTACGACTACGTGTTCGCCATCGTGCTCTCAATCATCGGTCTCATCATGATCGGCGAGGTGCTGCAACTGTGGGTGAAGAAAGTGTTCAAGCAATGAGTGCGGCGGAGATGAACGCACCGCGCGAGTGGCAGCGCTTCACCGGGCCGGAGCGCCTCGCGCGCTTCGCGATTTATTTCGTCATCGTGTTCGCTGTCGCCTGGGCTGCGCACTCGGTCGAGATCATCATCGAGTTCATTTGGGACGCACCCGAGCAAGTGGCCGACATGGGCCGGCGCATGTGGCCGATTGCCTGGGGCTTCTATGGCCGTGGCGTCCACGATGCACTGATCGAAACCCTCAACATCGCGGCAGTCTCGACCCTGCTCGGCGTGTTGATGGCGGTGCCGGTGGGCTTTCTCGCGGCGAACAACGCCACCCCAAACCGCTTTCTCAATTACTGCGCCAAGCTGATTCTGGTGTCGACGCGTTCGATCAATACGTTGCTCTGGGCGCTGTTCTTCGTCGCCGTGTTCGGCCCCGGCGCATTGGCCGGCACGCTGGCGATTGCGTTTCACTCGATCGGCTTCATCGGCAAATTGTTTTCCGAAGCGGTTGAGGACACACCGCGCGGCTCGATAGAAGCGCTCACCGCAGCCGGCGCATCAAAGCTCGCGCTGATCCAGTACGGCTACTGGCCGCAGGTGAAACCGACGTTCTGGGCGATTGCGCTATTCCGCTGGGACATCAATGTGCGCGAGTCGGCAGTGTTGGGCCTGGTCGGCGCGGGCGGTCTCGGCATGGCGCTCGATACCGCGATCAATCTGTTTCAGTGGGATCGGGTGGCGTTGATTCTGTTCACGATTTTTGCTGTGGTGATCGTTGCCGAAATTATTGTCACCGAAGTTAGAAAGCGCATCATCTAGGTATGGGAGACGTTCCGACTGCTTCGATGGATGTTGCCAGCCATATCGCGGATGCCATCCTTAGCCAGAATTTTTATACCGAACCGGATCCCGAACGAATAGAATTTGTCCACGCTAGGCGAAGTCAGCCAGGAAGCGGAGTACATTGCGACCGATAAACGTTATTCGTTAGGCGTGGCGTTCGATTACCTCAGTCTCAACAACATCCAATCGGAGACATCTCAATGAAGTTTTCAGTTGCAATACTTCTGTCCGCTTTGGCAATCGATGTATCTGCCCAAGCCCTAGATTACGGAAAGCTACTTACTGACGTGACATACCGCGATCGTGCAAGCGACACTGCGTACTACATCGACAGCGAAAAATATACATACAATGGAACAACCCCATGCTGCGAAACGCCAGTCAAAATTAGCACGCCGAACATCATGTCCGACGTTCGACGGACGATCATGATTGGTCGGGGTTTCGTATGGGTCAACGGAACTGATGGTTTTGGTTTGATTCCGCCCGCAAAAACCGCAGAAGAGGCAAAGGGCTGGCAAAACGCTATCGAATCAGAAGTCCGCCTTGTTTTGGATAGCGGCGGGGTCATGCTAGACCAACGAACGGGAAAGGAAGTTCGGTACCAGACATACTTTCTTTGCAGCTCCATAGCCACGGACGCAGCGTGCAAGTCCGGATCCGGGCCATTTCCGCCAAGAAGAATTGATTTGATCTCTGGTGACGTTTTTGCACTCAAACGATGACGCGCTCGCGCCCCGCTTACCGAACCCCCGCCCAAACTTGGCTCAATAAACGCCCCGTGCGCTATGCAGATGTCGCGTAATCCACTAGCGACCATTTCGCCTTGCTAGCATTGGCGGTAGAGTCACACGATTGACTCTGCATACAGTGCGCTTAAATCATCTACCTACCTCCGTTCCTCGACAAAATGTTGGAACAATACTTGCCGCCCTTGATCTCCCACACACTACGCAACGCTTCCTACACTCCAACAACCCGATAGGATCAGTAACATGCAAGAATCTGCCATAAGCAAGACTGTTCGCAATATCGGCGTGCGTTTTGTCATAGCGCTCAGTTCACTGTTTATTTTTGGAGCAGCGCATTCAAAGTGTCAGCCATTCGAAGGCTTCCGTGACAACGGCGATGGAACGTTGACCGACACGCGCTACGGCACAGTCTGGCAACGATGCGCATATGGCTTTACCTGGACGGGTCAGACCTGTGCCGGAAAGGCCAGAGCAAATGTCACTTGGTTCGAGGCAATGGAACTGGCCAAGAGCAACAAATTCCTTGGGTTCTCTGACTGGCGCCTGCCAACAAAAGAAGAACTCGAAAGCGTCGTCGGTCAATACAGCGAGTGCAAGGCGAACGACTTTGAGCGTGTCGGTCAATATGCCGCTAGCCTCAAGCTCGCGCACCCTTTGGGGTGGCCTGAGTATCCGTCTTTTCCCGGCATTTTTTGGTCCAGCTCGCCTGGCAAGGCGGACGATCGATATGTATTTACAGTTTCATTTGGGCAAGGCCGCATCGACACCGCCGTTCGTGAGTCGGTGATCTTCAAGTTTGATGTCAGGCTTGTTCGAACTTCCGTTGCCCCTCCGAAGGGCGCGGTCACTGAATTTGATCGAGAGTACTCGAATATTCGTAGATACAAAGAGGCATACAAGTAGAAGCGAAAGTCAGATTCGTGTACCGCCGATGCGATACCTAACGAGGCTGTAAAAAGTTTGTGACTGAAAAACGGTCGCGATTTCGGGCATGTCTTGATCATTCCCGAGTTCGCGATCAGCAAACCCGCCTCAGGCCGCTTTGGCGCGATCGAGCACCAGCTTGAATGCCTTGTTGCCCGGCAGCCGGTAGACCAGAAAATCGCGCCGGTCCACCGTGGCGATGCTGTCAATGCGCAGATGCACGGCAAGCCACACCAGCGACGCATCGCAAAAATCCATCGGCAGATCTTCGTATTTGTCCATCGACTGCCAGAGCGCCATGATGGCGTCTCCCGGTGGCGACTCGATGCGCAGATGTTTCGATTGCTGCGCCTGCGCCGCCCAGGCGAAGAATGCACGCAGGCGGTGATGCGGGAGTTGCACCGAGACCTCGGTGAACACCGCCCACGCAGTGATGAAAGTACCGCGAAACCCGGCGAGGAAGCGCTTGCAACGCTCGTGATGCGCGTCGCTTGGATCGAACAGGCCGATGAAAAAGCCGCTGTCGGCGATCACCTGCGTCACTTGGCGCGGCGCTTGTTCAGTGCCGGCGTCTGGATGGCCGCAGCAACTACCGCTTCGGCTCCCGCACCGCTGCGCTGCGCGCGCTTTTGCTGCACCAACTCGCGGAAGCGCAGCTTGTGCGGCCGCGCCTCTTCGCCTCGCGCGCGCTGTGGCAACGCGGCTTTGTCCATTTCCGCCTCGTACAGCGCAAAGGCGCTCGGTTGCGTGTGGGCGGCGAGAAACTCGCGAATGCTGCGCACGATGAGGGCAGACTTGGAGACGCCGTGCCGCGCACCATACGCGGCAAGATCATGTTCGATATCGGCGGGAAGGCGCAGGGAAAGCGGCATGGTCAAATCGATGCGATTGCGATACAGAAAAAATATTGTATCGCACTGCACGCCAAGGGTGATTTGGGCATGTCGTCAAAGGCGATCTTGCGGAGTGCAGTCACAGAGGGGGAATCGGCCAAAACCCTTGTCCCCCAACGGTTTCCGGGCAGTTTCGATAACGCTCAGCAGCCTGCGCCGAAGCACCGCACCGCTCAAACCATCGTCCGCATCACCGCATAGAGTTCGTTCTGCGCCTCAAACCCGATCCCTGGCCGGTCCGCTAACCGCAGCATGCCGTTCTCCACTTTCGCGTCATCCGCAAACCCGGCGAACACGCCGAACACACCGGGGTAAGCCTCGCAGCCACCCAGACCAAAGCCCGCCACAATCGCCAGCGTCATCTGGTTGCCGCCATGCGGATAAATCGCGCGGCGTTCCCAGCCGTGGCGCTTCAACATTTCCAGCGTGCGCGCGAACTGCACGATGCCGTAAGACTGCGGCACGTCGATCTGGATGATGTCGCGATCCGCGCGCATGCCGCCGAAGCGCACCAGATTTTCAATGTCTTGCGTTGAGAATAAATTCTCGCCGGTCGCAATCGATGGCGTGTAGAACGCGGCGATTTCAGCGAGCAGCGCGTAGTCGAGCGGGTCGGTCGGCTCTTCCATCCAGCGCAGGCCGTAGGGCGCGAGCGCTTTGGCATAGGCCAGTGCGCGTTCGCGGTTGAAGCCGGCGTTGGCGTCTACCGCGAGGTGCTCAGCGCCGCCGATGAGCTTGATCGAGGCTTCAAGGCGCGCCAGGTCTTCGGCGATCGGTGCGCCACCGACTTTTACTTTCATCGTCGTGTAGCCCTCGTCGAGACGCGAGCGGATTTCATCCTGCAATTCGGGGATGCCCTTGCCCGGCGCATACCAGCCGCCGCCGACGTAACAGGGAACGGCGTCCGGCACCACGCCGCCGTTGTAGCGCTCGGCCAGCACCGCGTGCAAGGGTTTGTCTTCGATCTTCGCAATCGCGTCCCACACCGCGACTTCAATCGTGCCGACTGCGACTGAGCGTTCGGTGTGACCGCCGGGTTTTTCGCGCTGCATCATGGCGCCAAGAATTTTCTCCGCATCGAAGTTGGTGCCTGCCGCATTCAGCAGCGCATCGGGAGCGGATTTCATGATGCGCGGGATCAGGCGCGCGCGCATCTGCGCGCCGCAGGCGTAGCGCCCGGTCGAGTTGAAGGCGTAGCCGACCACCGGTTTGCCGTTGCGCACCACGTCAGTGATGACGGCGACAATCGAGGTCGTCATCTCGCTGAAGTCGAACACCGCGTTGCGCAGGGTCGAGTTGATCGGGCGTTCGATTTCGCGGATGTCGATGATTTTCAAGGTGGCGCTTTCCGGGCTGGGTGTGGGCGGCAGACTTCAAGATAGCATGCGTGAGCGCCGCGCTCTTCTGAGAGTGGTTTGCATCACGCTGTGCGTGATGGCACGCACGCAACGCATTTGGGCCTGCTCAATGACCTCCTGCCGCGTGATTCGCTACTACACCTTGTAGATGAGCCAATCTGCGGTCAGATCGCCGCTGAACTCACGCCGGCGGCTTCCGCCCCGCCGGTGCCCGCAGGGAATACGTGATCGGCAGCTTGCCGCGCACCGTGAGCGAGAATTCGTAGAACCCGGCGAGCGCCCAATAGCGGGTGTGTTCCAGCGGGATGCCGCGGGCGTTG
>JAYVSR010000110.1:0-8045 GCA_043775155.1 Burkholderiales bacterium | reverse complement strand
CACGCCTACGAAGGCCCGGCGATTGATCTGGCCGAACGCGAGCGCCTGGTGCATGATCTCGGCGCGCATGACGCAATGATTCTCGACAACCACGGTCTCCTCACCTGCGGCGCGTCGGCGGGCGAAGCCTTCAATCTGATGTATCAATTGGAGATGGCGTGTCAGGCGCAAGTCGATGTGATGGCCGCGCGCACTGAATTAAAACTGCCACCGCAAGCGGTGCTCGACAAAACTGCCGCTCTGTATCAACCCGGCTCGCGGCGGCCGTATGGTGTGCTGGAGTGGCATGCGATGTTGCGCTTGCTCGACGCGCAGCAAAAGTTTTCTGGCTATCCGCCGTATTGGAACTGAACCAGTTGCCGTGCTGTCTTAAACACTCTCCATCGCTCCGCCCGCAGTCATGAGACTTTCCCGCCGCCTCTTCCTCTACGCAACCGCCATGATCCTGCTCGGCGGTTGCGCGGTGTTGGAGAGCAAACAAAGCGAATGGATCTTTCGCCCAGTGCGCGACAACTGGCGCGGGTATCAAGGCTTGCCGGCCGGCACCGAAGAAATCTGGTTGAAAGTTCCCAGTGAGAAACAAAGCGCCGGTACCAACGCGCCAGAAGAAAAGATCAACGCTTGGTGGGCACCGCAGCCTGACCCGAACGCGCCGGTCGTTCTCTACCTGCACGGCTCACGCTGGAACCTGACCGGCTCATCGTTTCGCATCGAGCGCTGGCGCGCGATGGGCTTCTCGGTGTTCGCCATCGACTATCGCGGCTTCGGCCAATCGAGCGGCGAGACGCCGACCGAAGCGCACGCCTACGAAGACGCTGCCATCGCGTGGGACTGGCTCAAGGCAAAAGTGCCGGACGCCTCGAAGCGCTACCTCTACGGCCACTCGCTCGGCGGCGCAGTGGCGATTGATCTTGCGGCGAAATTAAAAACGGATGAGGCGGCCGGCCTCATCATGGAGGCCACCTTCACCTCGGTGCCGGACGTAGTGTCAGCCTCGAAGTACGGCTGGATTCCGGTGGGCTTTTTGATCACGCAGCGTTTTGCCTCATTCGAGAAAATCGGCAAAGTCACGCTGCCGAAATTGTTTCTGCACGGCACGGCAGACACCGTGGTGCCGCATGCGATGAGCGACGAATTGTTCAAGCTCGCCGGCGAGCCGAAGCGTTTGGTGAAGTTTGAAGGTGCCAGTCACAGCGGCAGCAGTTGGGCGGCGCCGCAGGAGTATGCGCGGGAGGTGTTGCGGTTTGTGGAGGAGACGCGGCGGCGCGCGGGGAGTACAACGACAGCGGGAGCAACTACAGGAGTAGCGAACACTGTGGTGAAACCGCAGTAAGCTCAAAACTTGACTGGTCAATCGGGCTGCGAGCCGCTCCCATCAAGGGTTTCCGCCGATTTTCCCTCTGTGGACCTATGCGCCGGCGGCTTGGCCGATCTGCCCGGCCAAATTCACCCCGCCGCGCTCTTTGTACGCCATCAGAAATACGCACTTGCCGCCGCTGGTGCGCGCCCAGAGGTCTCCGATGCGCTGCTTCTCCGCAGTGTCAGGGTTGTCGAGAAACGCGCCCTTGTACTCCACCACGAATACCCGGCCATCGGTGAGCTCACAGACAAAATCGGGATAAAAGTAGTCAGTCGATGTAGGCAGCCAAAATGAAAATTTCTCCTGCTGCGGCACATTGCGTACCCAATGGCGTACCAGCGCATGCTGATCGATCAGACGCGCGCACTCGAACTCCTCGCCCTCGCTTTTCAGATCGGCAATCTGCGGGTAGTAGTGCTTGTTGAACACCCATTTGCCGCGATAAAACGGCGGTCGCGCGGGGTAGCGGTTCGGCTCAAAGCGAAAGCTGTAATCGAAACTCGCAGTGATCGCGTCCGGCGCTTCGAGCAGTGCCTGGAAGCCTTGCGCCACAGACTGGGCGCGTATCTCGCCGATGCGCCGCTCGACCGCCTGCGCCAGTTGAAAGCGCGTGCGAATCAGCGCCGCGAGTGTCATGCCCGACTCATGCATCAGGTTGCGCACCAGCACCGTGAGGTAGCGCTGCATGTGTACCTGCGTCACCAGCGGCGTGCGCAGCTTGGCGTCCAGCCAGCCGACCAAGTCAGACTCGGTTTGCGCGGTTGCCACATCGTCGAGCACACCCTGCGCGCCTCCGGTATGCGCCACCTTGACCTTATCGCCTTGCAAATAAATCTCAAACGCTTCGCCCGACGCCGCGATCTTGAAACCCGGCAAATCAGCTTTGTGGGCCAGCAAGTCGAGATGCGCGCGCGCCGATACCGTCTCGCGCTCAATCAATTCGAGCTCACCTTGCTCAGCCAGGCACAGGCGCGGCAGAGGCAGAAACAGCGCCCCGCGCGAGGCCGGGGCAAGCATGCCAGTCACCACCGCGTTATGGCGCTCGATGCGCTCGTCAAGCGCCTCGCGTTCCTTTTTGTTTGGCGCAGCGGCGACCAGCGCCATGCGCATCTCATCGCTCACCAGCCCTTGCACCGCCACCACCACGCCGCCACTTTCCGCCGCCACACTCGCGACGTTGGGAGCAGCCGGCAAGTTGGGCGCTTGGGCAAAGGCGGCGCGCAGCACCGGTAGCACGGGCGCGGGAGAATCCGCTGGCGCTGCCTCATCAAACAATCCGCCTTGCGGCGGCGCGAAAAAGGATGCCAGTTCCAGCGCCTCGAAACCCATGGTCTCGATCAGCCGGTCGGCGAGCGCATCGGCCGCCTCGGCAAACTCGCGCGCCACCACATTTGCATAGGCGCGGGTCAGCGCCGGGCGCTTGCGTGCTTTCGCATACGGCATGCGCAGCACGCGCCCAAGCAACTGCTCGACATCTTTGGCCGAGCGCACGGTTTGCAGCGAGCACAGCACGTAGGCGAACGGGCAATCCCAGCCTTCTTTAAGAGCTTCGACAGTGATGACGAAGCGCACCGGACAAGCGGGCGAGAGCAAGTCTTGTCCTTCGAGTTCCTTGTAGTTGCCGGTGGCGCGCGCGATCTGCGCTTCAGGAATGTGTTCGTGTTCGATCAGATGGGCGCGCAGCTTGTCTACCGTCATCGCATCGCTCGCCGTGGCGCTCTGCGGCTCGGCCTGAAACAGCACGATGGGGCGGATGTAATCGTCCTCGTGCTGCGCCTCGATCTCCAATTGCTTCTGGCGCAAGATCGCCTCGAACACCGCAGCTTCCCAGCCGGTCGTGTGTTCGGAGAGCGTGATCGGCAGCTTGATCATGTCCTCGGTTTGCAGCTCCTGCGCCGAGACCGACACCAGCACGTTGGTGCGCTTCGGCACTGGCGTAGCGGTCAGCTCCAGCACGCACGAGGGCCGCACGTCGGCCAGCGCCTTGAACGAAAGATCGGTGCGCGCGTTGTGCGCCTCATCAACGATGACGATGGTCTGCTGCAAGGCCAGCCAGTTCACCAGCGAGGTTTTTACCCGCCCGGTGTCGGCGGCAGTGAAAAAAGAATGCGCTGCCACGTCAGCCGCAGAGACCGTTTGCAGGCCAGCCAGCTTGTTGGGCGGCACAGATTTGAAATGCGCCTCAAACACCTCGCTCATCGCATACACGCGGCGCTGGCTGGTTTCGGCAATCCGAAAACTCTGAATCGTCGCCACGATCACCACCGCATTGCGGCCCCAGGCTGGAGGCGGAATCAGTGCCACTTCGGCCAGATCGCAGACCGTCAGGCGCGCGCCATAGGCAACTTCGAGCGCCTCGCGATAGGGATGGCCCGGCTTCTTGAGTGCCTTCAGCGTTTGCGTGGTGATCGCATCAGAGGGCGTCAGCCACAGCGTCACCGGCGCATCGCTGCCGAGCCACCCGGCAGCGATGCGCCGGATCGCGTGCGACGCCAGCAAGGTCTTGCCGCCGCCAGTCGGCAGGCGCAGGCACACGCACGGCGTTTCGCCGAAGTCGCTCTGGTACATCAAGCCCGCGCGCCCGGCTTCGGCGCTCATGAACTCAAACGCGGCTTTCGGCCCTTTGATGCGTGCTTGATTCAGAAATTCATCGAGGAGGTCGAGCGCGCGCTCCTGGTAGCGCTTCAAGGCGACGCGCGGCTTCGGTGTATCCGGGCCGGGGAAGAATTGCTCCGTCGTGGTGCCGTCCTCGTGACGCGTCCTCACCGTATGGCCGAGCCGCATGCGCGCGGCGTACTTGCCACGCACGGCTTTCGAGAAGTCATACTCGGGCCGCATCTCGTCGTTTTCAACTGCGCTCATAGATTCTTTTCTCCGCGGCAGTAGGTTTGCGTGCGCTGATGATCCGAATTGCTCCGTTCCGCTCGGTGTAGGAAATGATCAACAACCGTTGCAGCCCCGACATGCCCATGATGAGCCAGCGTTCCTCGCCCAGCGAGTGTTCCGGGTCCGGCATGCTGGCTGCCAGATCGTCCGCAAATATCGACTTCGCCTCGTCGAAACTCACCTTGTGCTTGGCGAGATTGCGCTCCTCCTTGGCAGGATCGGCAGTATCGAAAAGCACACCCGAAAGATCCACGGCTCATCGCGCTTTCACATCGTAGGGAAGTTGCCGGAATTCAATCTTCTCCTGCGCCAAGCGCGCCGGCCCCAAGCTCGTGCTCTCGCCGTAAATCGTCTTCGGGCCAGGAAAAGGCAGTATCTCGCGAATCGCCCTCAACACCGCGCCAGTCAACACATTGCCGCCCTCGGGCCGCTTGTCACCCAGGATGCCGTTGAACAGCAGATAAATCGCTCGGCCCTGATTCACGCCGAGCAAGGGCGAATCGAACTTGCGCGCAGCGGCCTCGCCGGTTTCCTGATGCCAGATGAAGGACGCCAAGGCGGCGAAGCGCACCTTGGGATGAATCGCCCCGGTCTCATCGAAGATCGGCTCACCGAGTTTCAGGAACTGAAAACCGCCGCCGCCTTTCCAATTCACCGCCTGCGAAATGCCGCCCTGCTCGCCGGCCACCACTTTTTCCAGACGCGGCAGGCAGTGGGTGATCGCGTGCTCGCCCATTTCGATACCGATCCAGCGGCGGCGCATTTTGTGGGCGACGGCGGCGGTGGTGCCACTACCCAAGAAGGAGTCAAGAATGAGATCGCCGGGATTGGTCGATATATGGAGTACACGTTCCAGTAGCCGCTCCGGCTTGGGGGTTGAGAAAGGCACGTCTCCGGGAAAGAGTGTCGTGATCTCTCCCTTTGCGTCACCGTTTGTTCCTACCTCGGTATAGAGCCACATACTTGAAGGCACCAAACCTGCCTGCACCTCAGACAAAAACTTTTTTACGCGAGGAACATTTGATCCATCTGCCCCAAACCAAATACGTTTGTCCGCAACCATTTCATGGAAACGCGGCTTTGTGTAAAGCCAGCATCGCCCATTGGGCGGGTCAACTATCCGTCCCGAAGGCGTTGTAACCGTAAAAAACTGCGCTTGACGCCTGCCTTTTTCCGCCTTCGCATGTGCTGGAAGCGACGCCCACGCTCCTCGAGGATCGTCGTCTGGATTGTCGTATCGGCTCAACTGGTCTTCAGACGTCGGCAGCGGATTTCGAATATCTTTCCAAAGGTCATGATTCTTGGCATACAGCAAGATGTGATCATGCACCGCCGCGATGTCTGTGCGGTTCTCTCGGGTATGCGTCTTTTGCCAAAAAATATTTGCGACAAAATTACTCCGTCCAAATATTTCATCCATCAACACCTTGAGGTAATGCCCCTCGTTGTCATCGATCGAAACCCAAATCGATCCATCCTCAGACAGCAATTCACGCAGCATCACAAGACGCGGCCACATCAGAGAGAGCCACTGGCTATGCTCCAAGTTGTCGTCGTAGTGCTCAAACGCGCTCTTGGTGTTGTAGGGCGGGTCGATGTAGATGCACTTGACGCGCGCGCGATACAGCGGCAGCAGCGCCTTGAGCGCTTCGAGATTGTCGCCCTGAATCAGCAGATTGCCCTCGCCGGTACCATGCGAGGAGACGTGGTCAAGCAGGCGGTAGGGGACGCGGTTCGCCACTTGCAGCGCGGCGTCGCGGTTGAGCCAGTCGAGAGTAGGCATTCAGCGTGGATGGTGTTAGGCGCAAAGTGGGGACGGGCGGGTATCGTACCGTACCGTTGCTTCGTAGCTCGTCCCAGCGTCAATAAGCCTTGGAGCGGCGTTCTATTTCGATCAGTTCCACGACCAGAATACTGTCGTGAATCGAGCCAGCGCTGCGCCTCACGGGAGTACTCGACCTTATAGCCCAAGCCGCTTTTTCATCTCCGCTTGGGAAGTGTTTTTGGAGCGGTTCGTCGTTTTGCTTTTTTTCATGCGCGCAAGAAACGCAAGGTCGAATTCGCGCTCGGCCTTGTCGTCGAACGCTTTGCGCTCAGCGATGCTCAGCAGGTTGCGTGTGGCGGCGTGAAGGACGATTTCCATGATCATTTTTTGCGAATGGAGAGGGGAATTATATCGGCTGTGCCTTGGCTGATTCCTGCTGCGGCGTTCCGCGTGGGCAACGCATTGGGTACGCCGCTACGCGCGTGGATTCGACTGCAATAATTTGTCTCCGACAGGATACAATCAATACATGAGCTACGAATTGCAAAGTACGCCAGCTTTTAACCTGTGGCTGTCCGGCCTTGATCGCACCGCCAAAAATCTCCTGCTTTCCCGGTTGGCGCGCGTTGAAAATGGCAACTTCGGTGATCACAAAATGTTGACGGCGCAACTGTTTGAGTTGCGTTGTTTTTTCGGCGGTGGGCTGCGTGTGTACTACACGATGCGCGGCAAGCAGATTGTTCTGTTGCTGGCGGGCGGCAACAAGACAACCCAAGCCAAAGACATTGAGAAAGCAAAAAAACTCTTGCATTCCCTTGAGGACTAAAACATGACCAAGAAAATTTCCAGTTTCGACATCGCTGAACACCTTGAAACCGAAGCCGACATTCAGGCGTTTTTGAATGAGACCGCGAAAGAAGGCGGCGCTTCAGACTTCATCCATGCGCTGAGCATCGCCGCCCGCGCCAAGGGCATGAGCGAGGTTGCCAAACAAGCAGGCGTGACTCGTGCAAGTCTTTACAAATCACTTGCGAATGACGGCAATCCCCATTTCGACACGGTGTTTCGTGTGTGCCATGCCTTGGGTGTGCAATTGGTGACGCGGCCGCTCCCGGCGTGACGGCCTAGTTCACGCCAAGTCTTGCGGCGTGTCGATATCGCGCAGCACGCCTGCATCCTCAACCTCGATCATTTGGATCAGCGCGGCATCGCGCTTGATGATTTCACGCGCACCGGCATCGCCTTGGAGGGCCAGGAGTTCGTCGCGATAAGAAGCGGCAATGCCCACCGGATGCCCGCGCTCGCCGCGATACGCGGGTGCGGCGAGCGGCGCGCCGCGCGCGATGGCTTCCGCGACGGCGCGGATTGACTGCGGCTCGATGAAGGGCATGTCGGCGAGCGCGACGATGTATCCGCCCGCGTCCGGCGGCAACGCCGCCACCGCCTGCGCCAGCGTGCCGCCCATGCCTTCGGCGGCGCGTGAACATTCTAGAATTTCGATATCCGCCTGCCCGGAAAGTGTTGGGAGACAAGGGCTTTCTGGTCTGACTGCCACCAGAACCGCTCCCAGAGCGGCTTTCATGGCAAGCGCGCTTTTCAAAACCATCGGCACACCATCGATGGGGTGCATCAGCTTGAAGCCGCCGAAGCGGGTGGATGAGCCTGCGGCGAGGAGAATGCCGCGCACGGCAGGGTTTGTCTGGGCGGAACGAGCGTAACTGGTCATCAGCGAATGATACGTGGCACGCCTGCCGATGTTCGTTCAGCGAGTGGTAAGATTTAATCTTACTTGAATCACCTCGGAAAGTTCATCATGTTCCACTCGACATTGCTGTCCCAAAAAGGCCAGGTCGTCCTGCCCAAGGCGTTGCGCGACGCGCAGCGCTGGCAGCCCGGCACGCGCCTCTACGTCCAGACCACGCCCGAAGGCTTGCTGCTCACCGCTGCGGCCGCTGTCAAAACCGGCGACCCGCGCGCGGTGGCGAACTGCGCCGCTTATCGCGGGCCGAAGCGCAGCGTCGAAGACATGGCGGA
>JAYVSR010000109.1:0-7884 GCA_043775155.1 Burkholderiales bacterium | reverse complement strand
TATCAATGGTCTGGGCTCGCCGTCCTACATGAGCCCGGAGCAGATCAAGGGCTACACCTTGAATCACCAGACCGACCTGTATTCGCTCGGCGTCATGTTTTACCAGCTGCTCGCCGGGCGCTTGCCGTTTCGCGCCAAGAACACCGCGTCTTTGGTCTACAAAATCATCAACACCGAACCGGTGCCGGTTATCCATCTGAATCCGCAACTGCCCGAATTCACCCACGAGGTGATTTCCCGGGCGATGCAAAAAGACCTGTACTCGCGCTACCGCCGGGGCGCCGAGATGGCGAAAAACCTTTCAGATGCGCCGTATCAGCGCGTCAAGATCGGGCCAGCTGACGATCTCGACGCGCGCAAGAAAATTTTGCGCGGCCTGCCGCTGCTCGGTCGCCTGGATGATCTTGATATATGGGAATTATTGCGCGCCTCGAGCTGGCGTGTGTATCCGCCCGCCAAAGTCATCATGAAGCAGGGCGAAGCGGAGAAGTCGTTTGGCATCGTCCTCGAAGGCCATGTCGAAATCGAGGATGGCGCCAAGTCGATCACCATCGCCGGGCGTGGCGATTTGATCGGCCTCACTGAATGGCTCGACAGTGAAGCGGAAGTCGCACGCGCCAGTACCGCCACTGCGCTTGACAACGTCGTGTATCTGGAGGTGAACCCGGCTGCCCTGGCTTATGCGACGGAAGAATTGATCGAGGAAATCCGCCGCATCGCGACAGATGCGTTGTTACGGCGCATGCGCAGTGTGATGCGCTTGGTTAAACAGATCAGCCCGCCGGCGATTCATCCGGCGCCGGAGGTGTCAGTCGATGAGGAGCAGCAGGTTGCCACTGCGGTAGAAAATCCGCTGGGGTGGGGCGCATTTGCCAATGTCGATGCATTGGCGGCTGCTGCTGCGCCGGCTCCTGCAAGGGCCGCCGCACCAGCACCTGCACAAGCGGCACCTGCATCGCGGACCCCGCCACCGGTAGTTCCAGCTGCCCCCCTGGTCGAGAAATCTGCCGTCCCGCTGCCGGTGCCGCCCCCGTCACCCACGCGCCGTTCCTCTGTGGTGGTGCAGCCGATGCCGGCCGCAGCAGCAGCGGCACTCGCACAGTTTGCTCTTGGCGCCGCCGCCGGGCAAACTGCCTCACGACCGGCGCCAGCGTTTGATCTTGGCCCGGTTGGGGCTGTCCAGAACGATTTTGTGCCGCTCTTGATGGACGACGTTGATCGAACCATTCCCGCGGCACCAGATGTCAAAGACGTGGACGAGATGGCGACGGGTGCGCTGCTCACTACTGAAATGGGCGCGAATTTCAGTGCAACCACCGCCTACTCGACAACCGACATGGCGGCCAATTTCAACTCGACGACCTCGCTCGACGACGCGCTGACCGGGCCACCACCGAAAGAGCCGGGCGTGCTAATGCCGGGATTCGATGTCCATCAGGGCGGTGCCAAAGTGGTGGACAGTGTCAACTCGGCGTTCATGTCCGACACGAGCAATTCCGGCTTGATTACTTCCGGCAACTCGACTTCGGAGATGGCGCCGAACTTCGCCGGTACGACGGCATTTCGATCCGAAGAGTTTTCGGTGCCGCTGCCGCCTGGGCTGGACCCTCTGGAACAGGAAGAGTCCGGCGGGATGCTCACTACCGACATGGCACCGGATTTTGCGGGCACCACTGCGTTCAGTTTTTCCGACGAACCGCCACCGCTGCCCGAGCGTCCGCTGGCATCCGTCCGCGCTGCCGCAGGCACCGCAAAAGCGCCAGAAAACGATGACGATGTGGACATGAAAACCCAGGAGATGGCACCTGACTTTGCCGCCACCACCGCGTTCATGTCGCACGACACGCCACCACCGATGCCGGAGCGCACTGCGCCGGATCCCGCGTTGCCGGTGTTCGACGCAGAAAAAACCACTGCCCTGCCCGAAGGATTTTTGGCTGCCCTGAACGGTAAGCTTGATCTTGAAAAAACCATCATCCTCAAGGGCGGGTTTGATTCCATCGGCACGGTGCCCAACGCCAGTGTTGCCCGTTTCACCGAAGAATTGTTTCCTGCGCTCGACGCCGCGCCGTCCAGGAATTTCATCTCGCCGCGTAAATCGCCGAAAGACATCCCACCGGAAGATTTTGACAAAACCGTTGAGCTCTCCGGTGGATTTGAGTCTTTGCCGCTCGACGACGAAGCGCCGCTCGACGATTTATTCCCGCCGATCAAGTTCTGATGGCGGCGGTAGCTACAACGCAGGTGCGTATCGCGCCGGCCGTTTTTGAAACGTCGTGGCGGTAAGCGGTGCAGTTTGAAACCTCTCGGCATTCGTCACGTTGCGCCTTGGTGCTGCGCGGCGGCGCAATTCGTCCGCCCGGTTTGACCAGTGTCAATGCCACATTGACGCGCAGCTTCTACCCTCAGCGCCAGCCTTCGCACTATGCGCAGCATTTTAATTGCATAGCACCACAGATAGACCTCACGGAAATCATCTCTCATGGGCAGTGTACACATCATCCCGTTGCAAGCGGTCGAGCGGCAACTGACGCTCAAGACGCAACCCAAAGGCCGCCAAGCCGATCCAGAAGCGCTTGCCGATGTGCGCCGTCTCCTCGGCACCGCGCCGCGCCGCCGCGACTTGCTGATCGAGCATCTGCACAAAGTGCAAGACGCGCATGGCCACCTGAGTGATCGCCACCTGGTCGCGCTGACCAAAGAAATGAACATCGCGATGGCCGAGGTGTATGAAGTCGCGAGCTTCTATCATCACTTCGACATCGTCAAAGACGGTGCCGACGCGCCGCCCGCGATCACCGTGCGCGTGTGCGACTCTTTGTCATGCGAAATGGCCGGCGCGAAAGAGTTGCTCGCCCGCCTGCCGGCCTTGTTGGGTAAGGATGTGCGCGTGATGGCCGCGCCTTGCATCGGCCGGTGTGAGCAGGCTCCTGCGGTCGCTGTGGGGCAGCACGCGGTCGCCTGTGCGACTGCCGAGAAGGTAGCGCGCATCGTCAAACAAAAAGATGTGCGCCATCCGCAGGCGCAAGACAAGGCCGAGTTTGATCCGGCCGCCTGGATCGAAGCGAAGAGAACCCCCGGTACGCAGACCGATGTCGCGCCGGCCTACACCGGTTACGCCGCCTATCGCAAGGCGGGTGGCTACGCGCTCGCGGCCAGTTGCATCGGCGGCAAAGAAAGCGCCGATGCGCTGATTGAAAAAATGGAGCATTCGGGCCTGCGCGGCCTGGGCGGTGCGGGCTTCCCCACCGGGCGCAAATGGCGCATCGTGCGCGCCGAGAACGGCCCGAAAGTGATGGCGGTCAACATCGATGAAGGCGAGCCGGGCACCTTCAAGGATCGCGCTTATCTGGAGCGCGACCCGCATCGTTTTCTTGAAGGCATGCTGATCGCCGCCTGGGCCGTGGGTGTCGGCAGCGTCTACATTTATCTGCGCGACGAGTATCACGGTTGCCGTGAGATTTTGGAAAAAGAACTTGCGAAGCTCAAGACCGATGCACCGTTTGCCCTGCCGCAGATTGAGTTGCGTCGTGGCGCTGGTGCCTACATCTGCGGCGAAGAGTCGGCAATGATCGAGTCGATTGAAGGCAAACGCGGCGAGCCGCGTCTGCGTCCGCCTTACGTCGCGCAAGTGGGCCTGTTCGGCTATCCGACGCTGGAGCACAACTTCGAGACGCTCTACTGGGTACGCGATATTTTGCAGCGCGGCCCCGAGTGGTTCGCCTCGTTCGGGCGCAATGGCCGCAAGGGTCTGCGTTCGTTCTCGGTATCAGGCCGGGTGAAAAAGCCGGGCGTGCATCTGGCCCCGGCCGGCATCACCGTGCGCCAGTTGATCGCCGAGTATTGCGGCGGCATGCTGGATGGCCACAACTTTTACGCCTATCTGCCCGGCGGCGCGTCGGGCGGCATTTTGCCGGCCGCGCTCGGCGATGTGCCGCTCGACTTCGATACGCTGCAAGCGCATGGCTGTTTCATCGGCTCGGCGGCAGTGATGATTTTGTCCGACAAAGATCGCGCCCGTGACGCTGCTAAAAACGTGATGAATTTTTTCAAGCACGAGTCCTGCGGCCAATGCACGCCGTGCCGGGTTGGCACGGCGAAAGCCGCGCATTTGATGGAAGCAGAGCGCTGGGATCAGGACACGCTCGAAGACTTGAGCGTGGTGATGGGTGACGCGTCGATCTGCGGTCTGGGTCAGGCAGCACCGAACCCAATCCGTTGCATCGCGAAATATTTCCCGCACGAAATTTGAAGCATTGCTGAAGCTGAAGCAGCATCTGAGGAATACCGACATGAATGCACCAAACAAACTCGAAGTCCCGCAAGAAGTGATCGAATTCAAACTCAACGGCAACACCGTTGAAGCCTTCGATGGCGAGTCGATCCTGGGTGCGGCCAAGCGGGCTGGCGTCGCGATCCCGCATCTTTGCTACGCGGACGGCATGCGTGCCGACGGCAACTGCCGCGCCTGCGTGGTCGAAGTCAAGGGCGAGCGCGTGCTCGCCCCTTCGTGCTGCCGCGCCGCTACCTCGGGGATGGAAGTGACCAGCAACTCCGAGCGTGCCGAAAAATCGCAAAAACTGGTGCTCGAACTGTTGCTCTCGGACATGCCCGAGCAAGCCTACGCGCCCGATTCCGAACTTGATCTGTGGGTCAAGAAGATGGACGTGAAAGTCCGGAAACCGTTGGTCACCAAAGGTTTCCGGGCAGATGGCTCGCCCGCATTGCGGCTCAATGCGCCACTCGCCGATCTGTCGCACCCGGCCATCGCCGTCAATCTCGACGCCTGCATTCAATGCACCCGCTGCGTCCGCGCCTGCCGCGAAGAGCAAGTCAACGACGTGATCGGCTACGCGATGCGCGGCGATCACTCGAAGATCGTGTTCGACCTCGATGACCCGATGGGTGACTCAAGCTGCGTTGCCTGCGGCGAGTGCGTGCAAGCCTGCCCGACCGGTGCCTTGATGCCGGCGCGCAATGTAGGGTTGTCGGTGATCGACAAAAAAGTTGATTCGGTTTGCCCGTATTGCGGCGTCGGCTGCCAGCTTACCTACAACGTCAAAGACAACAAGATTCTGCACGTCGAGGGCCGTGACGGCCCGTCGAATCATGGCCGTCTGTGCGTCAAGGGTCGCTATGGTTTCGACTATGTGCATCACAAACAGCGCCTGACGAAACCGCTGATTCGCCGCGACGGCGCACCGAAGTCCGGTGACTTCGTGATGGACCCGGACCAGATTTCCGAGATTTTCCGCGAAGCCTCATGGGACGAAGCGCTCGATCTCGCCGCCGCCAAATTCCGCGCGATTCGCGACACCAAGGGCAAACAGGCGCTGGCCGGTTTTGGCTCGGCGAAGGGCACCAACGAAGAAGCCTATCTGTTCCAGAAGCTGGTGCGCACCGGCTTCGGCAGCAACAACGTCGATCACTGCACTCGCCTGTGCCATGCCTCTTCGGTATCGGCTTTGCTCGAAGGCCTGGGTTCTGCTGCGGTGTCGAACCAGGTGTCGGACGTGATGAAAGCCGAAGTGGTGTTTGTGATTGGCGCCAACCCGACGTCGAACCACCCGGTGGCCGCGACCTGGATCAAGAACGCCGTGAAGAACGGCACCAAGCTGATCGTCGCCGACCCGCGCAAAAATGATCTGCATCGCAACGCCTGGAAGTATCTTCAGTTCAAGGCTGACACCGATGTGGCACTGCTCAACGCGATCATGCATGTGATCGTCGAAGAAGGGTTGGCCGACAAGAAATTTATCGCCGACCGCACTAGCGGCTATGCAGCGCTCAAAGAAAACGTCAAGGGTTATTCGCCCGAGGCGATGGAGAATATCTGCGGCATCGACGCGCAGACCATCCGCGAAGTAGCGCGCACCTTTGCCACCTCGAAAGGTTCGATGATCCTGTGGGGCATGGGCGTGTCACAGCACGTCCACGGCACCGACAACGCGCGTTGTCTGATCGCGCTGTCGATGATCACCGGCCAAGTCGGCCGCCCCGGCTCCGGCCTGCA
The DNA here is from genome assembly GCA_043775155.1 of Burkholderiales bacterium. Lineage (GTDB taxonomy): Bacteria > Pseudomonadota > Gammaproteobacteria > Burkholderiales > JAEUOS01 > CANJDH01. The sequence continues at coordinate 1,871 of JAYVSR010000109.1, read as the reverse complement.
CCCCTTGCGCGGGCAGAACAACGTGCAGGGCGCGTCCGACGCCGGTTTGATCCCGATGATGTTTCCCGACTACAAACGGGTGGATAACGCCGAGGCCAACGCGAAATTTGAAGAACTCTGGGGCCAGGCGCTCGATAAAAAACCCGGCCTCACCGTGGTTGAAGTCATGAATAAAGCTTTGGCTCCCGATACCGATCCGCAAAAAATTCGCGGCATGTATGTCGAAGGTGAAAACCCGGCGATGTCTGACCCCGACCTGCACCACGCGCGCGAAGCGATGGCCGGTCTGGAGTTCTTGCTGGTGCAAGATATCTTCATGACCGAGACCGCGTACCTGGCTGACGTGGTACTGCCCGCATCGGCCTGGCCGGAGAAGACCGGCACCGTGACCAACACCGACCGCATGGTGCAACTGGGCCGCCGCGCGCTCGACGCGCCAGGTGACGCACGGCAAGACCTGTGGATCATTCAAGAGATTGCCAAGCGCCTCGGCTGCAACTGGAACTATCAAGGCGAAGAGAGTGGCGTGGCCGAAGTGTTCGACGAAATGCGCCGCGCCATGCCCTCGATTGGCGGCATCACCTGGGATCGTCTGGAGCGCGAGTCGTGCGTCACCTACCCGTGTGAGAAGGAAGGCGACCCTGGCACGTCAGTGGTGTTCGTCGAGGATTTCCCGCGTGAAACCGGGCGTGCCAAGCTGGTGCCGGCTGATTTGATTCCTGCCAACGAGCGCCCGGATCGTGACTATCCGTTCGTCTTGATCACCGGGCGGCAACTGGAGCATTGGCATACCGGCTCGATGACCCGGCGCGCCACTGTGCTGGACCGCATCGAACCATTTGCCACAGCGGCAATCCACCCGCTCGATCTCGCCAAATTCAAGATCGCAGCGGGCGATGTGGTGACGGTCGAATCGCGCCGGGGCAAAGTTTCGCTGGCAGCGCGGGCCGATGAAGCGACGCCGCAAGGTGCCGTGTTCATCCCGTTCGCCTATTACGAAGCGGCGGCGAACATGTTGACCAACCCGGCGCTCGATCCGTTCGGCAAAATCCCCGAGTTCAAGTATTGCGCCGTGCGCATATCCAAGGGCGGCACGCTGACTGCACTGTCGAGCTACGGCGGCGGCAAGAGCCTGTTGCGGGAGATCGCGTAGTCCATCGGTGGTTCGAGGTGATATGCCGGAGAGCCGCTCCCACCAAGGGTTTCCTGCTTATCACTCACTATATTCGTGTGCGTTGACGATTGACGCACATCAAGAAGCCGTGACTTTGCAGTACTTCAATCAGTCGCAATTGACTTCAATCAAGGTTGATTGCGCAGTGAAGAAACTACAGTCGCAAGCAATTTCAGCGGTGTACCCACGAGCGTAGCGAAAGCTGCGCGAAACCCAACCGGAGCCAACATGCCCAAGTCAGATATCGAAATCGCCCAAGCCGCCACCATGCAGCGCATCGCCCAAGTGGCGAAAGAAAAACTCGGCATCGCTGACGAGCATTTGGTGCCTTATGGCCACTACAAAGCCAAGCTGTCGCTCGACTTCATCGAGACGCTGAAAGACAAACCGAATGGCAAGCTGATCCTGGTCACCGCGATCAACCCGACCCCGGCCGGCGAAGGCAAGACCACCACCACCGTTGGTTTGGGCGACGCGCTCAATTTCCTCGGCAAAAAAGCCATCATCGCCCTGCGCGAGCCGTCACTCGGCCCGGTGTTCGGCGTCAAGGGTGGCGCGGCCGGCGGCGGCTACGCCCAAGTGGTGCCGATGGAAGACATCAACCTGCACTTCACCGGCGACTTCTCAGCGATTGCCCTGGCCAATAACTTGCTCGCGGCGACCCTCGACAACCATATTCATCACGGCAACGAACTGG
>JAYVSR010000108.1:0-9781 GCA_043775155.1 Burkholderiales bacterium | reverse complement strand
GGCGAAATCCGCCGCGAGAGTTACTCGAATCGTTTCGCTACCGCCCTCTCGGGCATCGACATCGACAACCCCGGCACGGCGCTGGATCGCAGCGGCCATCCCAATCCGGTGCCGCGCGTGGTCGGCCCGATCAAGCGCATGCGCCCGGTCGAGGTCGATGACCTCAAGTTCCTCAAAGCGCACACCACGCGCAAAGTCAAAATCACCGTGCCCGGCCCGTTCACCATGAGCGAGCAAGCGCAAAACGATTTTTACAAATCGCCCGAAGAAGCCTCGCTCGCCTACGCCGAAGCGGTGAACGAAGAAATCCGCGATCTCTTTGCCGCCGGTGCCGACGTGGTGCAGATCGACGAGCCTTACATGCAGGCGCGGCCCGAGCGTGCGCGGCAGTATGGTTTGGCCGCGCTCAACCGCGCTCTCGACGGCATCACCGGCGAGACGGCGGTACACATCTGCTTTGGCTACGCCGCAGTGATTCACGCGCGGCCATCGGGTTACTCGTTTTTGCCGGAGTTAAAGGGATGCAGTTGCAAGCAAGTCTCGCTTGAAACCGCGCAATCGAATCTGGACTGCTCCGTGTTCCCGCAACTGGGCGACAAAAAAATCATGGTCGGCTGCATCGACCTGTCGGACATGGCGATTGAAACACCCGAGACCATCGTCGCGCGCGTCAAGCGCGCGCTGCCGCACATGAAAAAAGAAAACGTCGTGCTGGCTCCCGACTGCGGCATGAAGTATTTGCCGCGCGATGTGGCAGATGGCAAGATGCGCGCGATGGTCGAAGCGGCAAAGCGATTGCGCGCCGAATACAGTTGAAGTGTTCCGCAATCCCGGCGGAGCGCTGAACGCTCCGCCGTCATAGTGACGAAGCCGTTCAGGCGTCGTACTTGAACGACAACCGTACCTTGGCACGATACAGCGACACCTTGCCGTTCTCGACCACCATGTCGAGGTCCGCGACCTCGGCGATGCGCAAGTCGCGCAGCGACTTGCCGGCGGTTTCCACCGCGTTTTTGGCGGCGTCGTCCCAGGACAATTTGCTGGTGCCGATCAGTTCGGTGATGCGGTAAACGCTGCTGGACGCTTTGCTTTTTGCCATGATCTTCTCCTTTGGTTGAATGTCGCGCGACGCCCGTGTCGATCGCGCCGGATGGCGCTTGACGCAGCGTGCGTGCCGACATGCTACTCGCGAGTCGAGGGTAAGCGCAAATCCGCCGCCGTCGAATTGTGAAATCGCTGTGCCGCCATGCTGGAGAAGCGCTCCCACCAAGGATTTCCGTGATCTTGGCTCATACAACCGCACCCACCAACGATTTCCGGCACATGCGCAGTCCGAACCCGGCGTTCGACACACCGGGCGCAAGCGGCCGCGTGGCGGTCAGGCTGGCGTCGTGACCGGCGTCGCAGCCGGGGCCGGCGCTCTCACCGGCGCCTCCCGCAGCAGCACGCCCTGACGCGCCAGGACGCGCTGCAACGCACGCAGCTCGACCGCGCGCGGCTGCACACCGGCGTTCGCCGCCAGCGCCGCCGCCGCGCCCGCCGCCTGGCCGGTGATCCAGCATTGCGGAATCTCACGCATGAAGCCATGCGTGTTGACATCGCAAGAGAGGTGGCGACCACAGGCGAGCAAGCCGTCGAGTTGTTCCGGCACCAGCGCACCGTAAGGCACCGAGATATTCGGAAACGCTTGCGACAAGCTCGGCGAGACGCCAACTTCATCGGGCAGCGGCTGGCCGGACGGCCATTGCGCGCGCAGCATTTTGCCGGTGCCGACCAGGCGGCGGCTGTGCCGCACGCCGAGTTGCGGCGCGCTTTGCAGCAGATAAGCGCCTTCAAAGCCGGGCGCATGCGCACGATAAAAATCGAGATGCGCGGCCATCAATTTATGGGAGCGGACTTCGACGTGCGTCTGGTCATCCACGTCAAGCGCGGAGTAACCGGCTTGGCGCGGCCCCATGAAGACGGCGATGTCGTTGCGCCACGACACGAAGGGGCGCTCGAACAAGCCGCAGTGCTCGCGTCCCTGCGCCATGAACTGCGCGTATTGCTCAGGCTTGCCGCCACGAAACTGAATCCAGCGTTCCAGATCAACCCCGCCAAACAACCACGAGGTATTCATGCAGTGGTGAATGTCGTCCCGCTCGATGTCCGACTCGTACGCCGCGCCGGCGCGGGCGAAGATGTCGCCGTCGCCAGTGGCGTCGATCACTACTTTGGCGAGAATCGCTTGCCGCCCGCCTTTGCTCTCGAACACGACGCCGCGCACGACGCCCTCTTCAACCATCGGATCGGCGGCCCATGAGTGATACACCAGGCGCACCCCGGCGTCGAGCACCATGTCTTGCGACAACAGCTTTAATCGTTCCGGATCAATCGTCGGCGCCCAAGTGACAACACCGCGATGCGCCGAGGTGCGCTGCGCCCAGTGCTCGACCCGCGCTTTTTCTTTTGAGCCCCACTCGCGTTGCGGCGGGCCGGCGACGGCATCGGCAGGCAAGCGCGACAACACTTCCTCGGCGAAACCGCGAATCACCAGATTGCCGTCCCAGTCGGTCATGCGGTCGATCCAAATCACCAAGCCGCCGGTCGAGAGACCGCCGAGATGGTTGTAGCGTTCGAGCAGGATCACATCGGCGCCCTGGCGCGCGGCGGCAACGGCGGCTGCCGTACCCGATGGCCCGCCACCGACGATCAATACATCGCACTTGCCGTAGATTGGTGTGTCGCGCGCCGCTTCATGCACCACGCCTTGCGGCACCCGTTGACGGCGCGTACTCTCCTCGCGAAAGATGCCGGAGCTAAGCAGGCGCTCGTCGGAGCGCTGCGGTTTGGTAAAGACGGTTTTGGCGGAGCCGGGGGCGTTGGAATCAGTCATGGTGCGAAGGTGATTCAGGCGGACGTAGCGCCAGCCTGCACAGAGCCGCCTTGCACCGCCCCCAGGATCGCATCATCAAAAATCGCGACGGCGCGGGTCCATCCGGCTGACGCACCTCGGATCTTGTGCGGGAAGCAAGAGATCACGAAGCCGTTGGCTGGCAAGGCTTCGAGGTTGTGCAATTTTTCGAGGTGGCAATAGCCGATGTCGCGTCCGGCTTTGTGGCCTTCCCAAATCAGCGACGCGTCGCGGGTCTCGGCATATTTTTTTGCCGTGTGTACAAAAGGTGCGTCCCAACTCCAGGCGTCGGTGCCGGTCAGGCGTACGCCGCGTTCGAGCAGATACATCGTCGCGTCGTAACCCATGCCGCAGCCGGCCGAGACGAAATCGTTGTGGCCGTAGCGCGAGCCGGCGCGCGTGTTGACGACGACGATTTCGAGCGGCTGCAACGTGTGGTTGATGCGTTTGAGTTCGACTTCGACATCGTTCGCTGTGACCACATAGCCATCGGCGAAATGGCGAAAGTCAAGTTTCACGCCAGGCTGAAAGCACCAGTTGAGGTCCACCTCGTCAATCGTGATCGCCCGCTCGGCGGCACCCGAACTCTTGTTCATCGTCGGGTGAAAGTGATACGGCGCGTCCAGATGCGTGCCGTTGTGGGTGCTGAGCTGAATCGTCTCGACCGCCCACACTGCTTCGTCTGGCAAGTCTTCTTTTTTCAGACCCGGAAAGAACGGCTCCATCTGGTGAAACGAATTTTCGTGATTGAAGTACTCGATCTTCGGCGCGAACGCCGGCGGATCGGAGACGACATCGTTTTCGAGATAGATCGAGAGGTCAACAAATTTGCGTGGCATGGCGAGCGGATCGTTCGGCGGGGCGTGGCGGAAGAGGGCAATCAGTGTAACCAAAAACAATCGGCGCTCGACGGCTGGAAACAGTTCTGAAGAACGCCAAAACGGGAAAAATGCGCGCGCGGAAAAAATGCCCTATCAGCCTGGAATTTGAAGCGCATGGCATGACGCCGTCCTCAAAACGCGTCGTCGTATCAATCAGCGCGGAATAACGCAATAGTCGCCCATCCATCCGTTCAACTTCCTATTTTTAAGCAGTGTGCTGAATCTTTGGTCGTTTTGTTCAAGCCTGACAGGCTGCTAGGTACACGCCTGTCGTCAGCGGGTCGCCTGTCGCACCCCCATCGTTCTATAATCCTCCACTTGAATTCCAACTGCTTTCTCATGCGCCGCCCAATCGCTTTCCTGCTCCTCGCGTGCTTCTCTGCGGTCGCGCTCGGCCAAAACGCCCAGCCGCCGCTGCCTGCGGTGCAATTGCAAAGCGGTCTATATCTAATCAAAGCCGAAGTGGCGTCCGAATATGGCACCCGCATGGTAGGTCTGATGATGCGCGAAAAAATGGCATCGAATGATGGCATGCTGTTCATCTTCCCGGGGCGCGACACGCAGTGCATGTGGATGAAAAATACCCTGTTGCCGCTGTCAGTTGCGTTTATCGATGAGGACGGCACCATCCTCAATATCGAAGACATGAAGCCGCAAACCGAAAACAGCCATTGCAGCGTCAAGGCCGCGCGCTACGCGCTGGAAATGAATCAGGGCTGGTTCAAAACCAAAAATATCAAGGCTGGGGCGAAACTGCTCGGACTGGAGAAGGCCGGCCAGCCGCGCTGATAGCAAGCGCTGCGCCCAAGAAACGCCGCGCCTAAGGTGTCAGGCGCGCCTTCACCACCGCAGACAATTTGGTCATATCGGCGCGTCCTGCCAGTTTGGCTTTGACCACGCCCATCACTTTGCCCATCGCCTGTGCTCCTGTCACGCCAGCCGCGGCAATCGCGTCTGCGATGACAGAATTAATTTCGGCGTCATCCGCCTGCTTAGGCAGATAGGCCGACAGCACATCGACTTCAAACTGCTCGTTCGCCGCCAGATCATCGCGCTTGGCAGCGGTGTATTGCGTGATCGAATCGCGCCGCTTTTTAAGTTCCTTCTCGGCGATCCCGACGACATCTGCATCAGTGAGTTCGATACGCTTGTCGACTTCCACCTGCTTCACCGCTGCCAGCAGCATGCGAATCGCCGACAGACGCTGGGCGTCTTTGGCACGCATGGCAGTTTTCATGTCTTCGGTAATCTGCTCTTTCAGGGTCATGGCATCGGTCTTTGCAAAGGCGGTAAAAAGTCAAAACAATGGGTTTATAAAACAGAAAAAGCCGCGTGACGTTGAACGCCCGCGGCTTTTGCGATGAAACGTTTCGATCAGTAAAGCTTGGGCGGCAACTGCTGGCTCTTCAGGCGCTTGTAGGTGCGCTTGACGGCGGCAGCGTGCTTGCGCTTGCGCTCTGACGTGGGTTTTTCGTAAAACTCACGGGCACGCAACTCGGTCAGCAGACCGGTTTTTTCAATCGTGCGCTTGAAGCGGCGCATGGCAACTTCAAAAGGCTCGTTTTCTTTGAGGCGAACACTCGGCATCGAGATCAGTCCTGGCAAAATGGCTAACCGGCAAAGCTGGTTAACGGGAAAGTGTTAATCGGAGGAAAGCCTTTGATTATAGGCAGATTTCCAATCTTTTGCAAGATCCGTTCAAGTTTTGAAGCAGGCGACGAGAAAGTGTGCGGCGGGCGGCGAGAATGCATGAATCGGGCGCGTACCACGTACAATCCCGGCTCGCCCACCCACCACAATCGAAAACAATCCCGCAATGGAACTCACCGGCACCCAAACCCTCCCCGTCAGCCAGCAAATCGCCTGGGACGCCCTCAACGACCCCGAGATTCTCAAAGCCTCGATCACTGGCTGCAACGAGTTGACCCGCACCAGCGACACCGAATTTGCCACCGCCGTCACCGCCGCCGTCGGCCCGGTGAAAGCCAAATTCAAGGCCAAGCTCACACTGCAAGACGTCGTCGTGCCTGAGTCGTACACCATTCGGTTTGACGGCCAAGGTGGCGTGGCCGGCTTCGGCAAAGGCGAAGCGCAGGTGAAGCTGACGGCTGAGGGCGCCAATGCAACGCGCCTCGACTACAGCTGCAAAGCCTCGGTCGGCGGCAAGCTCGCGCAAATCGGCTCGCGTCTGGTTGATGCAGCGGCGAAAAAAATGGCGGATGAGTTTTTCACCAAATTCAATGCAGAACTGGCACGGCGCAATCCGTCGGCTGTCGCTACCGCTACAGACCCGAAATCGGCTCCAGGAGCGGCTCTCCTGCATATCGATACTACCGGTTCGACCGGTATGGGCGGACTCGTGGTCATCGCTGCTGCACTGGTAGGTGCAGTCGCCGCGATTGGATTCTTCCTGTCGAAGTTCTGAAGCGCTGGCAAGCACAGCAGCGCCTTAACGTGCTGCGAAGATTTTCTCCAGCACCGGCAGCAAATAGCGGCGAAATTTTTCCGGGTCTTCACTCATCGGAAAATGCCCGAGCCCCGGCATGATCGTCACTTGCGCGCCCGGCACCCGATCGGCTACCGCCACGGTGTCTTCCGGCGGGCAGGAGTAATCGTATTCCCCGGTGAGCAGATAGAGCGGACATTTGTTGGTGTCGATGCCGCCGACCTGGTCTCGAATATCGCCATCAACCTTGTAGAAAAACAAGTCGCCCTTGAACACGCCCGGGCCACCTTGCATGTAATGCCACAAAGTCTCCCAACGATGCACGTCGGGTGCCTGCGGCCCGACCAAGCCTGAGACCGCACCGGCGCACACCTCGCCGCCATGCGCGTCAGGGCGATGCAGCCACTCGGTGTCGTAGTAGGGATCAACGAAGGCTGAAGCTTGTAATCCGATGATGGCGCGAAATTTTTGAGGATGTTTCAGTGCCAGATACAGCGCAATGCGCCCGCCAATCGAGCAGCCCATCGCCACCGGTTTATCGAGCGCGAGCGCGTCCGACACTGCGAGAATCTGCTCGATGTAACTCTCGGACGTGAGTTGGTAGTCATCGTGCTGCCAGCCTTCGGGCGGTGACGACTTGCCGTGCCACGGCATGTCGAAGGCGATGACGCGAAAGTTTTTCGTAACCGCCGCGTCGTTCATCAACGCGCGAAACTGCCGGCCATCTGCGCCCGCTGTGTGCAGGCACAGCAGCGGAATGCCGCTGCCCGCCTCTTCAAAGTACACGCGATGATGTTTGCCACCAATAGCAATGTGCGCGTAGCGTCCGGTCAAAGGCTCGATGAAGGCGCTCATGCTTTGTCACCCGGCGCGCTGCCGCTTGGCGCTTTACTGCCAGGCACCAGACGGCGCGGCATTTCCAGCACGCCCTTGAAGTAAAACAAATTTGCCATAAAAAGGTGTACGTCCCCTTCGATGGTAAGCAAGCGTTTTTTGAGTAGCGCGAACAGGTCGTTGTAGCCGGGTGCCGGCATCGGCTCCCAGAAACGATTCCATGTGTTGGCGCTGGCGCGCATCAACAGATCGTAGCGCGCCATGATCAGGCGACCGGTTTCGACTGATTCGATTTTGCCGCCGCGAATGGTCAGGCGAAAACGCTTAGGCCCGGCCTCAACCATCACCACGCAATTGACGAAGCGGCCCTTGCGTTGCAGAAAGGCATCGTTGTTGACCAAGGCGGCGATTTCATCGAGCATGCTTGATCAACTCTGCGGCGCAATTGGGTTTGATCGCGATACCGATGGCGGTAAGGTCGCCGAGTCGGCCCGATCAATCGGCACAAGAGTGGCTTCCACCAAGGGTTTCCGCCACTTTCCCGTCTTACGCCTTCATCAGCTCCGCCGCCCGATGCACTGACTTGACGATGTTGACGTAACCGGTGCAGCGGCACAGGTTGCCTTCCAGACCTTTGACGATGTCGTCATCGGTCGGGTTTGGATTGTCTTTGAGAATCCCCGCCGCTGTCATGATCATGCCGGGGGTGCAGAAGCCGCATTGCAGGCCGTGGCACTCGGTAAAGGCTTGCTGCACTGGATGCAGCTTCATGTCGCTTCCGGTGCCGGTGGCCATGCCTTCAATCGTGACGATGTCGGTGCCATCCGCCTGCGCCGCCAGCATCGCGCAGGACTTGACCGCTTGGCCATTGAGATGAATCGTGCAGCAGCCGCACTGGCTGGTGTCGCAGCCAACGTGGGTGCCGGTGAGTTTGAGTTCTTCGCGGATCAGATCGACCAGCAGCACGCGGCCTTCGGCCTGCGTAGAAACTTTTTTGCCATTGAGCGTGAATTCAATTTTGTTCATGTTGATCATCCGGTAATTTTTTGAACAGCGCGTTTTGCCATGACGCCGGCGAGATGCGCGCGATAGTCGGCAGGCGCGTGCAGGTCGGCGATGCAGTCGCTGGCAGAGACGCTCAGGCCTTCGAGCGACGCAGCGGCGAAGTTTTTCGTCAGCGCAGCTTCCGCGTCGCTCCAGCGGAACACGCCCGACGCACCTGCGCCGGTGACCGCCACGCGCACACCGCTGGCGGTGTCGGCGACGAAAGTGCCCGCCATCGCATAGCCCGACGCGGGATGATGGAATTTCGAATACGCCGCGCGTTTTGGCACCGGAAAGTTGATGCGCACAATGATCTCGCCTTCACCCAGATTGGTCGCAAACATGCCGGCGAAAAAATCGTCCGCCTTGATTTCGCGTTTGTTGGTGACGATGGTGGCGTTCAGCGCCAGCACGGCCGAGGGGTAATCCGCCGCCGGGTCGTTGTTCGCCACCGAACCGCCGATCGTGCCGAGGTTGCGCACCTGCTGGTCGCCGATTTCCAGAGCGAGCGCAGCAAGAGCGGGAATGGCTTTTTTCACCTCTGCCGACTTCGCCACTTCAACGTGACGGGTCATCGCGCCAATGCTGACGACACCACCTTTAACCTCAATGCCGGTCAATTCCTTGACGCGACCGAGGTCAATGACGTGTGATGGTTGCGCCAGGCGCGCCTTCATCGTCGGGATGAACGTTTGGCCGCCGGCCAACAACTTGGCTTCCGGGTGTTTGCCGAGCAATTGCGCGGCGTCGGCAACTGAGGCTGCGCGTAAATATTCGAATGCGTACATCGTTTCTCCTTGGTCTTGAATCTGGATGCTGCGGTAAGTCTGCTGCGTCAGGTCTATCGGTGCTGCGTTGTTCTCTTGCTGCGATATTGTCGTGTAGTGCTCAACGGAATCCGGTCTCAGGCCGCCTTGACGCCGGCGTCTTTCAACGCACGCCACAAAATCGCCGGCGTCACCGGCATTTGTAATTCTTTCACACCTGCCGGGCGCACCGCGTGCATCATCGCGTTCATCAGCGCGGGCATCGAGCCGGAGCAGCCGGACTCGCCCACGCCTTTGGCGCCGAGCAGATTTTTTTGCGTCGGCACCGGATGCGGCGCACGGTCGAACGCGCCGCGAATCCAGCCGGCGCGCGGCATCGGATAGTCCATGAAGCTCGCACTCAAAAACTGCCCCGACTCGCGGTCATACACTGCGTGCTCGCCGAACATTTGGCCCCAGCCTTGCGCGACACCGCCATGCACTTGGCCTTCGACCAGCATCGGCTGCAACTCATTACCCAGATCGTCAATGGCGACATAACGCACCAGATCGGTCACACCGGTAGCCGGGTCGATTTCGATTTCAGCAATATGGCAGCCGTTCGGATAAGTCGAACCGAACGAGCCTTCGGCTTCGCAATCCATCGGATGAACTGCGGGATGCGCGCCGCTGCCCGAAGCTGACGAGGCCGCCAGCTTGTTCGCCAACTCCAGCAGACCAACCGACTTGCCGCCGCCGGTGAACACGCCTTTCGCGTAGCTGACCTCAGCCACACCAAGCGCACTCGCCGCCAACGGCTTCGCTTTATCGGTCAACACCTGCGCCAACAATTTAAATGAGCTGCCCTGCCCCGCCGTCGTGCGCGAACCACCGGTGCCGTTGCCAATCATCAAATTCGCCGGGTCGCTGGCACGAT
>JAYVSR010000107.1:0-19162 GCA_043775155.1 Burkholderiales bacterium | reverse complement strand
GTTGTCGAGCACCACCATCATGCGCTTGGTGCGGGGACGATGCCGCAGCAGTTTCTTCAAGAACGTCTCGAATGTTGAAGCATCGAATCGCTCGCACATGGACCGCACGAACTTGCCGCTGACCAGGCTGACAGCACCGAAGCAGGCTATCGACTTTCGGGTGGGAGCATGGAGCAAGACGGGGTCCTTCAGTTCGGGCGGCACCCACATGCGACACCTGGTGCCATGCTGCTGGAAATGGCATTCGTCCAAGCTCCATAACGAATAGCATTTATCCGCCGCGAGGCGAAGGTGAGAAGGAAGCGAGAGGTCATCGCGGCGGATAAATGTGGTTGGACTGAACCGCGGGTTTAGCGGCAGAAGTTGGGGATTGTAAGCAAAGGCCGAGCGGATGACGAGAGGCAAGACGCGCACTGAAGGGCCGAATGTGCGCGCCGGAGCGTCATCAAACAGGTGTGACATCGTCGAAACCTGAGTTGAAGCGAGAGGCGCGGCGCGGATCGAGCACCGGCAAGGACGATTCGCCAGGCCAGGTACGACCGCCCCCGCACCCGATCAGAGAGGTGAACGCAAAGCGGCAGGCAGGTGAGTGGACAAAGCGGCGTCATGGCGGAGGCCCGGTAGCAAAGCACGAAGCGGCGGGCGAACGCACTCGAGCCAGCGCCGCAACGAAGCGCATACGGCCATCAGCGCAATGCGGACAGCGCGAGAGATCGACCTGGGCCACCCGCAGCATGAAGTCCGCCACCGACTCGATCACGGCGGGCACTGGCGCCAGCACATCGAGCACTGCCCGGCAGGCGGCCAGTTTCACCGCCTTGTGGCGGCTCGCCAGCAGGCCGTAATGGCGAATCCGCTTGAACCCCGGCGGCAACACATGCGTCAAGAACCGGCCGATAAACTCTGCGGCTGACAACGATGCGATGCGCCCCGACTTCGGCTGCGATGGGTCACGCACCCGGAATGACACAGTCCCATCCGCAAGCCCGGAGATGCGGTGATTCGAGATCGCCGTCTTGTGTGTATAACGCGCCAGATAGTCGAGCACCTCTGCGGGGCCGCCGCGTTCACCCAACGGTTGTTTCGCATACACCACCCAGTCATGCCGGTACAACGCTGCCAGCAATGTCTGCCACTGGGGTTCATCAAGCCATGCACCTGAGCTAGCCTCTCGGGAATGCTTCTCCCGGCATCGCTCCTCCCGAAGCGCGGCCACGAACTTGCCGCGAAACACCTTCGAGAGCGCCTTGACTGGAAACAGAAAGCCCCGGCGCGGACTGACCCACTCACCGGTGCTGGTCAACGCACCGCCCGCCATCAGCGCATGCAGATGCGGATGGTGTGCCAGTTGTTGGGTCCAGGTATGCAGCACCAGCGTAAAAGCGGGTGTCCCACCCAGATGGCGCGGATCGGCCGCGAACTCCAGCAAAGTCTCCGAGACCGTCCGGAACAGCAGTTCATAGAGGTGGCGCGGTGACTGCGCTACCAGACCATTGAGTGCGTGCGGCAGGGTAAACACCAGATGGAAGTACGGCACCGGCAAGAGCTCCCGGCTGCGGGCGGCGATCCAGGCCTCCTTGGCGCGGGTCTGGCATTGTGGGCAATGGCGGTTGCGGCACGAATGGTAGGTGTATTGCTGCGTGCCGCAGCCGTCGCACTGTGCGACATGGCCACCGAGAGCGGCGGTGCGGCAAGCAACGATGGCGCGCCACGCCTTGGCCTGCGTGCGCGAGAGCGCCGGGTGCGCAGCCAGATACGCCGCGCCGTGGGCGCGCAGGATCGCCGCCAGGCCGGGCCGGCTGGCGTGGCTCATGAGCGAGGCATCGCCCGGACTCAGCGGGTCTGAGCGCAGCTCAGTGCAATTCGCTGAGAGCGGGCGGGCGGCTGGAAGGCTGGAGCGTGGGGAAAGCGCCCGCGTTGCAAGCGCAGCAGTTGTCGTTCTGGTTCGGACAACGGTGGCGCAGTTGGCATAGTCGGAAGCAGATCAAGCGGTGAGGCGGTCGCTGCGATGGTCTGCTTGAGATGGAAGTAACGCGCGGTCGTGGACAGTGCGGTGTGGCCCATCAGCCGCTGAATCGTATGCAGATCGACACCGGCTTCGAGCAGATGCGTGGCGAAGGCGTGGCGCAGGGCGTGGATGCCACCTTGCTTGGTGACACCGGCTTCGCGCTTGGCGGCGTAGTACATCCGTTGCCCCTGTTTGGCGCTGATCGGTCGCAGACCGTTCTTCATCGGGAACAGCCATTCGCCGGGGCGAGTGTCACGCCAATAGGCGCGCAGTACCTGGAGCAGGCTGAGCGGCAACAGCGAGTAGCGGTCGCGTCCGCCCTTGCCGTCGTTGATCCGCAGCATCATGCGCGCGCTGTCGATGTCGGTCACCTTGAGTGCGCATACCTCGGAGACGCGCAGTCCGGCGGCGTAGGTGGCGGTCAACAGGGCGCGCTGCCGTGTTGATCTGGTTGATGCAAGTATCTGTCCGACTTCTTCGCGTGACAGGATCTCCGGCTGCTTCGCTTGGGTCTTGCGCCGCGCGATGACGAAGTTGTTCTGCTCACGCTTGAGCGTGACGCAGTACAAAAAGTTGAATGCCGATGCCGCCTGATTGGTGGTAGACCACGAGAGCTTGCGCTCTTCGATCAGGTGCAGCAGGTAGCGTTCGACTTGTTCGGCACTGAGGCCTTCCGGCGAGCACCGGTAGTACTTGGCCAGTGCGGCCACTGCTGCGATGTAACTCTGTTGTGTGCGTGCCGCCATGCCGCGCAACACCATCGCATCCTGCATTTGCTTGCGTAACGGGCTCATGTCGAGCCTCCTTCACTGTGTCCGGGGACATCCCCCGAATACAGCGTAGGCGCTCATGCAACGGCTAGTCGGCGCGTCCGCTTCTCTCCACCGCGTAGCGGTTTAGTTCAACTCAATGTCGCGCCGCTTTGCCAGACGCCGGAGTTTTTTTAAAAGCCGCGACCTTTACAGGGTCGGACTGGGCGATCAGGGGTCTGGGCTTGCGCAGCCGGAATCCCATCTGGCCGAAAATTCTCTGGCACTGGCGTATTCCGAGCGTGACGCCGTAGCGCAGACGCAGGTGCTCGGCGAGCAGTTTGCCGTCCCACAGGTGCCCGGCCAAGCCAAGCGCCGCCGGATCGCGCCGCAAGTCGCGCCCCAGGGCTGTCCATTGTTTGCTGTCCAAGGTCGCAGGTCGGCCCGGACGCTCACCCTCGCGCACGCCCTCCAGGCCGGCGACCTCGAAGCGCTTAACCCAGCGTTGCACCGTGCGTCGGTCCTCGCCAAACAAGTCGGCCACTTGTTGGCAGCTTTGTCCGCCGGCCACCAGCAGCAAGCCGTGCAACCGATGGTCGTAGCGCGACTCGTCGGAGCGGGCGATTTCTTGTTGAATGGCAATTCGCATCACTTCAGGATCGGCAATTTCCAATTTCCTCATGGCGGCACCTCCGGGTTAAAGAACTGCCGTCAGTTTAGTTTATTAATGCGGCATTATTTATGTCGCTATGTATAGCAAGCGTGTCGATAGCCGTTCCAGCACTCACTCCAGCTTGATCTGGTTCTCGCGAATCGCGGTCTCCCATTTTCCAAATTCGGACTTGATCGATTCGGCAAACGCTTCCGCGCTATTGCCCACCGGCACGAAGCCCATGCCGTTGATTTTTTCGCTTATGTCGGGCAGCGCTACTGCCTTGACCACTTCGGCATTCATCTTCGCAATGACCGCCGCTGGCGTACCAGCCGGCAAAAACAAGCCGCCCCAGCCAGGCAGATTAATCGCGGCAAACCCGGCTTCCGCAAACGTCGGCACATCGGGGAAATTCTTCAGCCGCTGCGCGCTCGCGACCGCCAGCAGCTTGACTTTGCCGCCGCCAATTTGCCGCGCCATGTAGCCCACCGAACCATAAGCTGACGACACCTGGCCCGACAGCATGTCGGTGACCGCCGGTACTTCGCCTTTGTACGGTACATGCGTCAGATCAATCCCCGCCGCACGGTTGAGGCCAGCGCCGATGATGTGGCCGCCTGAGCCAGTGCCATAGGAGCCGAAAGACAAGGTCTTCGGTTTCGCCTTTGCAAGGGTGATCAATTCAGCGAGCGAGCTGACACCGTGCGAGGTGTTGACGCCATATGCAATCGGGAACAGCGCCAGCATCGACACCGGCGCGAGGTCGGCTAGTTTGTACGGCGGGTTTGGTTGCAGCAGCAGGTTTTGCACCAGCGCGCTGTGCGAGAACAACACGGTGTAGCCGTCAGCCGGTGCTTTGGCCACGAACGACGCGGCGAGCATGCCGTTGGCGCCGGGGCGCGGCTCGACCACCACGCCCTGGCCCCAGGCTGCGGCGAGTTTTTCTGCGATGGAGCGCGCGAGGATGTCGATGTTGCCGCCCGCCGGGGTGGGGGTGATGATCCTGATCGGGCGGTTTGGAAAGGCATCTTGCGCCAGCGCGGCGGAGAGCGTGACACCCGTCAACGCAGCCACCTTCAACGCAGATAGAATCGCAGCAGGCAGCCAGTGCGTTGCCGCCATTGCCGCCTTTGCCGTCCGCAATACAGCCTGCATTTGCATTCGCATACCGTCCTCCGGTGAACGTCATTTCATTGGTTCAACCAATGATAAGATGCGCCGCAATCCCCCGTCAATCCAATTCTGTGGAGTCCGATCCCTTCATGAGTATTCGCAGACAAGCCTGTATCGCCGGTGCCTTTGAGCACCCCACCCGCAAAGCCGAAAACATGACGGTCGCGCAATTGCATGCTGAGAGCGCCAAGGGCGCGCTCGAAGACGCCGGCCTGACGCTCAAAGACGTCGACGGTTATTTTTGCGCCGGTGACGCGCCCGGCCTGGGCCCCTTAAGCATGTCCGACTACATCGGCCTGCATCCGAAGCATATGGACTCGACCGACACCGGCGGCTCGTCCTACCTCGTCCACGTCGCCCACGCCGCGCAAGCAATTGCGCTGGGCAAGTGCAATGTCGCGTTGATCACACTGGCTGGCCGGCCGCGCTCGGAAGCATCGTCCGGCACGCAACCGCGCAACTGGGGGCCGAACGTTCCCGATGCGCCGTTTGAATCACCTTGGGGGCCGGTCACCGTCAACATGTACGCGATGGCGGCGATGCGCCACATGCACGACTACGGCACCACCAGCGAGCAGCTTGCGTGGATCAAGGTGGCAGCCTCGCACCACGCGCAGCACAACCCGCATGCCATGCTGCGCGATGTTGTCACGGTGGAAGACGTGGTCAATTCGCCGATGGTCTCAGACCCGCTGCATCGCCTCGATTGCTGCGTGGTCAGCGACGGCGGCGGCGCGCTGATCGTGACGCGCCCGGAGATTGCGAAAAGCCTGAAACGCCCGCTGGTCAACATTCTTGGCGCGGGTGAGGCGATCAAAGGGCAGGAGTCCGGCAACATCGACATCACCTACTCGGGCGCAGTATGGAGCGGGCCGCGCGCGTTTGCCGAAGCGCAAGTCAAACCGGCCGACATTCAATACGCCTCGATCTACGACAGCTTCACCATCACGGTGTTGATGCAGCTCGAAGACCTGGGCTTTTGCAAAAAAGGCGAAGGTGGCAAGTTCGTCGCCGACGGCAACCTGATTTCAGGCGTAGGCAAACTACCGTTCAACACCGATGGCGGCGGCCTGTGCAACAACCACCCGGCGAATCGCGGCGGCATGACCAAAGTGATCGAAGCGGTACGCCAGTTGCGCGGCGAAGCGCACGCGAAAGTACAAGTGAAAAACTGCGGCCTCGCGCTCGCCCACGGCACCGGCGGCCTGCTCGGCTCGCGCCACGGCAGCGCCACGCTAATTCTGGAAAGGGCATAAGACAATGACCACGACCATCAACGGCAAGGCGCTCGCTACTGAGCGCAACATCCCCGCCCCGATCATCTACCCCGACAACACGGAATTTTGGGATGCCTGCAACGCCGGCAAGCTGCTGATCAAGCATTGCAACGCTTGCAACAAGCCGCACTGGTACCCGCGCCCGCAATGCCCGTTTTGCATGAGCAGCCAGACGGTGTGGAAAGAGTCGTCTGGCAACGGCACGATCTATACCTTCAGCGTCACCCGCCGCGGCGTGCCGGTGCCGTATGCGATTGCCTACGTGCGGCTCGACGATGGCGTGACGATGATGACCAACATCGTCGATTGCGATCTGGATGCGATCCGGATTGGCGCGCGCGTGAAGGTGGTGTTTCGCGACAGTGATGGCGGGCCGAAGGTGCCGACGTTTACGCTGGCTTAGCAAATGCGGTGATTACTGCTTCAGACCTGCGGCCACGATGTCGAATCGCCGCGACATTGGTTCCACTATACTTCCCCGGCACATGGCGATGCCGATGTCCGAGGAGGTTTACATGACCGCGATCGAATCGAAATTGATAGAACGGCTAAAGCAACTGCCGCCTGGCCGTGTGGCTGAAGTAATCGATTTTGTTGAGTTCCTGACGGCGCGCGAAGAACGCGCCGCTGCCGCACAGCGGCTGACAGAAGGCCTCGCCAAGCTCGACGCACTGAATTTGCCGCCGCTCTCCGAAGACGAGATCGAAGCGGAAATTCAAGCCGCCCGCCAAGACCGGCGCGCGCGCCAAACCGCTTAAGCGTGTGCTGGTGCGTGTTGTTCTCGACACCAACCTGCTGGTCTCCGGCTTGCTGTGGGGTGGAGGCCTGCCCCGGCAATTGATCAACGCAGCCAAGGCCGGCCAGTTTGAACTTTGCACGAGCGAAATATTGCTCGCCGAATTGCTCGATGTGCTCTCGCGGGAGAAATTTGCGGAACGTCTTTCCAGCGCCGGACTTACGGCGGCAGGAATTGTGGAAGATGTCCGCCGGCTGGCGCTTGTCGTCCCCGCGCCAGCCGTGCCACCCCGCATCGTCCCCACTGATCCGGATGATGACCATGTCATCGCTGCGGCCATCGCCGGTTCAGCCGCACTGATCGTATCGGGAGACAAGCGCGATCTCTTGCCGCTTGGCAGTGTCCAAGGGATTGCAATTGTCACGGCGCGCGAGGCGATTGACGCGCTTGCCGTGCAGGCCAATTCTCCGCCCCAATGACAAGTAGCGCCATGAGCGCGGCGTGCCGGGCATTGCACCGGGAATGATTGCCAGCAATTGCGAACATGGTTCTGCAAAAACTGGCCGGAAACCGTTGGTGCAAGCGCTTCTTCGAAGATAAGGAATATCGGGATTGACCTGAAAATGGAAGCGCCGTATCCTTGCACGATCATGAGCACTTCCAAAGAAATGGTATTTTCAATCGCGCTGCCGAAACGCAGCACCAAGCCCGCGCCGCTTGGCCTCAGCCGAAAAGCGGCCTCCTCTGCGAAGGACGTTTTACCGGTGGCGATAGATGCCGATTTCCCGGATGCCGCAGAGATGTCTGCCATGCGGAAGTTGCGCGCGCCCAAGCTCAAGAAAATCACGACTTCGCTGTTTTGAGCAGTTCCTTCGCGAAGCCATCACAACCGAATGTTGTGTACGGAAAATTTTCTTATCAGACGAACCTGGCCCATCAACTGATAGCACGCCGTCATGCCGCATAGCCCCGCTCAAATCCCGCACGAAAAAGCCACAATCGCCTCCCTGAAACACGACACGGCGTTTGCCGCCGCATATCTCACAGCGGTGCTGACAGATGGAGACCGGTCAGAAGCCCGGCTCGCACTGTCGCGAATAATTGAGGCGTATTTTTCACACACCGCGCACTCACCCGCCAGTGAATGTCGCAAATGACGATTCAAAAAGCCAAGCTCTCGTTTGCGGCACTTCGCGGCGTGTTGCCACGCCCGGCCAAAGCGTACTCTGTGGGCGAGATGAACGATGCGATAGTGGATGCTGCAGCGAAGCGTTTCAAATCCAACTACACGCCCTCTCTCGATAAAGGCCTCGCGCATTCAATCTTAGCTGGACGCAACCCGGTCAAGTAAGCGGATTGCATTTCCAATCAAGCGCTCGCCTCACGCAGTAAGCGTTGTACTGTTGGCCCGAGTCAGGCCGGAGATGCGGACGTTACCGCTTGGGGTTGACACTATCGCTACACGATAAAAAATTACGTTATCCTATGCCCATAGGTTGCCAATTCGCATGTCTAGATCGAAGGGAAATAGCATGATCAGAACTCGTGTTGCAACAGGGCTTGCCGGTCTCGTGATGCTGGGTGGTTGCGCTGCGCCCTACAGCGAAGCGCCAGTAGCCACCAATTTCCCCTCTACCAAGCAACCGAAGTTACAGGCCGCTTCGCATTGGAATGCAATTGCAAACGATGTGGCGCAACAAATTTCTGCCGGCATTAAGGAAAAGCAACCGCTTTTTGTGAATCAATCCACGGTCAAGACCGCCTTCGATCGGGCGTTTTCAAATCAACTCATTTCAGCTTTGGTCGGTCAAGGGTTTCCTGTTCTAAAGTCGCCGGGCGGCGCTCTAAACGTAGAAATTGATACGCAAACCGTTCGTTTTTCTGCGAATCGCCCTCAGTACAATCATGCCGGAGTGGCGACCGCATTGACGGCCGGAGTATGGGCACTTCATCAAGCACGAGCATCAGCAGGTGCGGTGCTGTTAACTGCGGTAGCCAGCGCCGATGCGTACTCTTGGTTCCGTTCCGAATTTGCCACAGGCGAGACGCCGCAGACCGAAATCATCATCACTACCAGCGTAGGCGATGCGAGACAGTTTCTGGCGCGGAATACGAGTATCTATTACGTCGCTGATACCGATTCCGGGATGTACGAGTACACGCCGCCAATTCAAATTCAGACAAGAAATATGACGGTGACTGGACAATGAAAAAACTAATCGCGCTCACTTGTGCCGCTGTCTTAACAGCGTGTGCGGCAACTGGTCCGACCTATCAGGCGGCTGAAACAAGCGAATTCACCCAGGCAAATTATTCAGCGGTAGACAAACTGATTGCAACCACGGGAATTCCTGTAGACAAAAGTCTCCCGGTTTTGGTGGCCACAGTTGTCAATCTCGACGCCCTGGATCAAAGTTCACGCTTCGGGCGACTGATCTCCGAACAGATTGCGACACGCATGACACAAAGTGGATTCAACGTAGTCGAGATGAGGCTGCGGAACAATGTCTATATCCGCGAAGGTGCAGGTGAGTTGTTGTTGTCTCGGGACGTGCGAGACCTGTCCAAATCGTACAACGCCCAAATGGTCGTGGTGGGAAATTACGCGGTCGCCGCCGGTTATGCTTATCTGACCCTCAAGACCGTCGCAGTGGCGGACAACCGAATCATCGGAGCGGTGAATTACTTAATGCCGCTAACTGCAAACAACAGGGCGTTGTTGGCGCAACCGAAGCAGTAGTTGCGACCGGCTAGCAAAAGAACTCGCGCTCGTTAAATTTGCGCAAAGTGGCGCGGGCCAGCAGTTAAATCCGCCGCCCCGCCTTCTCCCAATAAGGATCGCGCAAGCGCCGCTTGAAAATCTTGCCGCTGTCCTCGCGCGGCAGTGCGGCGTGGAAGGTGACGGTGCGTGGCACCTTGAACTTGGCGAGGCGCGCCATCAGGAATTCCTTCACCTCTTCGGCGCTCATGCTCGCGCCCGGCGCAAGCTCCACCGCCGCCGCCAGCGTTTCGCCGAGATCATCATCGGGAATGCCGAACACCGCGCAGTCGCGCACCTTGTCACACTGCACCAGCGCGGATTCGATTTCGGCCGGGTAGATGTTGACGCCGCCGGAAATCACCATGTCGCTGCGGCGGTCGCACAGGTAGAGATAACCGTCTTTCAGGTAGCCGATGTCGCCGCAACTGATCAGGCCGTCGCGTTCGATCTCGGCGCGTTTGTCTGCCTTGTTGTGATACGTGAACTCGGGGTAGCACGGCACCCGCATGTAGATTTCGCCGGTGCCGCCGTCGGGTACTGGTGCGCCATCGTCGCCGTAGAGGACGATGCGCGTGCCGGGCGTCGGCCGGCCTGCGGTGCCGGGGCGCGTGAGCCAGTCGTGTGACGAGCAGACCGTGGCGGTGCCGGCTTCGGTGCTGCCGTAGGTCTCGACCACCACTGGCCCCCACCAATCGATCAGCGCCTTTTTCACTTCGATCGGGCAGGGCGCGCCGGTGTGGGTGACCCATTCGAGCGAGCTCACGTCGTAGCGCGCGCGCACTTCGGGCGGTAGTTTGAGCAGGCGGACGAACATGGTCGGCACCATCACCGCATGGGTGATGCGGTGGCGCGCAATTGCGGCCAGCGTGGTTTCGGCGTCGAAGCGCGAATGCATCACGAATACTTCTGCGTGGGCGAAGCCATTGCGCATAAAGGCGTTGGGCGAGGAGTGATACAGCGGCCCGTTGACCAGCGCGCGCATGCCGGGGCGCACGCCGTAGACGCACTTGAACATCTCGGCGGTGGCGGCCGCTTGCTCGGGCGTGGCCGGTTTGCGCCGCACACCTTTCGGTTTGCCGGTGGTGCCGGAGGTGTAGATCATTGATGAGCGGGTGGCTGGCGGCGCGCCACTCCAGGGCGTTGCGGCGGCGAGCCAGGTGTGCCAGTCGATGAAGCGGTGCGCGGTGCTGGCGATGTTCGCGGTAGCGGAGCCGGTGGCACTGGCGACACCAGCAGCACTGGCGGCACCGGAGATCGCCGCGGACGCGGCAGGCACCGCCACCACGGGCAACCCGATCGGCAGCGCATCCCCCAACGCCTGCAACAAATCAGCATGGCCGATCAGCACCTTGGGCGCGCAATCGTCGAGCACATAGCGCACCTCGGGCGCTTGTCCGTGCCAGTTGATCGGCACCAGATAAATGCCGAGTTGCGCGGCGGCGAGGGTGGCTTCGACAAAGGCAAAGTCGTTGCGCAGCAGCAGCGCGACGGTGTCGCCTTCCTTCACTCCCATATCGGCGAGTGCGCCCGCCGCGCGTTGCGCGCGCTCGGTGAGTGCTACAACGCTGATGCTTTGTTCGTCGAGAAATACTTGTCGTGATGGTGCGAGTGGTTGGCTCATGGAACAACTTTCATGCGTCTATAGAGGGAGTGATCACCAAGACCCGCTCCAGGAGCCATTCTTGTGGCAGTTTGAAAGCGCGTTACTGCGGCACCGTACCGGGAACAGCGCTGGGTACCGCACGGGGCAACGAGGCCGTCTCAATCTCCCCCACCGCCGCCTTGCGCGGATCGACCGGTGCGCCCCAGTAATCGAATGACGCGCGGATCGATTCGAGCACGCGCGGTTTGCGCGGCGCGACTTCGGGAAACTCCTCCATGCCGAAGCTGTATTCGAGCGTCATGCCGTCGGGGTCGAGGAAGTAGAGGAACATGCTGCCCGAGGGCGGGTGCCGCCCCGGCCCGTTGACGATGGCCACCTTCTCGTTATTGAAGCGCCAGATCGCGCGGCCGATGTCGTCCACCTCGGTGACCATGAAGTTGACGTGATGCAGGCCGCGCGTTTTACCTTTGCCGATGCCGAGCGAATGATGAAACGGATTCGGAAAACAGCGCATGAAGGTGACCGCCTCTTCAATGCTGTCCGACACTTTGAAGTTGAGCACGCCGGTAAAAAAAGCGACCGCCTCGGCGTAGTCGGGCGTACGCAGCACGGTGTGGCCGAGACGCTGAATTTTCGCCACGGTGTGAACATAAGGTTGGCCGCCGAACTCGCGCATCGACTCGTAAAACTCGAAGGTCGCGCCGGTGAAGGGTTCCATCATGCGGATGCTCTTGCCTTGATGCAGGGCCGCGCATTCTTCGGCCGGTACGTCCCACACTTTGAGTCCCTTGTGTTGCAAGCGCTCGAACAAACGCTCCAAGTCAACGCGGCTTTCCATCTCGAAGCCGATGCGCTTCAGCCCCGGCGCGCTGCCGGCGCAGAGCATGATGTTGTGATGATCGGTGGAGCAGCGGAAGTGATGGGTGTCGGGTGCAATGCTCGAAGCCGCATCGCGCCCGACATCCTGCAAGCCCAGCGTGTCGCGATAAAAACCCACTGAGCGTTCGAGATCAGTGACGTTAAGCGCGACGTAGCCGAGTTTTTGGTAGCGGATATTCATTGAGTATTCCTTACGCGTTCATTCAAACTTCGCGCCCGACTCTTTGACCAGTTTTGTCCACTGCGCCAATTCGGCTGCGATGCTGCGCGCGAATTCATCCGGCGTGTTGCTCACCGCGTCGGCCGACAAATCGTTTAACGACTTCTTCACATTCGGCCGCGTCACCGCCTGCGCCACCGCCGCTTGAATCTTGTTGATCACCTCAGACGGTGTGCCGGCCGGCGCGAGCAGGCCGAACCACACGGTGCCGTTGAAGCCCGGCACCGCCTCGGCCACGGTTGGCACGCCGGGCGCGAGATCGGTGGGTTTGTCGGTGGCGATGGCGAGAATTTTCAGTTTGCCGGCGCGCGCATGCGGCAAGCCGTCCAGCCCGGTCATAAACATGAATTGCACTTCGCCGCCGATGAAACCGATCATCGCCGGCGCGCCGCCTTTGTAAGGCACGTGCGTTGCCTTCATGCCGGTAACAAAATTGAAATACTCGCCGATCAAATGCGAAGCCGAGCCGATGCCGACCGAGCCGTAGTTGTATTTTCCGGGATTGGCTTTGACCAGCGCGATGAGTTCGCGCGTGTTGTTGACCGGCATCGACGGGTGGACTGCGAGATACAAGGGCAACACGGTGACGTGCGAGACCGGCGCGAGATCCTTGATCGGGTCATACGGCGTTTTCTTGATCGCCGGCCCCATCGAGTTCGGCCCCGAGTTGCCGAACACCAACGTATAGCCATCGGGCGCGGCGCGGGCGACGGCTTCGACACCAATCGCACCGGCCGCGCCAGCGCGGTTGTCGATGATCACCGGTTGGCCGAGAATCTCCGCCAGCGGCTGCTGCACGATGCGCGCCATTTGATCAGTCGCGCCGCCCGCCGGGTACGGCACGACGATGCGGATTGGCCGGTTGGGGTAGGCCTGCGCCAACACCACGCCTGCCACGAGGGCAAGCCAGGCCACAGCAAAAAGGTGAACCAGTCGTCTCGTCATCGTGCCTCCGTATTGAAGTGTCAGGGGATTGCGTTGCTGCGCCCAGTGAATCGCACTATCGCGCTTGGCGAATCGCGCTGCTGAACTTGGCGAATCGCACGGTTGCGCTCATGGCATCGCACTGCCGCCATTGATACTGATTTCCTGCCCAGTGATGAAGCCACTCTCACGCCGGGCGAGAAAGCATACGACATCCACCACTTCGTCGATCTCGACGCCGCGCCCTTTCGGGATCACCTCTTCAAACTTGCGCGCGAGCTTGGGGTCGGTCTCACGCAGCGCGCGAAAGCGCGGCGTGTTGATCAGGCACGGCGACACCGTGTTGATGGTGATGTTGTTGGCGGCGAAGTCGCGCGCCAGCGCCACGCTCATGCCGATCACCCCGCCCTTGGCGGCGTTGTAGCCCGCGTGATTCGGGATACCGGTGCGCAACGAGTCGGCGCCGATGTTGACGATGCGGCCATAGTTTTGCGCCACCATCGACGGCAACACCTTGTGGCAACACCAGATCGCGGTCCACAAATTGCGCGCGATGGTTTCGGTGAAACTCGCCGCATCGTGCTCCAAAAATGGTTTGATGATGCCGCCGCCGGCGTTGTTGATCAGGATGTCGATTCGGCCCCATGCGCCAAGAGTGGCTCCCACCATGGCTTTCACGGTGTTCTCGTCAGCCAGGGAGCCGGTGTGATACAGGGTGTCGCTGCCGGTAGCCGCTTTCACCTCGGCCGCCGTTTCGGCCACCTTGAGGTCAACGTCGGCCACCATCACCTTCGCACCGCCTTGCGCGAGGCGCAGCGCCAGCGCTTGACCGACACCGCCGGTACCCTTGCCCGCACCGGTGACGATGGCGACCTGGCCGGCAAACATTTTTTCAGACATGAGTATTTTTCGGAATCAGTTAAAGAACGATGCTGACTTTGCCTTGCGGGCGCAAGGTATCGACATCGAGGACGGCGCGCTTTAAGCGGATGCGAAACGGGATGCGAAACGCGCCGCCATCTGGCACCAGATCATAAATGCTGTGGCCCGGATAAATATCGTTCACGCCATTCTTCGAGCGGTAGACAACGAAGTTGCAGGTGACGCGCACGTCGCCTTCGCGCAAGCCATTGCCCGCTGCATGCAGGCGCACATTGCTGATCAAATGCCGGGTACGCGAATGCGGAAACTCGGCATGCGCCGATTTTTTCAACAGGCGCTTGGCGCGCTCACCGATGCGATGGCGGTCGTCATAAATCAGGAACAGTGTCTGACGCGGGTCGGCGTCCGGCGGTGCATCGGTGGACGGCACCCAATACTGGCCGTCATCGGTGAAGAGCGCGGCCCACTCTTCGAGCTGCCAGTTGTCGAGCAGGTCGGCTTCGGCGTAGAGAAAGTCTTCCACTGCGGCGCGCGTTACCGCATTGGACGTCACCGGCGCGGGCGTAACCATTGCGCCGCTCATGCCGCCACCTTGATCGGGATCGATTTCGCCGCAGCGCTGCCGGGCGCTGCGCCTTGCGCGCCTGGCGCACCGGACCCACTGGACGCACCAGACGCACCCCCCGCCCCCATCATCGCCTTCCACTTGCGCCAAAACGTGCGCATCTGCAATTCGTCCTGCTTGGCCGGTGCCGCGCCGTTTTCATCTTTCATGCCGCGCGAAATGTCGTTCCACTCCGGCCCCCCGCCACCAAAGGCGCCTGCGCCGGTCGCCATGTAACCCTTGTGGCACAACTCCAGCATCTCCTGATCGTCCGGCGTGGCAAAACCGCCTGGCCCAAGAAACTCCAAAAAATTGCGCATGCGCAAATCGCGAATCCGCGCCGACTCATCCTTCGGTGCCAGCGCCCAGGCGCTGATCTCGAAGTAGCCCGGCTCCTGCGGATAAAAGGTGCGAACCGTCAACGCACCGACATCGTTGACCACGAGGTTGGGAAAGATCAGCAGGTTGCGGTCACCGTGACAAATGAAGGTCGCCTTCTCTTCGCCCAGGCGCGCCACCATGCGGCTGTGTACCTCCGCCAACTCAGCCGCCACCTCTGGCCCCCACGACGGCATCGGCCGCGCGGTGGGCCGGCCCCACGGCGTGCCGTTGAGCGACTCCGACACGCTGTGGCCGTTGCCCAAGTTGCGCACCCGCCCAAACCCGCGCGCCGAATACAAATTGAGCACACCGCCTTCACGGTTCTTGATGTAGTCCATATAGCTCGCGTGCGTGGTGTCGGCGTGATAGCCGTCGGCGCTGTTCTCCTGCAGCAGCTTCCAGTTTGCGCGCGCGCTGTACGACTGCGTGCCGGGCAGGATCGTCATGCCCGCCTCGCTTTGCAGCGAAGCAAGCTCAAGGTATTCGCATGCACCGCCGAGGTAATTCTCCAGCGAATCAGCACCCGCATCGAAGTTGACGAACACAAAACCCTTGAAGCTCGAAAACTGTTGCACCGGCTTCAAATTGAGTTCGCCATTGGCGTTGCAGGCCGGCGCGTAGGAGCCGGGCAGCGGCTGATCCTTCAGTTTGCCGTCCATGCCGTAGACCCAGCCGTGATACGGGCAGGTGTAGTTGCGCGTCCGCCCTGACGGCTCGCGGCACACGGTCGCGCCGCGATGCATGCAAGCGTTGTAGAACACCCGCAGCACGCCGTCCTGGTCGCGATTAAAAATCAGCGGCCGACCGGCTACCTTGCGCGAAACGAAGCTGCCTGATGCCTCGACTTCCGACTCATGCCCGAGATAAAGCCAGCAGCGCTCAAAGATATTGCGCCGCTCGAGTTCCAGCACCAGCGGGTCGGTGAAGGCGCGGCGATGCACGCGAAACACGTGGTTCGCGGTGTCGTCGATGATTGCCCAGTCCATCGGATTGGCAACGTGAGACTCAATACCCGGTTGCTGATTCATGCGCGCGCCCTCATAATGGCCGCTGTCGAATAATTGGTAGGGCCAAATTGGTAGTACCAGATTTTAAGCGCAAACAGAAGATCACGTCAAAACCGGGAAAAGCCGCGCAAGTCAGGACAACCGCCGCGCTTGATCCGGCACATCTTCTGGTGCGGCGCGTGCTCGACTTCATCCGCGAGCGCGGCTTGGCTCCGGGCGAACGCCTGCCGGCCGAGCGCGTGCTCGCGGAGCGCCTGAGCGTCAGCCGCAACGCCCTGCGTGAAGCCCTCGCCAGCCTCACGTCGCTGCGCGCCGTCGAAGCGCGACCTAACTCCGGCATTTACGTCAAGAGCCTCGGGCTGGAGAGCAGTTTTGAAACCACCGTACTGCTGTCCGAAGCCGGTGCCGCACCTACCGCCACCGAAGTGGCTGAATCAATGGAGGTACGCCTGCCGCTGGAGTGCCAGGCGATCAGCCTCGCCTGCGCGCGCCACAGTGCAGCCGACCTCGCTGCGTTAAAGCGCATCCTCGATGACACCGACCAGATTGTTGCGGCAGGCGGCAACATCGTCGAATCCGATCAAGCGTTTCATCTGGCGCTGGCCGGTGCCAGCCACAACAGCGTGCTGGTGCGCGTACTCAATGCGTTCTATTGCCTCACGTTGCCGCGCCGCCGCACTTTTTTTGCCGATCCGAAACGCGGTGCGCGCTCGGCAGCGGATCATCGCAAGATTGTCGAAGCGGTAGAGCAGCGCAATGCGCGTGCCGGTGTGGCGTTGACGGAAAAGCACCTCGGCAATGCGAGAATCTACTGGGGCGAAGTGCTAAAACCCGCTCCCAGAGCGGCTCGCAGGGCATCTACCCGCCTACCAAAATAACGAGTCGAAGCCGCCACCGGCAATCAGATAAATTGGATTGCATCGCAAAATCTGAACTCTCACAGCACGAGGCCACCATGGAAACAAAAGCAATTCAATTCGAGCGCACCGCCGAAGACATCGGCAACATCATCTCGATGGAACACGTCAACGTGCAGATTCCCGATCAGCGCTTAGCCACGCTGTTCTACGTCGAAGGCTTGGGCTTCACGCGCGACCCGTACATGCATGTGACCGATCTCAACATGTGGGTCAATCTTGGCCGCAATCAATTTCACATGCCGAACCGCCGGCCAACGCAAGTGTTTCGCGCCGTGATCGGGCTGGTGGTACCGAACCTCGACGGCGTACGCGCACGCTTCAAGCGCGCCTGCCCGCAATTGAAAGACACCAAATTCACTTACACCGACGAGGGCGACACGCTGCTCCTGACCTGCCCGTGGGGCAACCGCATGCGGGTGCATCAGGCCGGTGTGCCGTTCACCAGCTTGCGGCTCGGCATTCCGTATGTTGATTTCCCGGTCAAGCGCGGCGCCGCCGACGGCATTGCGCGTTTTTATCGCGAAGTCATCAAGGCACCGGCCCGGGTAGACACCAGCGGCCCAACCCCCGCAGCCCACGCCAGGGTGGGCATCGGGCAAGAGTTGATCTTCACCGAAACCGATCAGCCGATCACGCCTTACGACGGCCATCACCTCGCGGTTTACGTCACCGACTTCAGCGGCCCGCACGCCTGGTTAAACGCCCGCAGCCTGGTGTCGGAAGAAAGCGATCAATACCAATACCGCTTCGAGCAAATCGTTGACCCCGCTACCGGCGAGCCGCTGTTTGAAATTCAGCACGAAGTGAGAAGCCTGACGCACCCGATGTATGCGCGGCATTTGAATCTAGTCAATCGCAATCCGGAGCAAAACCAGATGGGGTATTTTCCGGGGCGGGATTTTTATGTCGCTTGAGTGGCGTGCAGAAATGTCAACGATTGCAGGCCATCGGACACTGTAGAACCGCACCCACCAACGATTTCACGACTATTCCTCGCGGCATTTAATTGCTGATATCAAGGCCGTTTAAGCAGCCCGGTGAAATCAGACCACTGTTCAACCCGGAACGCGCGGATGATCAGCGGGCCATCTGTCTCAATTCGCCGCCGGATCGCTGGTGATTCTGGACGCTTTGTACTCGAGCACTTCGCCACTTTCCAGTACTTCGATTTCCATCAGCCAATCGCCGTTGGCGAGTGCGTGCAGTGGCCTGCGCACCTGATACGCCGGGCCGGCCGGGCCGAAGGTGCGAAACAGTCCGACGAATTGCCGGGGTGCGGCTTGCAGGTCGAGCACAGCGGCCATGAAATGCTCCTTCTCGATTGACTTGCGGCGGGGCGATGGTTTGGGTTGGCGCCGGGCGAACTTTACGCCACTGCGCATTGTCCCGTCCGCATGTCCGCTAAGCAGAAGTGACTCTCCAGACGGCTGAAATTTCCACACACAACAACATCAGGTACTTGGCCGATTTTGCTGCGAATCACTGCTACTTTTGCTACGGACGGATGATGGGTAAAAAATCGCGAATCACCTCCCAGGTGCCGGCTACGAAGCAGACCGCCGCAACAAAAAATACCAAATCACGCGAAGGTTCGAGCCATACGACTCGACTGACCAGACGGGGAAAACCCCAGCCCAGCAACACCGCAATCGCAGCCAAAAAGTAACTGGCTCCGAGAATCACTGCCGCCCAACCGTACGCCGTGTAACCCAAACCGTTGTGCCTACCGCTGGCGAAGCCGATAGTTTCCCGATTTACAACGCCGCCGTAGGCCAATACCAAAAGCACCAGCGCCAGACCGAACGCAATGATGTTGTACCGGGGCAGCACGGCTCACCTATCGGTCAAGTACGACTTACGCAATCCCCAAAAACCGCTTCGCATTCCCACTGGTAATTGCATTCATCGTGGCCGCATCCAGCCCGCTGCGCTCAAGCAACCCAACCGGATCCATCTCACCCATCGAGAACGGATAGTCGCTACCAACCACAATCTGCGACGCGCCATAAGTGCCGATCAGCAGTTGCACCAGCTTCGGATCAAACACGACGCAGTCGTAGAAAAACTTCTTTGCATACACCTCGGGCGATTCGGGCATTTGCTCTTTTGCTTTCGGCGTCATGCGCCAGGCGTGGGCGATGCGCGGCAGCATCATGGTGAAGGCGCCGCCGCCGTGGCTGAACGCGATGCGCAGGTTCGGATGTTTCGCCGCGATGCCGCCGGTGATCATGGTGGCGACCGCCATGCCGATGTCGAGCGGGAACGCCATCGCCTGCTCGGACAGCGCGCCGACGATGCGCTCTTGCCCGATCGGGCGCAGCGCGTGGACGAAGATCGACGCGCCGAGTTTTTCTGCGGCGGCGAAAAAGGGTTCGAAGCGCGCATC
>JAYVSR010000106.1:0-9668 GCA_043775155.1 Burkholderiales bacterium | reverse complement strand
GACCCGCGGCGGTGAGACGATTTTGCTGGCCGAGAATGAGTCAACCTATATCCCGCTTGGCACGATCCACCGGCTCGAAAATCCGGGGAAAATAGACCTGGAAATTGTAGAAATTCAATCCGGCAGTTATTTGGGGGAAGACGACATCGTGCGCCTGGAAGACACCTACGGCAGGACCACATGAGCAAGGTTGCGCTGATCACCGGTATCACCGGCCAGGATGGCTCGTATCTGGCCGAGTTCTTGTTGAACAAAGACTACATCGTCCACGGCGTCAAGCGCCGGTCGTCGCTGCTCAACACCGACCGGATCGACCATTTGTATGAAGACCCGCACCAGTCTGGCCGCCGGTTTATTTTGCACCACGGCGATTTAACTGACTCGACCAATTTGATTCGCATCATTCAAGAGGTGCAGCCGGACGAGATTTACAACCTGGCCGCGATGAGCCATGTGGCGGTCAGTTTTGACACGCCCGAGTACACCGCTAACGCCGACGGCATTGGCACCCTGCGCATCCTTGAGGCGATTCGTCTGTTGGGGCTGGAGAAAAAAACCCGCTTCTACCAAGCCTCCAGTTCCGAGTTGTATGGACTGGTGCAACAGACGCCACAAACCGAGACCACGCCGTTTTATCCGCGCAGCCCGTATGCGGTGGCCAAGCTCTACGGCTATTGGATCACCGTCAACTACCGCGAAGCCTATGGCATCTATGCCTGCAACGGCATCTTGTTCAACCATGAGTCACCGGTGCGCGGCGAAACCTTTGTCACCCGCAAGATCACCCGCGCGCTGGCGCGGATCAAGCTCGGTTTGCAGGACAGCCTGTATCTGGGCAACTTGTCATCGCTGCGTGATTGGGGGCATGCGCGCGACTATGTCGAAGCGCAGTGGCTGATGTTGCAACAGGACGTGCCAGAAGATTTCGTCATCGCCACCGGCGTGCAATACAGCGTTCGCCAATTTGTCGAAATCGCGGCGGCGGAACTGGAGATCAAGATCACCTGGCAGGGTACGGGAGTGGACGAAACCGGCATCGACCAGCATGGCAACACCCTGGTGCGGGTAGACCCGCGCTACTTCCGCCCGACCGAAGTAGAAACTCTGCTTGGCGACGCCACCAAAGCGAAACTGAAGCTCGGCTGGACCCCCAAAACCACGTTTCACGAATTGGTGACCGAGATGGTGCGTGAAGACTTGAAAGGCGCCGAGCGTGACGCGCTGATCAAGCAACACGGCTTCGCCGCGTTCGAGCGCCATGAGTAGTGGCAATGGTAGTAACGGCGGTAGTAACGGCGGGAGTAGCGGCGTTCGTCAAGGTGACGGCGCGCCAGTCATACCGCGCAGCGCCAAAATCATGGTGGCCGGGCATCGCGGCATGGTCGGCTCAGCGCTGGTGCGCCAGCTTGAATCGAGCGGGTATTCAAACCTGGTCACCCGCAGCCGCGCCGAACTGAACCTGCTCGACCAGTCCGCCGTATTTGATTTTTTGGCGCGCGAAAAACCGGACTACCTGTTTATCGCAGCCGCCAAAGTGGGCGGCATCCAGGCGAACAACACTTACCGCGGACAGTTCATTTACGAGAACCTCGCGATCGAGACAAACCTCGTCCACGGCGCGCATTTGGCCGGGGTTGAGCGCCTGCTGTTGCTCGGATCAAGCTGCATTTACCCGCGCGATTGTCCGCAGCCGATCAAGGAGGAATACCTGTTGACCGGTCCGCTGGAACAAACCAACGAGCCCTATGCAGTGGCGAAAATCGCTGGCGTCAAACTGTGCGAAAACTACCAGCGGCAATATGGCCGCAGCTACATCAGCGTGATGCCGACCAATCTTTACGGGCCGAACGACAACTATGATCTGGCCAACAGCCATGTGTTGCCGGCCTTGATCCGCAAGGCGCACGAGGCCAAAGAGCGTGGCGATGCCAAGCTGGTGGTGTGGGGCAGCGGCACTCCCCGGCGCGAGTTTCTGTATGTCGACGACTTGGCCGATGCCTGCGTATTTTTAATGCAGCAAGGCTACGCCGGGCCGTTCCTGAATATCGGCGTCGGCGACGACGTGACGATCCGCGAACTGGCTGACATCGTGATGCAGGTCACCGGGTTTAACGGCGAGGTGGTGTACGACACGTCCAAGCCAGACGGCACGCCGAGAAAATTGCTCGATGTATCGCGCTTGGCCGCGTTGGGGTGGAGTGCGCAGACGGATTTGCGGCAAGGGATCGGCTTGGCCTACCAGCAATTCTTGGGTCAGCCCTCGGCGTAGACCCACTGCAGCAGCGCATCCTGCGCCGCCTGCGCACCGCCCGCATTGGCGTGATTGACCATCAACACGACGGCATAACGCTTGCCGGACGCCGCCAGCACGTAGCCGGCGATCGAGCGCACGTCGTTTAGCGATCCGGTCTTGATGTGCGCCTGCCCGGCGACGTCGCGCGTTTTCAAGCGGCGGCGCATGGTGCCGTCGTAGGCCACCAGCGGCATCGACGCGATGAACTCCGGCATCACCGGGCTGCGATACGCCGCCACCAGCATGCGCCCGAGCGTGGCGGACGACGCCCGCTCGATGCGCGACAGGCCAGAGCCGTTTTCCAGCACCACTTCATCACCGCCGATTTTTTTCTCCGCGAGCCAGGTCTTGACGGCGCGCGCCGAGCGCTCGGGGTGGCCAGCCAGTTTGAGGGTTTCGGCCGATAGCGTCAGGAACAGTTGTCGCGCCATCACGTTGTTGGAAAACTTATTGATGTCGCGGCTGATTTCGGCCAGGCTCTGCGACTCGGCTTCGTAGAGCAGCTTGGCGCCGGCCGGCACGGCGCCATCGCGCACCTCGCCCGTAAGAGTGCCGCCAGCCTCGCTCCACAGTTGGCGGATCACCGCCGCAGCGTACTGCGCGTGGGTCAGCTCAAACGGATGCAGCCACCAGGTCTTGACGCCGCAGGACGCAGCGTAATTGCCGGTCAGCACAATCCCAGTGGCGTCGATCTTCGCCCGCACTGGATAGGCGCGAAAATCCACACAGGCGCCCGGCGTGAGTTTGACCGCCGAGCGCACCGCCATGCCGCGCGGCTCGGCACTGACGTTGACGGTGGCCGCAGAGTCATCTGGCGCAAAGGTGAGCGCGAATGCCTTGAAGTTGATCAGCAACGCGTCCGGCCCGGCGTTGTAGGCGCGCAGCGGGTCGCCATCAAATTTGGCCGGATCAAAGCCACTGGCGTCGAACCCGCTACGGTCAAGCAACAGGTTGCCACGAATCTCGCGCACCCCGCGGGCGCGCACCGCCTTGAGCGCCAGCCAAAGCTGCTCCTGGGCGAGCTTCGGATCGCCCGATCCCTTGATGATCAGATCGCCATCGAGCACCTCGCCACGCACTGCGCCATTGGCGTAAAAGCCGGTCTTCCAGACATAGCTGGGGCCGAGCAATTCAAGCGCGGCGTAGGTGGTGATGAGCTTGATCACCGAGGCCGGGTTCATCGCCTGATCAGGGTTCAAGGAGAGCAGCGGTTTGGCACTGCCGGTTTCCTGCACGTGTAGCGCAACCGTGCCGGCTGGCAGGCGCGCGGCCTTCAGGGCGGCGGCGACGGCGGGTGGCACCTGGGCCGGCCAGGTGGTGCCGTTGTTGGCGTTGTGATTCGCACTTTGATTAGCGCTGCCATCGGGCGCGCCGGTTTGTGCATTGGCGACGCTCGCTACGAACCCGATGCCGCCGCATAGCCCGAACCACAAGCTGAACCACAGGCTGAACCACTTTACGATCAACCGCAGATCAGGCAATCGGCCGAAGATCCTTTCCCACCAACGGTTTCCGGACAGCGCATGTTTTCGAGAAGAGGTCATCGGCGAATTATTGCACGGCCTCCGGCACGTCTCGCCAGCGCAGTCTTTTCCGATTCAACTGTGCGCCTCGTATCTCAGATTATTGTTGGCACGATGGCTCTAAGCAAACCCGCACAACACCTATGTGCTGCCGGCCATGGCCGGCGGCGGCTACCGCTTTACTGGTTGCTACCGCCGTCCGCGTTTGGGCTGAAGTCCTCCGGGTCGTAAGATTCGCCTGCGGCGGTGGCGATGCCGTCTTTATCGAAGGTCACCATGAGACGAATTTTGCGCGGCGCGCCGTCTGCGGAGTAAGCGGCGTAGTCCCAGTATTCGCCACCTTGGCGATCCGGCGCGACGCGGCCGGGGTGCCCAAGCAAGGCCAGCACGTCGTTACGTTTGGCGCTGCCAATTTTGATCTTGGCAACCGTCTGCACTGTCAGCACCTGATCTATCGCCACCAGTTTGCCGGCATTGTCAAAGCGCGCCATAAATGTGTGCCGCCCGGCCGGCCCGCGCGGATACTCCCAAGACTCGGTATACGCTTCACTCGCCGGCGCGGCATATTTGCCAGCTGGCTCGCCCATCAATGCACGTGCCTCCGCTTGCGAGGATTGCCCTGGAATCAGGCTGGAGCCGCTGTAGGAAGCGCAGCCTGCCATTCCGATCAACCCGGCTAGGCTAAGTATTGCTCGGTAAGTTTTCATTGGGAGTTCCTCCTTAACAAAAGGAAACACTGCCGTCCCTCTCGACATTCCATCGCCACGCGAAAATCCTTGCGCTGATTTTACGCCGCCATGCATGATGTGGCACGGTGCCCGCGGTACCATCTGATCATGCTTGCAATCGCCGTAAGTCTCATCGGTTTGCTGATCGCCGCTCTGGCTGGCGTCGGCGGCTTGCTGGCGCTGATTGCCGGTGCTATCGGCATCACGTTTGTGCTGGCGCATCGCCATGCGAGTCCACGTCCGCAACGTCCCGGCGGCGTTGGCCCGCTGCACATCGCCGGCCGGCTGATGCTGTGGAGCGGCGAAATCGCCGCCGCTTGGTCGGTGTTCCTGTTCGCCATGCCGCTGGAGCGCTGGTTGATGCCGCGCGCGGTAGCAGCGAAGCGGAGCGAGAGCGTGCCAGTGTTGCTGATTCACGGCTACGTCAACAATGCCGGGGCGCTGTGGAGGCTCTGGAGAGCCTTGGTGGACAAGGGTTTCGGCGTGTATACGATAAATTTAGAGCCAGTGTATGCGAGCATCGACGACTACGCCGCATCGATTGCTGCACGCATTGCGACGATTCGCGCAGCCACCGGCGCAGCCGAAGTGGTGCTGGTGGGCCACAGCATGGGCGGCCTCGCGGCGCGCGCCTATTTGCGCGCTTGCGCGCAGCGACAGGCGCACACCGGTGTGGCAAAAGTGATCACGCTCGGCTCACCCCATCATGGCACCGAGCTGGCGCGCTTCGAGATCAGCGCGAACGGTAAGCAAATGCGTTGGCATAGCGCTTGGCTTGAGCAGCTCGCGGCGGACGAACGAGGATCATGGCCATGCCCGCTGGTGTCGGTCTATTCGTCTGATGACAACGTGGTCGCACCGCAGTTGTCAGCGCATCTCGATGGCGCGCGCAATGTCGTGCTCGAAGGCATCGGACACATCAGCCTGCCGTTGGCGCGGCGGGTGACTGAGACGGTGCTAGCCGAGTTGACTGGCGGGCGGTATCACTAGCTAGTGTGAGTGTAGTGCTGGCTCTACGCGAGGGCCGCGCCAGCGCTACGGTTTTTTCTCGGCGACGCAGGCGGCTTCAAATTTGGCCGCTGCTTCATCCGGCGTGCCTTTAAAGCGGAACACCTCCTCAATCAACTGTCTTTCTGCCAGTTTTTTATCGAACGGAACGGTCTTGCGGTTGACCGCGGCGATGAGCGTGGCTTGGGTGTTGCCGGCGTCACGCGCGGCTGTCACGGTACGCGCGTCCGAGCCACGCTGCGCGCAGGCGCGTTCGGCGGCTTTTTTGGCGCTTTCGGAACCCTGGTTTTTGCCATCGGCACCACCGCACGGGGTCGATTGAAACGTATTGCCGCAGCGATACATCTGCGTTTTGGGAGCCTGCGCCTGGGCTGGAACCGCCGCCAGAGCGAGCGCGGCAGCGGGTGCGAGCAAAGCGCTGAACGTACTGATTTTGCCGCTCGTCACGCTGTGAAAAAGTGTTGTCATCAGAAATGAATCCCCTTAAGTAACTGCTGGAATGCTACCTGATCCGCCGACGGTGCGGCGGCCTTGGCGTTCGGGTCTTTCACCTTCGCCGCGTCCGAATCCGGAAACATGCGGAACGAGGTGTTCATCACAATCTGCGCGATCCGCGGCAACAGCGCGTGCAGCACTTCACCAAAAATGCCCATGCGGGTGGCAACCCGCACTGGCTCATACACGATGGCGTTGCAGATCAAATCAGCCGCTTCTTCCGGTGCCAGCACCGGCACGTTGGCGTAGAGCTTGGTCGGCGCGATCATCGGGGTGCGTACCAGCGGCATGTTGATGGTGGTGAACTTGATGCCGGTGTCGGCAAATTCGGACGCGGCGCAGCGGGTGAACGCATCGAGCGCCGCCTTGGACGCGACATAGGCCGAGAAGCGCGGCGCGTTGGTCAACACGCCAATCGAGGAGATATTCAGCACATGGCCTTTGCGTTTCTTTTGCATGCCGGGCAAAAACGCCATCGTCACGCGCAGCGCGCCAAAGTAGTTGACGCTCATGGTGCGCTCGAAATCGTGGAAGCGCTCGTAGCTGTTTTCAATCGCGCGACGGATCGAGCGTCCGGCGTTGTTGATCAGAATGTCGACGCCGCCGTGCTTCTCGTTCACCACCGCCGCAAATTCAGCACAAGCTTTTTCGTCGCCCACATCCGCCGAGTAAGTAAAGACGCGGCCGCCGTTCTTCGCGCATTCTTCGATTTCGCGCTGCGCAATCGCCAGTTTCTCCTTGTCACGTGCGACGATCACCACGATGGCACCGGCTTCGACCAGCTTCTTCGCCGCCGCCAGCCCAATGCCGGACGAGCCGCCGGTGACCATTACAACCTTGCCTTTGACCTTGCCTTTGAGCGTGCGGTCGATAAACAGATCGGGGTCGAGATGACGTTCCCAGTAATCCCACAGCACCCAGGCGTAACTGTCGAGGTTGGGGCAGGCAATGCCGGTGCCCTTCAAGGCTTTTTCGGTCTCGCGTGAATCGAAGCGCGTCGGGTAGTTGACGAACTGCATCATTTCTTCGGGCAGCGCGAGGTCTTTCATCACGGCGTTGCGGATGCGTACTGCCGGGGTCAGCGACATCACGCTCTTTTTGATGCCGCGCGGGATGAAGCCGAACAACGCCGCGTTGATCCGAATCTCCATCCGTGGCGCATGTGCGGCCTTGCAAAAAATGTTCAGCACATCACCGACGCGATGCGGGTTCGGGTCGGTGAGATGGAACGCTTTGCCGTCGCCTTTCTCCATGTGCATGATGTGATCCATCGCATCGACGACGAAATCGACCGGCACGATGTTGATGCGCCCGCCCTCGATGCCGATGGTCGGCATCCACGACGGCAAATACTTGCGCATCTTTTGGATCAGCTTGAAGAAATAGTACGGGCCGTCCACCTTGTCCATCTCGCCAGATTTCGAGTCGCCCACCACCATGCCGGGGCGATACACGCGCCACGGCATTTCACACTCCTTGCGCGCGATGCCTTCGGAATCGTGCTTGGTGGCGAAGTAAGGATGGTCGAGGTTCTCGGCCTCGTCAAACATGTCTTCGCGCCACACGCCCTCATACAGACCGGCAGCGGCGATCGACGAGACATGATGAAATTTTCCCGCCTTGATGCCATTGGCAAACTGCACCGCGTGGCGGGTGCCGTCGATGTTGCCGGCCTGCTGCTCTTCGGCAGTGGCTTTCAAATCGTAGATCGCGGCGAGGTGGGCAAAGTGCTGCACCTTGCCGGTAAGCTTTTTGCGGTCAGCCGCGGAGACACCCAAATCAGCCTGCGTCATATCGCCCATCACGGCGACCGCGCGCGGGTGCGCCCCCTCGGCACCCAGCCCCCAATACTCCATCAAAGCAGCGCGCTGCTTGTCGCCTTTGGCGCCAGTGGCGCGCGAGAGGAAATACACCGTGGTGTTCGCGCGCGCAAGGATTTTTTTGACCAGACGCTTGCCGATGAAGCCGGACGCGCCAGTGATGAAGTAGCCGGTAGTCATGTTTGTCTCCGTGTTTTTACTGCTCCCGCCGCTATGATGACTTAAACTTAGCCAATGCCGCAAGCGGAGAATTGCGCTGCTGCGCAAAGCGAAAAATCCAAAAGTGCAATGGCTGAAAACCGTTGGTGCGAGCGGGTTTCGGTCATTTTTATGAACGAAAACGTTGGTGGGAGCCACTCTCCTGCCGTTAGAAAAATAAAATTTCAGTCCATCATGTCCAATTCACACGCCTTCCTCCCCGCCGCTGCGCAAGCTGAAATGCAGCGTATCGGCCCGATCTGGGGCAGCGATATTCAGACGCACCGTGACATCGTGTTGCAGGCATATGATCCGCTGCTCGCGGCCGCACCCAAGGCGGGCGTGACGATCACGCGTGATGTTGCGTACGGCGCGCATCCGCGCCAGATTCTGGATATTTTTCAGCCTGATGCAGCAGGCACAGGTGGGAAGCGGGCACCAGTCGTGATGTTCGTCCACGGCGGCGCCTTCGTGCGCGGCGACAAGCGCGCCAGCAGCGAGGTCTATGACAACGTGTTGATCTGGTTTGCGCGCCAGGGCTACATCGGCGTCAACATAGAGTTCCGCCTCGCGCCCGAAGCGCCTTACCCCGGCGGCGCCGACGATCTCGCATCGAGCATCGCCTGGGTCAAACAAAACATCGCGCAATACGGCGGCGATGGCGAAACCATTTTTGTCATCGGCCACTCGGCTGGCGGCACGCATGTGGCGACCTACGCCTACGACCCGGCAGCGGGCTATCTTGGTCGCGATGTCGCGGGCATCGTGCTGATCTCAGCGCGCCTCGCCGCCGACGTGCTTCCAGAAAACCCCAACGCCCCCGGCGTGCGCGCCTATTTCGGCGCGGACGAATCGCTCTACGAAAAGCGTTCGCCGCTCCACCACATCACCGCGCAAAACCCGGCCACAAAAATGCCAGTGTTCACCGTCAACGCCGAATACGAAAACCCGCTGCTCGATCTATACGGCCTCGAATTCGCCCATCGCATCGCAGTGATCCGCCGTCACTCGCCACGGTATTTGCGCTTGCCACTGCACAACCATATCTCGATCGTCGCGCACTTCAACACGGGTGAGGAATTGCTTGGGCGCGAGATGATTGATTTTTTTGAGAGCGGGCGGTAGCGTATCGTCTGCCGCCAATTTGAGAGTACCGCGTCTCGCTTCCGGTAAACTGTACAAACATACAATCACCAATCACCAATCACTTGGCCATGTCTATCAGCACCTTTATTAAGCAGGGCGACTGTCTCGACCAGTTGGCGCGGCAAAATGCCGACAGCGTTGATTTGATTGTCACCTCGCCTCCCTACGCCGACAGCCGCAAGCAAACCTACGGCGGCATCAAGCCGGACGATTATGTCGATTGGTTTCTCCCGCGTTCGGCGGAATTTTTGCGCGTGCTCAAGCCCACCGGCTCGTTCGTATTGAACATTAAAGAAAAAGTGGTTGAAGGTGAACGCTCGACGTACGTACTTGAACTCATCCTTGCGTTACGCAAGCAGGGCTGGCTGTGGACCGAGGAATATATCTGGCACAAACGCAATTGTTATCCCGGCAAATGGCCTAACCGCTTTCGCGATGCGTGGGAGCGCTGCCTGCA
>JAYVSR010000105.1:0-9084 GCA_043775155.1 Burkholderiales bacterium | reverse complement strand
GAGCTGCTGGTGCCCGAGGTGGTGCTTGCAGAATTGACCTGGGTGATGCGCGGCGCGAACGGCCTGACACGCAAGAGCGTGAGCGATGTGCTCAGCACGCTGCTTGCACATCGCTGCTTCGTCATGGAACGCCCGCAAATCGCATCACTCGCGCTGGCACTATATTCTGGCTCGAATGCCGACTTTGCCGACTGCCTGATTCTTGCGGCCGCACGGTCCCGGCAGGCTGAGTTGATTACGTTCGACAAAAAGCTGGCAAAGTTGAGCGGCGCTTCATTGCTTGTTTGAACAGAAGGAGAATTTCATGAACGCTCCAGAAAAACTTCCCGCCCACATCACGCCAGCCGATGCGCCGATGGTGCTGCGCGCAGACCACGACGGCACCGCCACATTGACGCTCAATCGCGGTGAGCGCCTCAACCCACTGTCGTCGGCAATGATTGCCGCGCTCACAAGCGAACTCGCGGTGGTGGCGAAAGACGCTTCGATACGCGCTGTCGTCATCGCCGGCGCCGGGCGCGGTTTCTGCGCCGGCCACGACATGCGTGAAATTCAGGCGTACCCCGATGCCGCGTGGCGGCAAAAGTTGTTCGACGATTGCGCGGCGATGATGCTGGCGATTGTGTATTTGCCGCAACCGGTGATCGCCCGCGTGCATGGCGTCGCCGCTGCGGCGGGCTGCCAACTGGTGTCGACGTGCGATCTCGCGGTCACGGTGCCGGAGGCGAAGTTCGCGCTTTCGGGGATTCACAACGGACTCTTCTGCTCGACCCCCGCAGTCGGCGTGGTGCGCAACGTCGCGCGCAAGCGCGCGATGGAAATGCTGGTCACTGGCGATGCGATTGATGCTGCCACCGCGCATTCGTGGGGTCTGGTGAACCGCGTCGTCGCAGCAGAAGCGCTCGATGCCGAGGTGGCGAAATTTACCGCTGCGATTAACGCCAAGAGCAGCGCGGCGATTGCGCTGGGCAAAGAAGCGTTCTACCAACAAGCCGAAATGGGCCTCGCGAACGCTTACGACTTTACCGGCAAGACCATGACCTGCAACCTCGCGCTGGAAGACGCCGCTGAGGGCATCGAGGCGTTTGTGAGCAAACGCAAAGCAGTGTGGAAAGGAAAATAGACCAACCGCTCTGGCTGAAGAACCGCTCCCACCAATGGTTTCGGAGATGTTCTTTCAGGGAGTCCAGGTCGGCGCGCCTGATCTAATGCCGAGCAAGGCCACGCGCAGTGCGCCATGCGCATCGATGACGACGGCCAGTGCGGGGCCGGGCGATGCGCGCTCCCGAGGGCGCTTGGCAAAGCGCAGTTCTTGCGATAGCGGTGGAGCGGGAGTGCGCTGACGCCAAACGTGTTGCCACTCACGTGTGGCAACACCTTTGGCTTATTGGCTACACCGCCGCCAGCACGGTTCCCGCACACTCGCCGAATCCGACGCGCGCAGCACCGGCTTTTTCGCAATGCGCCGTGAGCGTGACGGTGTCGCCATCTTCAATGAACGTACGGGTCTGGGCACCGGGCAGTGAGATCGGCTGCTTGCCGCCGGCCGAGAGCTCAAGCATTGAGCCGGCCTCGGCCGCAGTGGGGCCGGACTGGGTGCCAGTGCCGAGCAAATCGCCAGGTTGCAAGTTGCAGCCGCCGCTGGTGTGGTGCGCGATCATTTGCGCGATGGTCCAGTAGGCGTGTTTGAAACTTGTTAGCGAGAGGCGATGTGCGGTGGCACCCGCAGCGCGCATCTGTGAAGTCTGCATCCACGCTTCGACGGCGATATCGATGGCGCCGCGCGCGCGGTTGTCTGCCGAGTCGAGGTAGGCGAGCGGTTGTGGATCGCCGTCCGGTCGCGACCAAACGGTGCGGAACGGTTCGAGCGCTTCCATCGTCACGACCCAGGGTGAAATCGAGGAGCAAAAACTTTTGCCGAGGAAGGGGCCGAGCGGCTGGTATTCCCACGCTTGGATGTCGCGTGCTGACCAGTCATTCAAGAGACACATGCCGAACGCGTGTTGCCCGGCGCTGTCGATGCCCACGCGCGTGCCTTGCGCGTTGCCCGTGCCGGCCCACACCGCTAGTTCGAGTTCGTAGTCGAGACGTTTGCTGGCGGTAAATACCGGTGCAGCGTCCGGCGGCGTGGCCGGTTTGGTCTGACCCATCGGGCGCGGAAAGTTATGCCCGGAGGCGACGATGGACGACGCGCGGCCGTGATACGCAATCGGCACGTACTTGTAGTTCGGCATCAACGGGTTGTCGGGGCGGAATAATTTGCCCACCGTGGTGGCGTGATGGATCGAAGTGAAAAAGTCGGTGTAGTCACCGATTTGCGCTGGCACGGTGAGTTCGGCATCAATCTGTGGCACGAGTGCGCTGGCGAGCGTGGTTGCGTGCGTGCTGCCGGCGCGCAGTGCGCGTGATAACCCGAGGCGCACTGCGCTCCACGCCGCTGGGCCTGCGCCCATGAAGGCATTGAGTGTCGCGCCTTGCAGCAGCGCGGCAGCGTCTTTCGCGGCGCCTTCAAATGCTCCTGCGCCAAACGCCGCCCGCAGGTCAAGAATTTGATCGCCGATGGCCACGCCGATGCGATAAGCGCCGCCGCCTTTTTCGCCCGTGCGGCGGAATGCACCGTAGGGCAAATTCTGCATGGTGAAGTCCGCGCCGGCGGCGTTGCCGGAAGCCACCCAACTGGTCAATTTCGGATCATGCGTTTCGTTGAGTGCCATGATCATTTTTTCTCCGCTGGTGTGATTGGTGCTGCTGGTGTCATCGGTGCTCTTGCCACCGCATGCTTCGCCGCCACTGCCTTCGTGACCATCACGACTGGCGTTCTTTTCTTGCCGGACATGAGCTCGGCGAGTTTGCGTTTGCCGGCCGGTTCGCCGTCCTTGACCGCTTCGCGATACAGCGCCGCCGCTTGGTTACGGTCCGCTTTCACACCGAGGCCATCCTCATACATTTCTCCCAGCGAGACCTTGGCGTAGGAGTTGCCCGCTTTCGCCGATTCGGCAAACAGGCGCACCGCCTCTGCGTATTCGACCTCGTTGGTCTTGCCTTCTTTGAGCATCTTGCCGAGGCGGTGCTGTGCGTCCCAATAGCCTTGCGCGGCGGCAATCGAATACCAGTCGAGCGCGGTGTGCGGGTTTTGTGTCACGCCGGTGCCGTGCTCATACAGCGCGCCGAGCTTGGT
Source organism: Burkholderiales bacterium (assembly GCA_043775155.1). GTDB lineage: Bacteria > Pseudomonadota > Gammaproteobacteria > Burkholderiales > JAEUOS01 > CANJDH01. The sequence goes on along the minus strand of JAYVSR010000105.1, from coordinate 5,906 downwards.
CTGCGCAGGCGGAAAGCCGATCACAGCGGCTTTCTCGTAGAGCGCTGCGGCGCGCGTGGCGTTTTTCGGAATGCCATTGCCCTGCTCATGCATTTCGCCGAGCGTGGTGGCGGCGAGCGGGTGGTTACGCGCCAGCGCTTCTTCAAACCAGATCACCGCCTGCTTGGCGTCGGGCTTGACGCCGTCGCCGCGCAAATAGATCAGGCCGAGCAAATGCTGCGCATCGGCGTGACCGGATTCAGCGGCGGTGAGAAACTCTTTGAGCGCGAGCGGAATTTGCTTTTGTGATTTCGCTTTCATGCCGCGCAAGAAAGCGGCGTCATCACCCTTCGTTGTGGCCGGTGCCACTGTATCCTGCGCAAAGGACGGCGGCGCGGCAGTGACGAGGCAGGCAAAAAAGAAGGCCGCACGAAAACGAAATGGATGCATGAAGGGCGATGAGAGATTGGAATACGACGGCAGCGTGATTCAACGGCGATTCAATAGTAATCAAGCAGTGATCAAGCAGTGATCAAGCAGTGATCAAACCAGGATCGGGGGCGGAAGTGTCCCGCAATTGCCGACCGCGCGTGAGGCGCGAGGATAGCACTGAACTTCTCCGCTTCTGGCCGCCGATCCAACCCGCGTCATTGACACCAACCCGCGCCACAAGTGACACTGCGGCCTCACCAGAGAACGCCTTGAAATTCGCATGAAAAAAATCGACATCTTCAATCACGTGATGCCGCGTGAATACCTTGAATTGCTTCAGACGCATTCGAAGGACACTGGCATTGTCAAGCGCATGACCAACTTGCGCATGCTGTGGGACATCGAAGCACGCGTCGAGATGTTGAATGCCTGGCCTGAAGTGCAGCAGGTGCTCACGCTGGCACTGCCGCCGCCCGAAGCACTGGGCGGCCCCGATCTGTCACCAGGATTTGCTCGCGTGGCGAACGACGGCATGGCCGCGATGGTCGCCAAATGGCCGGACAAATTCCCTGCGTTTGTGGCGACCCTGCCGATGAACAACGTCCCCGCTGCGCTCGAAGAAATGGATCGCGCAATCACGCAACTCGGAGCGCGCGGGATTCAGTTGGCGACCAGCGTGAATGGCCGTCCGCTCGACGAAGAAGCATTTTTTCCGGTGTGGGAGCGTGTGACGGTGAAATACGGCATGCCGGTGTGGATGCATCCGATCCGCCCCGGTTCACGCCCCGATTACCCGAGTGAAGATAAGTCGAAATACGAAATCTGGCAGGTGCTCGGCTGGCCGTATGAGACCAGCGTCGCCATGGCGCGCATCGTGTTCTCCGGTCTATTGGAGCGTTTGCCCGAACTGCGCGTCGTCACCCATCACTGCGGCGCAATGGCGCCGTATTTTGCCGGCCGGATGGATACGCTGTGGGCCCAGCTCGGCAGCCGCAGTTCGGGTGACAACTACGAGGCGATTTTGAAACGTATGGCGAAAAAGCCGATTGAGTATTTCAAAATGTTTTATGCCGACACGGTGTTGGGTGGCTCGTCATCTGCGCTGCGTTGCGGGCTGGATTTTTTTGGCGCGGACAAGGTCGTGTTCGCCAGCGATTGCCCGTTCGATCCGGAAGAAGGGCCGATGTACATCCGCGAAGGGATCCGCTCAGTCGAGGATTTGAAACTCTCTGAGGCGGATCGCAAGAAAATCTATTTTGAGAATGCGTTGAAGCTGCTCGGCACACCGGCCGGCGGCGTGGCTCGCAAGGAGAATTGAATCATGTTCAATCGTTCGTTGTTTTCAACGGTGTTTGCCGCCGCGCTGTTTGCAGGCTTCGCTATTGCGCAACCTTCCCTCGCGCAAACTTGGCCGCAGCGCCCGGTCACCCTCGTCGTGCCCTACGCCCCCGGCACCGGCATCGACATCATCGCGCGCACACTCTCACCCAAGCTGGCCGAGCGCCTGGGTCAAGGCGTGATCGTCGAGAACAAACCCGGCGCCTCCGGCAACCTCGGCGCTGACGTTGTCGCCAAAGCGCAGCCCAACGGCCATACTTTGATGATCACGGTTAACACTTTCGTCATCACGCCGGCCTTGTACAAAAATCTGCCTTACGACCCGGTGAACGACTTCACCGCAATGGGCAAGCTCGCCACTGGCAACCTTGCGCTGGTGGTCAATGCTACGGCGTTGCCGGTGAAGACGCTCGACGAACTCGTTGCGCAGGTAAAAGCGCGCCCCGGCAAGATCAACTACGGCTCGCCCGGCAACGGCACGCCGCAGCATCTGGCGATTGAGTTGTTGAAGCAGCGTCTCAACCTCGATATTGTGCATGTGCCGTATAAAAACGCTGCCGCCGCGAATCAGGATCTGCTCGGCGGTCAGGTGCAAATGGCGGTGCTGCCGGTGCATACGGCGTTGCCGTTCGCCAAAGCCGGGCGCTTGAACGTCATCGCGGTATCGGGTGAATCACGCTCGGTGCTCGCGCCTGATCAACCAAGTTTTGCCGAGGTGAATCTAAAGAACCTCGACATCGACTTGTACTACTGGATCGCCGGCCCGCCGAATACGCCGAAAGAAATCACCGCACGCGTCAATCGCGAAGTGGCGGCGATTCTCGCCATGCCCGATGTGCGCGAGACGTTGTTAAAACAGGGCCTGATTCCCGCCACCAGCACGCCAGAAGAGATCAGCAAAGTGATCCGCGATGATATCGGTCGCTGGAAGAAATTTATTGATGCGGCGGGGATTAAAGCGGACTGACCAGTGCCGATTTTCTTTGCGGCAAGGCTGGAAACGCGTACCCATCAAGGGAATCCAGCTACTGGCGTTAGCCAGGCAGGTTTGACCGGTTGTGGTGGAGTTTTTCGATGCAGGTGTCGCTGGCGAGTTTCTATTGATTGCAAGAAATCAAAATCTGGCCATTTATTTTCAGGTGGTTGGGCAAATGGATGTGCATTGTGTTTGTTCCTCGGTTGTCGGCGAGGGGGTGTCAGTTTCGTGATTGATTTGAATTAAAAGGCGGCGAATGCAACATTATTTTTTTGCAAGCAATTGGCGCCGCGCGGCGCAACTATCAGCGGGTGCTGCCGCCATCGCTTTGAGCGTGCTTAGCGGCGTGGCCACAGCGCAACCGGTCTATCCAAACAAACCAATCCGTTTCGTCGTCCCCTATCCACCCGGCTCCGGCACCGACATCGTCGCACGCCTGCTCGGACAAAAGCTGACCGAGAGCTGGGGCCAGCAGGTGACGATTGACAATCGTCCCGGCGCTGGCGCGATCATCGGGGTCGACGCTGTCGCCAAGGCCGCACCTGATGGTTACACCATCGGCATCGCCGACACCGGGCCACTGGCGATCAATCCTGCGCTCTATCCGAAGCTGCCCTACGACCCGGTGCGCGATCTGGCGCCGGTGACGCTGGTGGCGAATCTGCCGTTCATTCTGGTGGTGCATCCGAGTGTGAAAGCTGCCAACGTTGCCGAGTTGATCGCGCTGGCCAAGAGCAGCCCTGGCAAGCTCAACTACGCGTCGGTAGGCAACGGCAGTGCCGTGCATCTGGCGACAGAATTGTTGAAGACGCGCGCCGGCATCGACTTGATTCACGTGCCTTACAAGGGCAGCGCACCGGCGTTGAACGGCGTGTTGAGCGGCGAGGCGTCGCTGATGTTCGTCAACCTGTTGTCCTCGACGCAGTTGGTGGCGGCGGGCAAGTTGCGCGCGCTGGCGGTTGGCACATCGAAGCGCATCATCGCCGCGCCGGATTTGCCCACGGTCGCCGAGGCGGGTGTGCCGGGATACGAGTTTCAGGCCTGGTTCGGCGTGGTTGCGCCTGCCGCGACGCCGCGTGCGCTGGTGGAGAAATTGAATCAGGAACTGCGCCGCATCATCGCGCTACCCGACGTGCGCGATCGTTTGCTTAATCAAGGTGGCTTCGAGCCGGCCACGGGCAGCGCGGAGAGTTTTGGCACGCTGATTCAAACCGAGCTGGATAAATGGAGCAAGCTGGTGCGTGAGACCGGTGCCAGAGTTGATTAACCGAATCGATGAACCACGCCGATCCAACATGAGCCACGCTGACAACACCATCGCCGCAACCCGCGTGCTCGCACGCTACGGCGTCGCCAGCCGTTTTGAATCATTGCCCGCAGCGGTGGTTCATGAAGCCCGGCGCGCGCTGGTCAATTGGGCCGGCTGCGCCATCGGCGCCAGCGCGCATCCGACGGTCGAATGCGCGTGGAAGGCATTGCGCCCGTTCGCCGGCGCGGCGCAAGCCACGCTGCTCGGGCGCAGCGAACGCACCGACGTGCTGCACGCTGCGCTGATCAACGGCATCTCCTCACATGTGCTCGACTTCGACGACACCCATCCGGAGACGCTGGTACACCCGAGCGGACCGGTAGCAGCAGCGATCTTCGCGCTGGCCGAGCAGCGCGGCGCGACGGGGCGCGAGTTGATCAACGCGTTCGTCGCCGGCGTTGAAGTCGAGTGCCGCGTCGCGCGCGCCGTGCTGCCGTCGCATTACGAAGTGGGCTGGCACATCACGGCCACCGCTGGCATCTTCGGCGCGGCCGCAGCGAGCGCGCGCCTGCTGGGCCTCGACGAAGAGCGCACCGTGTGGGCGCTCGGCCTCGCCGCCACCCAGGCAGCGGGATTGCGCGAGATGTTCGGCAGCATGGCGAAAAGCCTGCACCCCGGGCGCGCCGCGCAAAATGGCCTGGCTTCGGCCTTTTTCGCGGAAGCAGGCTTCACCAGTTCAGAGACGGCGATTGAAGGCAAGCGCGGCTTCGCGCACGTGCTCTCGACGACAGTAGACATGGCGCAATGCGTCGCGGGCTTGGGCGAGCGCTACGATCTTCTCGGCAACACCTACAAACCTTACGCCTGCGGCCTGGTAATTCATCCGGCGATTGACGCCTGCATTCAGTTGCGTAACGCTGGCGTGCGCGCCGCAGATGTCGCGCGGATCGATCTCAAAGTCCATCCGCTCGCGCTGGAGTTGACCGGCAAGAAGACGCCATCAACCGGTCTCGAAGGCAAGTTCAGCGTGTTCCACTCGGCTGCAGTGGCGTTGATCGACGGCGCCGGCGGTGAGGCGCAGTATGCTGACGCGCGCGTCAACGATGCGGCGGTGGTGGCGCTGCGCGGCAAGGTACAGGCGGAAGTAGATTCCAGCCTCACCATGGATGCGGTGCATGTGACCGTCACGCTGGAAGACGGCAGGCAGAAAGCGCTGCACATCGTGCATTGTGCCGGCAGCCGTGAGCGCGGCCTGACTGACGCGCAACTTGACGGAAAATTTCACCAGCAGAGTGAGCCGGTGTTGGGTAGCGTGCGCGCCGACCAGGCGCTCGCGCTGTTGCGCCGCATCGATGCGCTGGACACACTGGGCGATTTGGGCGCTTGCGTCAGCCCGATGTAGGCTGAGAGTCTGCTGCGGCGTAAAAACGCCACCCGAGGGTGGCGCTTCATGTGCGTGTGCGTCTGCGCGCCTGCGAAAACTCAGGTGCCGCGCCCCCACAGCCCGCAGTAGCGCCGCGCGACGAAGGGCAGGTTGTTCGCATAGCCGGGCCAGCTCTCGTACTTGGCGAGCTTGAATTCTTTCTCCGCCGTGTCCCAGCATTTGCCTTCCTGCGCGAGCTTCTTCATCTCGGCTGAAGCGTCCTGCAAGAACGTCAGTTGATCCTGCACGTCCTGCTTGGTGCCAAGGCGGTCGCCGGGACCGGGGTGGCCGGGGATCATGCGCTCCCAATCCATCGCCAGAACCTTCTTCATGAAGGCTTCAGCTTCGAGCGGATGAAAATCAATCATGCCGCGCCCTGGCACCGCGCCAACCGGAATCGTGTCGACGATGAACACGATCTTCTCTTTCGGCAGGCGCATCACCAGGGTCGAGTCGGAATGGTTGAGGCCGAGATAGGTGAGTTCGAGCCGGGTGCCGCCCAGCGTGAT
>JAYVSR010000104.1:0-10009 GCA_043775155.1 Burkholderiales bacterium | reverse complement strand
GTGGCCTTGCGTAGCACCATCCAACTTCCTCGCATCAGTCTTTGTTCTCATGCCTCCTTTAACGCACTACGCACTATTTGGTGCACTGGTCAGTAATTGGCGGCGTCGCCGAGCGCAGGGCTGAAGGTGCAAAATCGGTTACGCTCTGCGCGCACTCGATTCATAAAAACATTCCCCAGAGGAGACAACCGATGAACCGCTTTCACCCCTCGCGCGCATCGCTGCTCGGTGCCGCGCTTTGCACTGTGCTTGGCACCGCGCTTTGCACCACGCTGCTGCTCACCACCGCGCACGCCCAGGAAGGTAGCAAATCCGAAGCCGGCAGCAAACCCGAAGCGCGCAACATGCGCCTGGCCGGCTACAGCGACTTGCAAGCGCGCACCGCTTACCAGCCGACGATCCAGAAACAAGGCGATAAATGGATCGCCTACATCGGCCACCACGGCGACCAAAAGCGCAACCCGCTCACCGGGCAGATCGAACACAACGGCACCTCGATCATCGATGTGACTGATGTAAAAAACCCGAAATATTTATTCCACATCCCCGGCGAAGAAGGCAAGGCCGAGCAAGGCGGCGCGCAGATGGTGCGGGTGTGCAGCGGCGCCGAGTTGCCGAAGGCCGATAAATCAAAGTTCTACATGCTGCGCGTATTCGGCAACGCCGCGCATGAGATGTGGGACGTGACCAACCCGGCAAAACCGGAGTTGCTCACCACCATCGTCAAGGGCCTCAAAGGCACGCACAAGAATTTTTGGGAGTGCGACACCGGCATCGCCTATCTCGTCTCCGGTCATCCGCAGTGGCGTACCAACCGAATGACGCAGATTTACGATTTGTCTGACCCGCTAAAGCCGGTGCATATTCGTGACTTCGGTCTTGTCGGCCAACAGCCCGGTGCCGCCGGCGCGACGCCGATCTCGCTGCATGGGCCGATCTCGACTGGCGTGAAAGGCAATCGCGTCTACTTCGGTTACGGCACCAACACCGAGGGCGTGTTGCAGATTGTTGATCGCACCAAATTGCTCAACGGCGCGAAAGACCCGACGCCGGAGAATCTGCTTGCCCCGCAGATTACGCGCGTTGACATGCCGCCGATGCACGGCGCGCACACGGTGTTCCCGTTGCTCGACATGGAGATCGAAGAGTTTTCGAAAAACCTCCTCGGCAAGAAGCGTGACTTCATCGTCATCACCGACGAGGCGATTCAAAAAGAGTGCCTCGAAGGCCGCCAGATGATCTGGTTTGTCGATGTCACGACCGAGACCAAACCGTTCGGTGTCTCCAACTATGGCGTGCCGGAAAAGAGCGGCAACTTTTGCACCCGTGGCGGCCGCTTCGGCTCGCACTCGTCGAATGAAAGCACCGCGCCGGTGTTTCACAAGCGCGTGATGTTCTTCGCCAACTTCAACGCCGGCGTGCGCGCGCTTGACGTACGCGACCCGTTCAGCCCGAAGGAAATCGGCTACTACATCCCGGCGATGAACAAAGAGACCGTGGTGTTGGAGACGCCGGTGGCGATGCGCGGCAAATTGCCGTTCACCGCCGCGTCGGAGAAGCGCGCGATTCAAACCAACAACGTTGAAGTCGATGAGCGCGGGTATATCTATATTGTGGATCGGGCGAACACCGGGATGCACATTTTGGAGTTGACCGGCACGGCGCGCGATGCGGCGAACTTCAAGGCGGCGGTGAAGTAATGCGGGAGGGGGAGCAGGTGCGGCGTAGAGAGTGGCTCGCTCTCGCGGCGGCAACTGCACTGGCTTTTGTTCCGGCCTCGGTGAACGCGGCTGACGCGACACCGGGCGCTGCTGAAAAAATCTTCGCCATCGACATCACCGCGGGCAAAACACCGCCAGCGCAGCAAGTGATCCGTGTAGAGAAGAACGATCTGGTCAAGCTGCGCATCAGCAGCGACACTGCGGGCGACGTACATCTGCACGCCTATCGCAAGGATGTAAAGCTCGTCCCCGGAACGTCAGCCGAGATTTCATTCAAAGCCCACGCGACTGGCCGCTTCCGCATCGAGTGGCATGCCGTAGCGGACAAGAACACAAAGGGCGACACAAAGAGCGACGCAAAGGCCAGCGCACACCACGCGCCGCCGCTGGCGATTCTCGAAGTACGGCCGAAGTGATTGCAGTGCGGCGCGCCGCTTGGTTGATCGCGCGGCTCGCCGCTCGATTGGCCGCGTTGATTGCCGCCATCACGCCCGTTCTCGCGCTCGCGCACGGTTTCGACGAACGCTACGACCTGCCCGCGCCGCTCGGTTACTTCATCGCCGGTGCAGCGGCGACGGTGCTGCTGTCGTTTGTCGTCGCCGCCTTGTTCGCGCGCCGTGCGCCGGATGCAGGCGGACAAACCGGCGACACGCAACGAATCATCATCGCCACCAGCGCGCCGCTACGCGCCTTGTATCTCTTCACTCGCTGCTGCGCCCTCGCCCTCTTCATCATCACGTTAATCGCCGCGCTCTATGGCACCGGCGACTCGTTGATGAACTTCGCGCCGACCTTCATCTGGATCATCTGGTGGGTCGGCCTCTCGCTGCTCGTCGCATGCGTCGGCAACATCTGGCCCGCACTCGACCCGTGGCGCACGCTGTTTGATGCAACCGACGCCCTCGCACACCGCCTCGGTAAATCCAACGGCATCGCGCTCAACTGGCGCTGGCCGCCAATGCTCGGCGTCTGGCCCGCCACCGCCCTGCTGCTGCTCTGGAGCTGGCTGGAGGTGGTGCATCCGCTTGCGTCGGTGCCGCAGCGCACCGGCATTGCCATGCTGGTGTGGAGCGCATTCACGCTCACCGGCATGCTCTGCTTCGGCCGCGACCAGTGGCAGCGCCATGCCGATGTGTTCGCGCTCTACTTCGCCACCCTCGGACGGATGGCACCGCTCGCCGCTGCGGCGCAAGGCCAAGGCATCGTCGCGCGCACGCCGGGCGCGGCACTGATCAACGCAGAGTCACAGGCTGCGCCCACGAGCACTCCCAACACGGCGCGCACACCAAGCGCCGCAGTTCCTGCGGGTATCTCCGGCTTCATCATCGCCATGCTCTCCACCGTGTTGTTCGACGGCCTGCATGGCGGCCAGGCGTGGCAGTGGCTCGACAAGTTCCTCAAAAGCGCGATGCCGCAATGGCTCGACGCCAATGGCTACGTCGCCGGCACCATCGGCTTGCTCGGAGTGTGGCTGGCCTTGTTGAGCGCGTATCAACTCACCTGCAGCATCACACGCATGCTCGTGCGCGTCCCTGCCAGAACTGAGGCATCGCCCCGAAACCCGCTCGCACCAACGGTTTTCGCCGCACCTGCCAAATTGCTGGGCGAATTGCTCGCCCCTACCCTAGTGCCCATCGCCGTCGCCTACAACATCGCGCACAATTTCTCCAGCCTGTTGATCCAAGGCCAGAACTTGATACCGCTGCTGTCCGACCCGCTCGGCCTGCGCTGGAACCTGTTCGGCACCGCGAACTTGCACGCCAACATCGGCCTCGTCGACGCGCGGCTCACTTGGTATGTTGCGATCAGCGCCATCGTCGTCGGCCACGTCATCGCGGTGTGGCTCGCGCATCGGGTGGCGTTGCGTGAGTACGTCACACCGAAGCGCGCCGCCCTCGCATCGATCCCGCTCACCGTGCTGATGGTCGCCTACACCGCGATCAGCCTCTTCGCGATTGCCGAACCGATGGTGGTGTTTGAAGCGGTGCGCGGCGAATAATCGGCCAAGTGCATCGCCCGCTCAAGTCCTATCCATGCGGTTCTCCGGCCTTCGGATGACGTAAACCGTTGGCCACCAACGGTTTCCATTGTTTGCGCTATGAAAACTGTCCAGTGCGCGAGAAAAATCCAAGCAAACGGATGTTCAACGCACCTTTACAATCATCGCAAACATGAACCTGCCCAACGCCCACCACGCCTTCGTTGAACCAACGAAAGTTCGCGAGTACTTGTTGTCACCGAGTCATCCGATTGGACGCTTCAAGGCAAACGTCTTTATCGCGCTGGGTTACGACGTAGATCATTGGGAACAACTGCGCGACGATTTGCTTGACATCGCTTACACCTGCACCGCCTCGGCCGGCCAGCCAAACGCATTCGGTAGCAAGTTCGAGGTCGATGGTATTCTGACGGGACCAACTGGACGATTTGGACGGTTCCGCACCGTCTGGATGCGCCGCAACGGTGAGGACTTTCCAAGATTCGTCACTGCATATCCGAGGTGAGCCATGTTTAATTTTCTCGACACCGTAGCCCTCACACATGACCTGCCGGACGCCGGACTCCGGCGCGGTGATCTTGGTGCCATCGTCGAAGTCCATTCACCCGATGCATTTGAAGTCGAGTTTGTTGCCGCATCTGGACACACCCAAGCTCTGCTCACTCTCAGCGCCTCGAATATCCGGCATGTGGGCGACCGCGACCTGATCGCGGTTCGCACGCTTGAGCCGGCAGAAGCTTGATCAATTTTCCGACCTAAGCGGGACATTGAATCGCAGTGCTTGGCTGATCGCTGCATGCAATTTCTCGAACTAAAAATCCCGCCACCGCTGCTCGCACTGTGCGTCGCCACGCTGATGTGGCTTGTTTCTTCCCTGATTCCGCCGCTTGAAATTCAGACAACACTTCGCCTCGGCACCGCGCTGGCCCTCGCGCTCTGCGGTCTTGCGTTCGATCTCATCGGCTTGATCGCATTCATCCGCAGCAAGACCACGATCAATCCGCTGCGGCCCGCCTCGACTGCTGCGCTCGTCACAACCGGCCTTTATCGCATCACGCGCAACCCGATGTATCTCGGCATGCAGTTGATCTTGCTCGGCTGGGCGGTGTTTTTGTCGAACGCCGCCGCGCTGATCGTCGCGCCGCTGTTCGCGCTCTACATCACACGCTTTCAAATCGTGCCGGAAGAACGCGTGCTGGCTGAAAAATTCGGCGCAGTGTTCGCGGACTACAAAACCCGTGTGCGGCGCTGGTTGTAGCGGCGGCGCATGCCCTGCATCAAGGGCGGTTCAACTTAAACCGTTCTCGCAATCTATGCCATAGTCCCGCCACCACCCAATCAACACAAAAACGAGGAGACAAACATGCAATTTCGACACTGGCTGCGTCACACTGCCGCTCTGATACTCACGTTCGGCACCGTGCTCGGCACCATGCTCGCCCCCATCAGCACTGCCCATGCGCAGCAGCCGCTCAAGGTCATCGTCTTCCCCGGCGGCTTCAACTGGCCGATCTGGGCGGCGCAGGATCGTGGTTTTTTTACCCGCCACAACGTGGCGATTGAAATCATCCCGACGCCAAACTCAACCTTTCAGTTGACCGGTTTGATCGAGGGCAAATTCGACATTGCGATGACGGCCATCGACAACCTGATCGCCTATCGCGAGGGCCAGGGCGAGGCGAAGGTGGATGGGCCGGACCTCACGTCATTCATGGGCGCTGACAACGGCTTTTTGCGCCTCGTCACAGTGCCGGAGGTGAAGTCCTACGCCGACCTCAAGGGCAAGACCTTGTCAGTCGATGCGCGCACCACCGGCTATGCGTTTGTACTGCTCGAAATGCTTGAGCGCAATGGTTTGAAAGAGAGCGACTATCAACTCGAGCGCGCCGGCGGGGTGATGCAACGCTTCAACGCGCTGCTGGAAAAGAAACACGCAGGCACGCTGCTGTTGTCGCCGTTCGAAGTGCAGGCCGAGGCGCGCGGGTTCAACCGCTTGGGTGACGGGCTGGCAACGCTCAAGCGTTATCAAGGTCTGGTAGCCGGTGCGCGCAAGGCATGGCTCGATGCGAATCGCCCCGCGGCAATCGGTTTTGTGCGCGCCTACAGCGACGCAGTGGACTGGCTCTACGACCCGGCCAACAAGGAAGCGGCGATTGCGACTTTGATAAAAAATCTGCCCAACGTGAATGCGCAATCAGCCGAGGCAATGTATCGCGTGCTGCTCAACCCGGCTGAAGGGTTTCAGCGCAAGGGACAGATTGATCTTGAAGGTGTGCGCACGGTACTGGAATTGCGCACCAAGTATGGCGAGCCGAAGAAGGTGCTGACCGATCCGGCGCGCTACTACGAAAAAGAGTTGTACGACGCCGCAATGAAGCGTTGATTGAAGCGAAGAAGATTGCGATGGGCAAGAACCGGCTCGAAGCCTTCAGCGATGGCGTGATCGCCATCATCATCACCATCATGGTGTTGGAGATGAAGGTGCCGCATGGTGACCATCTGGACGCGCTGCAAAAGCTGATTCCGGTGTTCATCAGCTATGTGCTGAGCTTTGTGTTCGTGGCGATCTACTGGAACAACCATCATCACCTGTTGCATGCGGTGAAGCATGTGAACGGCCCGACTCTTTGGGCCAACATGCACTTGCTGTTCTGGCTGTCGCTGATTCCGTTTGTTACCGGCTGGATGGGCGAGAACCACTTTCGCCCGGTGCCAGTGGCGCTCTACGGCGCGGCTCTGTTGATGTGCGGCGTCGCCTACACCATCCTGGTCAAAGCGCTGCTCAAATCGCATGGCGGTGATTCCACCCTGGCGCTCGCCATGGGCAGCGATTTCAAAGGCAAGGTCTCGCTCGTCGCCTATGCCAGCGCGATACCGCTGGCGTTTGTGCATGAGTGGATTGCGATGGCGCTGTACTTCGCGGTAGCGGTGCTGTGGTTCATTCCTGACCGGCGGATTGAAGCGGCGATGAAGGAGTAGCGCCGCCGCTGCTCCGCCGCTTGTCCGCCCCCCCCGCCACTCCCTGCTCGGTGAACGCATTTGGCGGGGTGCGTCGGCCGCCGCGGCCTGGAGCTGATGCGTTTGAGATCACAGCTTGTGATCTCAAAGAATTTTGGATCAGCTGCCGCGCGGCTTCAACAACGCCAGCGACAGCGAGCCGACACAACAGGCCATCGCCAGCCACTGCAACGCGCCGAGCGGCTCGCCATGCACGATGGCACCGGAGATCATCGCCACCACCGGCACCATGATCGACGACAGGCCGGCGATGTTGGCCGGCAGCATGCCGACAATTGCAAACCAGCAGGCGTTGCCGACACACATCGGCACCAGCGCGATGTAGGCGATGACGATGATCGTCGTCCACGATGGCATGAACCATTGCCAATCGCCTAGCACCGCCGCACCCACGGTCATCGGCACCGCGTTGATCAGGAGTTGCCAGCCGGTGAGTACGGCGGCGGGCACCACGACTTTCCCGCGCTTCAAAATCAAGGTGCCGATGGCCCAGCCGAGACCAGCGGCGAGGCCCCAGGCGAGGCCAAACGGTGCGTTGGCATAGGCGCGGAAACTCGGCACCATCAAGAGCGTGACTGCTGCGCCGCTGAGCAACACGGCACACATCAACCGCCGCGTCAGCTTTTCGCCCAGCACGGCCCACGAGATCAGCGCTGACCACAACGGCATGGTGAAGCCGAGCACCGCCGCCTGGCCTGAAGGAATCATCACCGACGCATAGCCGGTGGCGACATTCCACACCACCAGATAAAACATGGTGGCCAGCGTGACCGTACGCCAATGCTCACGCGGAATCGCCAGCGACTGGCCACGCGACTTGGCGTAGAGCAGCAGCGCAACGCCCGCCAGCGGCACCGAGACAGCGCGAAAAGTCCATACCGAAAGCTCCTTCATCGCAATCGGGAACAGCGGCCAGTTGGTACCCCAGACGATGGTAAGGATGACCAGCAAGACCAAGGCGCGGCGCGGAATCGGCTGGGCCGGCACAGCGGTGGGCGGCGAAGGAGCAATGGCTGATGACATGGGGGCCAAGATTCGCACGGTTCAGCCCGCCCCGCAAGCGGCGGAAATGCGCTAAGCGTGGCGCGCAGGCAGCCAAGTACGGCCAAGCACAACCAAGCACAGCCAAGCACAACCAAGCACAACCAAGCACGGCGCTTGTTGATCCAGGTGCATTGGTCTATCGTATCGGTCTCGTCCCAAATCGCCACTTGCTGTGGCAACCCGCTCCGATGAAACCCACTGCTCCGCGCAGATTGCGCATGATCCTCAACACCTTTATCTCCGGCCCGCAGGGCTGGTTTTTTCTGGCGGACGAGCGCGGCTATTTGCGTGACGAGGGCATCACGCTGGAGTTCACCCCCGGCGACACCGCTGCCAACGCGGTGCCGCGCATCGCCTCGGGTGAATTCGATGTCGGCTATGGCGATCTCAACGCGCTCATTGAGCTCGCCGCCAGCGGCAATGCCGCGCCGCCGCTCGCCGTGTTCGCCACCTTCAACGCATCGCCGTACACGATTGCGGTACCGGCAGCGAGCGCGATCAAGACACCACGCGATCTCGCCGGTCGCACGCTCGGCTCGCACCCGAACGATGCAGCCATGCGCCTGCTGCCGGAGTTCGCGTTGAAGACCGGGCTCAACGCCGCGCGCGTGAAAGTAGAAATTTCATCCGCGCCGCATCCGCAGATGCTGCGCGCGATGCTCGATGAGGCGCGCTGGGACGGCCTGTTCGGCTTCGTCAATACCTTGCGAGCGGCGGCGATGGAGGCCGGCATCGATAGCGACACCCAACTGCGCCATCTCGAATTTCGCCACCACGTGCCGGACCTCTACGGCGCGGCCTTGATGGTGTCGCGCGGCTTGGCTGCGAATGAACCTGATCTCGTGAGCGGCCTCACGCGCGCGATCAATCGCGGCATGCGCGATACGGTGAAGGACATTGATGCGGCGATTGATGCGGTCGCGCGGCGTGACCCGAAGATTGACCGCGCGGCAAATCGCGCACGCTTAGCTGGCACGCTGGCGCTCGAAATGAGCCACCCTGAAGGCGCACAACTTGGCATCGGCGATCTCGACGATGCGCGCTTGCAGCGCGCCATCGATTTGATTGTGGAGGCGAAACAGCATCCACATCACCCGTTGGCACAGGCGTTGTTTTCGCGGCACTTTTTGCCGCCACTCACGCAGCGCGTACGCCACCTGGCGCGCGACGCGGCGGCGTGGTGAGCCGCACTATGAGAAGCGCAATGAGCAGCACAGTGACCACCGTGACCAACGGAGATGGCAGCGCATTGAGCGACACATTGAACAAGCGCCCGCAAGTGGCTCAACTCTCTGCTGCGGATCAATCACATCTGCGCGACGCCATCGCCCTGTCGCGCAGCGCGCGCCGCCGTGGCGACATGCCCTATGGCGCAGTGCTGATCGACGCGTCCGGCCAGCTCTTACTGACGGCGCAAAACACCCAAGTCACCACCCAAGACATCACCGGCCACGCCGAGTTGAATCTGTTGCGCGACGCCTCGCGCCGCTTCGGTGCCGCCGCGCTCAAGGGTGGCACGGTGTATGCAAGCGGTGAACCGTGCGCGATGTGCGCCGGAGCAATTTACTGGGCCGGTCTGTCGCGTGTAGTCTATGGCTTGAGCGCGGCTACGATGCAACGCCTTGATCCGTCCGACAGCGCCACCGCGTTACCCGATTGCCGCGCGCTGCTTAGCGAGAGTGATCGCGCCATCGCAGTAGACGGGCCAGCACTGGAACAGGAAGCAGAAGCCGCATTTTTTGATCGTTAATCAAGGAGCTTGAAGCATCATGAAAAAACTGGCAATCATCACCAAAGCCGCACTGGGACTCACTCTTGGGGCGTTTGTCTGGCACGCATCCGCGCAAACCCCGGCATCTGACTGGCCGAATCGCCCGATCAAACTGGTGGTGCCGTTCCCGCCCGGCGGCACCAGCGACATCGTGGGCCGCCTGATCGCGCAACCCTTGAGCGAGAAGCTCAAGCAACCGGTGCTGGTGGACAACCGCCCCGGCGGCGGCACCACCATCGCCGCTAACTCGGTGATCAATGCCAACGACGGCGCCCACACCCTGTTCGTCTCGAACAGTGCGCCGATGTCGATTGCACCGTTTTTGTTCGACAAGCCGCCGTATTACCCGATGAAGGACTTCACCCACATCGCGATGCTCGGCACCACACCAAACGCGTTCTTTGTCTCGTCGACGATTCCGGTCGAGAACATGGCGCAGTTCATCGACTACGTGAA
>JAYVSR010000103.1:0-5985 GCA_043775155.1 Burkholderiales bacterium | reverse complement strand
CGGCAGCCGCCGTTTCAAGATCACCTTTAAGGGGCCCGGCGGACACAGCTACGGCGCGTTCGGCCTACCGAGCGCAATTCACGCCATGGGCCGCGCGATTGCCAAGATGGGCGATGTCGAAACGGTGCGTGAACCCAAGACGACCTTTACGGTTGGTACCGTCACCGGCGGTACCTCGGTCAATTCGATTGCGGCAGAGGCGGTGCTGGGACTCGATATGCGCTCCGAGAGTGCCGCCGAACTGGCAAAGGTCGAAATGCAAATGCTCGCGCTTGCCCAACAAGCGGTCGACGAGGAAAATGCGCGCTGGAAAATGAAACCCGGCCCCAATCGAATCACGCTCGATATCAAGCTCGTGGGCGATCGACCGGCCGGCCTACAGCAGGTGATCTCGCCAGTCGTCAATGCGACGCGCGCCGCAATCTCGTCTCTCGGTTTGGAAGTACGCTCACTCGCGACATCGAGCACAGATTCCAACCTACCGATCTCGCTCGGCATTCCGGCCGCCACACTTGGCGGTGGTGGCGCAGGCGGCGCATCGCATTCACCCGGCGAGTGGTTCGATCCGACCGGTGCCTACACCGGACCACAATCGATCATGCTCACGGTGCTTGGTTTGGTTGGTGTCCACGGCGCGACTGCGCCATTGCTACCCAAGCGAAGCGTACAGAAGTAAAGGCAACTTCTAAACAGCCTTGTCATACCGTCGCAGGCGCGTATCCAAGTTTTGTCGCTTATTGATCCCGACTTTCAGTTGGAGGTTCCGCAAGATGGTCTCTCATCTCGAATGCGATCCAGCACAAACCAGTAATGGCGGTCTGCAAGAAAGAATGGTTGTCCCAACAAAAAGAAGCTGGGGATGTTCTTCAAGAGGTAATCGCGGAAGCTGAAAAGGATATGCGGGAGGGAAAGACTAAATAAGAATGGGTGTCTACAGCTTTCCGTAAGAATACGTACCGACCGAGCACGGATGTCAGGCTGCACATAAGCCAAATGCGCCGGAGTGACGCTATACCTTTGCGTCAAACTGCGCCAGAATGAACGACGCTTTCACAGAGGCAGACACTTGAAACTTCAAACAATACTTATCCCTCTTTTCATGCTGGTGAGCTCAAGCATTTGCGCGGCGAAGTGTGGCGATATCATTCCCATACGTCCGCTTGACTCGATTGCGTCGCAAACCAATGCGCTCTTGTATGCGCGCGACTTCAAAAAGCTGGACACGCTGGCTGCGGAATATCAATCTCCGACCGCTTTGGCGACGGACGGACAGCCAAAGCAGGTGGGCTTCTACGACGCTCTCAAGAGGGGAAGTGTTGCTTGCAGGGAAGACCAAGGTTCCGACTCAGAGTGGGACGCTCACCGAAAGTTGCTTGGTGAGTGGAGTCGCGCCAACCCTCAGTCGCTCGCACCAAAAGTTGCCGCCGCCGCACTCGAGCATTCCTTTGGATGGAAAGCGCGTGGTGGGGGTCTCGCATCGACGGTGGGCGAACAAGGCTGGAAACTTTTTGCGGTGCGAGTAGAAAAATCGCGGCAGATGCTTGAAGCGCTAAAACCGAAGGCACTGACTGATCCAGGCTGGTATGTTGAGATGCTTGATATTGCGGTATCGCAGGGATGGGAGCCACGCCGATTCGATCAGCTCTATGGAGAGGCGGTGGGTAAGTTCCCGTACTACCTAGAGATCTATTTTACGAAAGCGCGGTTCTACAGCCGCAAGTGGTACGGCACGCCGCAGATTTTCCAGGCATTTGTCGAGGAAACTGTTGCCGCGACAGAGTCGCGAATGGGGCAGACCATGTATGCCCGACTTTATTGGGGGGAGAAACAACCCGATATGTTCAAAAGCGGACAAGCAGACTGGAAACGCATGAAGAAAGGCTATGAACGAATCATGGCTGATTTTCCTGATATGTGGAACCTCAACAAATTCGCCAGAATGGCTTGCATGGCGCTAGATATTGAGACGAATAAGGCTCTGCTAGCCCAGATAAAGGACAATGTAATTGAGGACGCTTGGGGCAGTAAGCAACGCTACGATTTCTGTGTCGTACTGACAGAATACCGGCTGATACCCGGCCAATAGCGGCCAGAAGCGGCGGTTCCATAAGACTTTCCAATATGATTAACGAATACCTGAATCGACGGCAGCAGCAATTTAGAGTTTGGTGGCACGCACCGACCAGTCGACGGGATAGAACTTTGGGCGCAGTAGTCGGGGGCGTGGGCTGTTTTTGGATCGGTGTTCTCGGGAGGCTAATACTGGGACCCGTGTCGGTCGACCTCATGACGCTTCTTTGGTGGGCCGTGGGTTCCGTTAGTTTCGGCGCGGCGCTAGGAGGCTGTTTTCCGAAGGTCACGGTTTGTGTATGCTTTCCATTTGCCATGTTTGGAATTGGCAATTAGTCCCTCAAGGCTTCAACTGGCCAATAGCGGTCGTACATTGATCTCGCAGAAATTGACGTAACTCGGAACCGCATGAACCTTCCGTCGTTCAACGTGATTTGGAGTTTTCTCGGCGCGACGCTTGCGATGGTTAGCTTGTTGCTCTCGCTTGCCGTTCTAAGCCAACCTTCTGAAGGCAGTTGGGGCGGGTTTGCCGTTTTTGTTCTCAATCTCCCGCTCTCTTTGGTGCCGCTGCTACTTGGGTACATCTTGGGCTTTAACCAAGTCCCCCTAATGATCGCCAGTGGCATGATCCAATGGTATTTCGTCGGGTGGCTTATCGAAATCGCAATTAGGCGATATAGGTCGAGGAGCCCCCGCTAATGGGGCTGCCAAATGGGTTCGAGTTCCCCGTCCTGACAAGAATCGGCAGTGTTCGGCGAAGCACTGTTTTCGGGAAAATTGTAGGACCGCTTTGGGTCACAAGCCATCCTAGCCGCAACTACCTAACCCTTAACCCCTCACGTCGCTCGCCCAAAGACAAAACCCCCGCCAATCTTGCGACTAGCGGGGGTTTTGCGTTTTGCTTAGAGGCTGCTGATTTTTTTGCGGCACCTCTGCGAGTGCCTACCGGTTTGCCGCTTACTTGAATGAGTATGAAAGAGACGCGAAGTAGCTGCGGCCGCGTGGGTCGCCGTAAGTCGAGTCCCACGTCACCTGGAAGTAGCGTGACTGATTGGTGAAGGGCGGCGCCGTGTCGGCGAGGTTCAGCACGCCGGCACGCAGGCGCAGGGCCTCCGAGATTCGGTAGCTGGCGGTCAGATCCCAAAGCGAGTAGGCCTTGACGTCACGGTTGTTCCATTCGGGCGCTGACAGTCCTTCAATGTTTTGGTCGCGGTAGCTCGACAAGTAGGTGTTGCTCAGCGTCAGACCAACGGGACCGCGATCCCAGTCGAGGTTCAGCTTGTGGCGCCAGCGTTGCACCGCCTTGTCGTCGCGGAATTTACCCAAGCCATCCACCAGCGGCGAACGTGGATCCGTCGCGAACTGATATTCAGTGACGACGGTGCCGACCAACCCGGCGCCGAAGCGGCCATAAGGGCCGTTTTCCCCACGCCAACGCAGCGCGAGGTCGAGGCCAGCGGTATTAAGCTTGCCGCGGTTCTCCTTCTTAACAGTGATGACGTTGACAAAGCCATCAGAGAATCGGGAGACGATCGCAGGATTGTTGTAGTAGATCGGGTTGCTGAAAATCGTCTCTTCGCCGATCTCCGAGATGATGTCGGTCTTGCGGATCGACCAGAAGTCAACGCTTCCATTCCAATTGCGCGAGGGCTCGAAAACAACGCCCACACTGAACTGCTTGGATTTCTCGGGCTTCAGATCGGGGTTGGAGAAGCGGTCCACGGGCAGTTGGCCAACTTCGCCGGATACCGGGTCGCGGACAAAGCTGGCGGTAATGCCAGCGCGCACTGGGCGGAACAATTCTGAGACTGATGGCGCGCGGAAGCCCGTGCCGTATGAGGCGCGGAACAAGAGCGCGTTGTCGGGGCGGAAGCTGACGCCGATTTTCGGGTTGGTGGAATTTAGCTTTGGCGTGGTGATGTTGAGCCGCGCATCGGATACGCCGTCATAGCGGTCTTGGCGCAATGCAAACTGTCCTTCCCACTGCTTGGTGAACGGCGCCACCAATTCGACGTAGGCACCCTTCACGTCGCGGGTGTTGCTGGTATCCGCGAGCAGCGCGCCCGAGCTTGAGCGATCACCGACGATGTCGTTACTTTTGAGTGTGTCCGTTGCGCGGAACTCGGTTTTTTCGCGGCGGGCCTCGGCGCCTAGCGCGAGCACCATGTCGCCGCCATCCAAGCGCGCTAGCGTGCGCGATACCTTGGTGTCGATGATGTTCGTCGTTCCTTTGGAAATTCGCGCCGCACCGCTGATCGCGATCGAGTCCATAAACGTACGGCCTGCGGGCGTTGGCAGCACGAATGGGTTGTAGGCAACCGCTGCGATGCCCGCGCGCAGGCGAGTGTTCGACACCCAGCCGCGCAGGTTCTCGTCTTTGGCCTCGTTAACACTGCTGTTGATTGCGGCGTCATAGTCCCAGTCGCCGAGCGTTCCAGTCGCGCCCAGCACGATGCGTGTTGCTTCACTCTCCACGCGGCTGGTGCGCCCGCCAGCGTCGACGAGACGGAAGCGGAAGCCCACTGGCGTGGTGATGCCGGTGACGGCCTGCAATGACGCCGGCAGGGTGATGCCCGTGGCGGCAGAAATGCTGCCTGATGTGGCAGGCGAGGCGACATAGTCGGTCTCACTCTTGCTCACCAGTGCTTCAGCGAACAATTGGTGATTCGCGGCCAATTGAAACGTAGCGCGGCCGATGAAATTGGTTTTTTCCGATTTCGGGTAGATCTCGGTATCGGCCATGTAGTTAAAGCTGCAACCTTCACGACCGCCCAATCCAGTGGGGGCGACTGAGTTCGGGTTCTCACCACCGGTACAAGATGTCCTTGCGAAGTTCACACGGCGTGAGTTGCTATTGATGCCGCCCGGGTTCCACGTACCATCAGCGTTGGTGCCACGCAGTGCGGTGGTCGGGTTGGCGCGGACGAAGTTGTTCAGCGCGGTTAGCTGCGCGCTGGTGAGGTCGACGTTGGCTGGAAACGGGTTGCTAGACGTCTGTGGCGGTAGGCGACCCGGCAGGTCGTATTCCTTAATGAACGCACGCTGGCTGGATCGCAGTGGGTCAAGCTTTTGCAGATCGATCGCACCGAAGACGTTGAATCCGTCCTTGCTCAAGTCGCCAATGCCACCGGAGACGCTGACGGTGGTCTTGTCCGCGCCGCCGTGTTGCGTGCTCAGCGTATACACACGAAGGTCCGCGCCTTGGTAGTCCTTGCGGGTGATGAAGTTGATTACCCCACCCATCGCGTCGGTGCCATAAATAGCAGATGCACCATCTTTCAACACTTCGACGCGCTGGATCGCACCAGAGGGAATGTTGTTCAGGTCTACACCAGCGTTGTCACCGGGTGAGGCGAAGTTTGCGAGGCGCCGTCCGTTGAGTAACACCAGCGTGCTCGATACGCCCAAGCCGCGCAGGTTGGCACCGTTGAAGCCGCGTTGTGCGCCTGATTGGTCGCTGATACTGGCACCGTCGGTCAGCCCACCCACGTTGGAGGTGATCTTTTGCAGAAGTTCAGCGGCGGTGGTGACGCCAATCTTGTCGATGTCTTGACGCGTGACGACCTCAACGGGCAATGAGGTTTCGCCCTCGATGCGCTTGATCGACGAGCCGGTGACTTCAATCTTTTCGGCTTTCGCAACCGGGGCGGCTGAGGCAGCCGACGCCCCCGCGGGTGTGGCAGGGGCTTGTGCAGACGCCTGAATTGAAATCAGGGCTGCTGCGACGGCCAACGCGCAGGGCTTGAGAACAAAGTACGGCTGTTTCATGGGGATGGGCTCCGTGTTGTGCAAAACGTTTATCGGATTCTGTTGCTCGATACTGGGTCAAGCTGAGGGCGGGGTGGCGGTTTCAGGTGCTGGCATTGGCCGCTGCTAGCGCCCGGACCTACACACGATTTGCCTGAATATTTTTTG
>JAYVSR010000102.1:0-6262 GCA_043775155.1 Burkholderiales bacterium | reverse complement strand
CGAGTCGCGGCGTCTCTCGACTCTGATCCGCGATCAATACATCAACCGCGAACGCGGCTACTTGCAAATGCTGTTCTCGGGCGAAAACCCGGCCGCTGCCGCGCGCGAGCTGCACTACGCCAGCTACGCCTCGCGCGCTGAAGCCCGGCTCATCGACAACCTGCGCAGCAGTCTGAAAGAGTTGCAGCGCCTGGCCGGCGACGCGCGCGACAAGTCGATTGAGCTGGCCGACATCGAAACCCGGCAGCGCGCCGAACGCTCACAACTGGCGAAAGAGTCCGACGCGCGCCGCAGCGTGCTGCGCGAGATCTCGTCAAAGATTCGTACCCAGCGCAAAGAAGTCTCAACACTGGAGTTGAACGAAAAGCGCCTCACCCAATTGATCGACCGGCTCGCCAAGCTGGTGCGGCCCGCCGCGCCTGCGGGCGAGCGCGAGAGGGCGAAGAATCCAAAGCGTCCCGGCGCGCGTAATGAAGCAGTACCGGAGAGCGGCATTGCCGGTGCCTTTGCCGCGCTCAAGGGCAAACTGCGCTTGCCGATTCGCGGCGAACTGGCAAGCCGGTTTGGCACCCCGCGTGCAGACGGTGGCACCACCTGGAAGGGGCTGTTTATCAAAGCGCCGCAGGGCGAAGAAGTGAAAGCAGTGGCACCGGGTCGCGTCGTGTTTGCCGACTGGATGCGTGGCTTCGGCAATCTATTGATCGTCGATCACGGCGGCGAATATTTGAGCATTTACGGCAATAACGAAACCTTGTTCAAGCAGGCCGGCGAGGCGGTGGGTAGCGGCGATGCGATTGCACGCGTGGGAAACAGCGGAGGCAACCCGGAAACCGGTCTATACTTTGAATTACGTTTTCGCGGCTCGCCGTTTGACCCGCAGACTTGGGTGAAAAAGTAGCAGGCACCGATACGCAACCAACAAAGTAACAAGCGGTAACAAACCGGGATGACCCTGCAGTTTGATTGTCACAGTGATCTTTACAGCGCTTGATGCGGAGCAAAACATGATCGGCAAATGGAAGAAATCGGGACTGGTGGGCGTCGGTATCGCCGCCGGTTTGTTGTTGGGCCTCAACTTCTCGGCGATTGCGCAGCGCGAAGCGCGTAGCCCGCTGCCGCTGTCCGAGATTCAGGCCTTGGCCGAGGTGTTCGGCAACATCAAGCAAGGTTACGTCGAGGCGGTGGACGACAAAAAGCTGCTGACCGGTGCGGTCAAGGGCATGCTCACTGAGCTCGACCCGCATTCGTCCTATCTCGATCCTGAGGAAAACAAGGAATTTGAGACCGGCATTAAAGGCGAATTCGGCGGCCTCGGGATCGAGGTCGGCACCGAAGAAGGTTTTGTCAAAGTGGTGTCGCCAATTGAAGACACGCCGGCGTTCCGTGCCGGCATCAAGGCGAACGACCTGATCATCAAGATCGATGACACCTCGACCAAGGGCATCACCCTCAACGAAGCGGTGAAGCGGATGCGCGGCAAGCCGAAGACCTCGATCAAGCTGTCGGTCGCGCGCAAAGGCGAAACCAAACCGCTCGAATTCACTCTGATCCGCGAAGTGATCAAAGTGCAGAGCGTCAAAGCCAAGCTGACCGAGCCGGGCATTGCGCACCTGCGCATCACCCAGTTCCAGGAGCCGACGGTGGCCGATCTGGCGCGCGGGATTGACCGCATGTATAAAGAGAACGGCGGCAAGTTGAACGGCATCGTGCTCGACCTGCGCAACAACCCCGGCGGTCTGCTGCATGCGTCGATCGGTGTGTCAGCGGCTTTCCTCGATTCAAAAGCGCTGGTGGTGTCATCGAATGGCCGCCTGCCCGACACCAAACACGACTATCTCGCCATCCCCGAGGAATACTCGTTCCGCGCGCGTGAAGACCAGTTGCGCAACCTGCCGGCTGCACTCAAAAGTGTGCCGATCGTCGTGCTGGTGAACGATGGCTCGGCGTCAGCGTCCGAAATCGTTGCCGGCGCCCTGCAAGACCACAAGCGCGGCACCATCATGGGCCAGCAAACTTTTGGTAAAGGCTCGGTACAGACCAAGATCAACCTGTCGAACGGCGCCGGCATGAAGCTCACTACCGCGCGTTACTACACACCATCGGGCCGCTCGATTCAGGCCAAGGGCATCGTGCCCGATTGGCTGGTGACCGAGACCGCAGAGGGCGACAAGCGGCCCTCGCGTACCCGTGAAGCTGACTTGGCCGGTCACTTGACGAACGACAAAGACCCGAATGCCGAGAAGACCCCGGTTGCCAAGCCTGAGGCAAAGCCAGAAGCCAAGCCCGACGCAAAAACAGAAACCAAGCCGGGCGAAAAAGCCGAAGACAAGCCGCCGGTGCGCTTGGAGTACGGCAGCAAGGACGACTTCCAGTATCAGCAGGCGCTCAACTTCTTAAAAGGGCAGCCGATCAAGGGCGAAAAATCGAAAGCGGAAGCGCCGGCCAAAACGGCTGAAGCGAAAAAATAACTTCTCCCGTCCGAAATCAAAGCTGCCCCGGGGGTCACCCGCGTGGCGGCTTTTTTCTTCCCGCGCCCAATGTCATGAACGACGACCAACTATTGCGCTACTCGCGTCACATCCTGCTGCCGGAGATCGGCATCGAAGGCCAGCGGCGCATTGTCGGCGGCCACGCACTGGTGATCGGCGCCGGCGGTCTGGGTTCGCCTGCCGCGCTTTATCTCGCCACCGCAGGCGTCGGCACGATCACCATTGCTGACGGCGACACCGTTGATCTGACCAATCTGCAACGGCAGATATTGCATACCCAGGACAGCGTCGGACAGCCCAAAGCGGCGTCGGCGCGCGCAACGATTGCGCGCTACAACGCCGAAGTGAAGGTGGTGGCACTCGAAGAACGCATCGACGGCGCGCGGCTCGCGGCGCTGGTCGCACAAGCCGACGTGGTGCTCGACTGCTGCGACAATTTCGCCACTCGCCACGCCGTCAACCGCGCCTGCGTCAAGTTGAAAAAACCACTGGTCTCAGGTGCCGCGATCCGCTTTGACGGTCAAGTCAGCGTGTTCGACCTGCGCGATGCTGCGGCCCCCTGCTATCACTGCCTGTTCCCCGAGGGCCAGGAAGTCGAAGAACTACGTTGCGCCGTCACCGGCGTGTTCGCCCCGATCACCGGCATCATCGGCGCGGTGCAGGCGGCGGAAGCGTTGAAAGTATTGGCCGGTGCAGGCGCGACGCTGAAAGGCCGCTTGCTCCTCCTCGATGGCTTGTCGATGGAGTGGCGTTCGATCAATATCAAGCGCGATCCGGCTTGCGCGGTGTGCGGCCCATAGACAACGCGGAGTTAACGTTGCTGTTGGTGCCGACCTTAATTCTGACGTTAACTCTGAGGTTAACGCAACAGGTTGCGCGCGACGGTATAGCAATGCAAGCTGCTGGGTGAAAAGTCGATCAATTGGCCTCCCATGTCTACTTGTCCGGACTGCGTGCGTGTGGTCACCAAGGCTGGCCGCGAGAGCTGGTATTTTTCTGCCACTGCGCGAATCCCTCTTAATTCGCTCCAGTCGCGAAACGACGCATCCGACCATTTGATTTCAACCGCGAATGTGGGGCTCTGGGTACGCGGATTGAGGCCAACCAAATCCACTTCCAGATCGCTACGGCCTTCCTTCCAGCGCGCAAAGTGCAGCGTCTGAATCGTCGATGTGCTGTGCAGCCACTGGCTCCAGATCGCGGTTTCCGCCATCCGCCCCATCGTCGTTTCATCTTCGGCGCGCACGCGCCCAAACAAGGCTGCGCGAATCGACGGATTCGTCAGATAGACCTTGAACGACGTGGCGCGCTGCAAGCGCCGCGCGTTTTGGTCAATCCGGTGTACCCGCTTGATCAAAAACGCCGCTTCGAGATAGGCCAAGTATTCGTTGATTCGAATTTGCGTTAATCCGCAATTCTGCGACAGCGATGCCGGACTCACCTCCATGCCGGTGTTGTAGGCCAGCACGTTGAAAAAGCGATTCAACTCCTGTGTATCCGCTATGCCAAACAGGCTCGGCAAATCTTTTTGCAACACTTTATCGACGATGTCTTGCCGCAGGTAGCGGCGCGGATCGGCGCGTACCGAGGCATTCATGACTGCCTCCGGGAAACCGCCGTAATTCAAATAATTGATGAACGCCTCGTTCAGCCGCTCAATATTGGGGGCGAAATAGCGTGACGGACCGGACGCGTCTTCGTCTTCTTGCACCAAGCCGTCCTGCCCGGAAAAATCAAGGTACTCGGAGAACGTCAGCGGCGGCAGAATGAAATCGGAAAAGCGCCCGGCACCCGATTCGCGGCTTTTAATATTGAGCGCGGCGGCAGCCGATCCGGTTGCCACGAAGCGCACCTGCTTGCAGGTATCGACCAATACTTTGAGATGGATCTCCCAGTCCTTCAAGTATTGGATTTCATCAAACAGCACCCACAATGGACGCGCCGGCCGGTGCCGATGCAGATCAACGAACGCGCGCACCAAGCTATCGAGCGACTCACCCGAATACAGGGGCACGTCCAGTTGGGCGTAAAAAATGCAGGAGCCAGGCACGCCGTCGTCCAGCAACGCCTGGATCGCCTGCATCAGCATGACGGTCTTGCCCACCCGGCGCGGGCCGATCACCACCACGGCACGCCTCACCTCGGTATCGCGCACCAAGCGCAGAAAATTCGGGTAATACGCGCGCTTGGGCCACGCCCGGGTTTCCGGGTCGATTCCTTCGGCTGGACTCCACCACGGATTCGTATCCGCCATGTACTGACGAATGACTGGCGCGGGGATCGCGAGCGATTGTTTCATTAGACTTTTATTTTAACGTTTAAAACGTCAAAATAACATAATAATTTATAGTCTAATAAAACATTTATCGTTTTTTAGTTTAAAAACAGCTAGTTACGATGTCAATCTAGCTTAACTTTCGGGCCAGTCGGGGACATGGCCGACATCGACATTTCGCCCTCAACCGAGCATCAGCGGCAACTGCTTGTCAAACCCGTCGAGCGGGTTTTTCTTGAACCCGCTCTTGGCGAACTGGTGCCAGCGCCCGGTGACATAGCAAATGAGCAGGTTCGCCTGCGCAGTCACATCATGGGTAGCAGGCAGTTCGCTCTGCGTCACGGCAATGCGCACGCTTTGCTTTAATGCGGCTTCCAATTTGTCAGTCAGGGCGTTGATGCGCACTTGCAGACGCTCATCTTCGTTGACCAGCGCGTCGCCAATGAGCACGCGCGTCATACCGGGGTTTTGCTTCGCAAACGCCAGCATCATGCCCATGATCGCCTGAATTTGCTTCAGGCCCTGCGTCTCTTCGCCGGTGATTTTGTTAATCAGCCCCAATAAAGACGACTCAATGAATTCAATCAACCCTTCGAACATCTGCGCCTTGCTGGCGAAGTGACGGTACAGCGCGGCCTCTGAGACATCGAGCCTTTTTGCCATCGCGGCCGTGGTGATTTTTTCGCCTTTGGGCGACTCCAGCATCTGCGCGATGATCTGAAGAATTTGCGTTTTACGTTCACCCGAGCGTGGCGGCATGTGAATCCTCGCTTACCTGTTCAGTGTTGGCAGACAATGCTTTGTGCGATGCTTTGTCAATTTCAGCACGGAGTTTACCCGCAGATGCACATATCCGGGGTAGCATTTCTCATCGGACCCGGCGATCCACACAGTGCGCAGACCCAGCCGGTGGGCCGTCTTGAGGTTGGCCAGATTGTCCTCGACCATCACCGTATTGCGCGCGGTGGCGCCATGACGCACCAAGATTTTTTTGAGGGACGAGGCTGCGGGTTTCGGCACATATCGCATCGATTCGATCGTCTCGATGGCATCAAAAGATCGCAGGATGCGCATCGCCTTGAGAACCGCCATCACATAGTGGCGCGGCGCATTTGAGACCAGCACGCAACGCCCCGGCAGATTTTTCAGCCAGCGGCGTACCGCGCGATCAAAGTCGATGATTTCGTGAAGGTCAGGAAATTGATGCGTCTCCTGCAAAAAATGCTGCGGATCGGTGCCGTGTCGGCGCATCAAGCCAAGCAAGGTCGCGCCGTAACGCCGCCAGTACTCCTGCCGCAGGCCATTGGCCTCGGCTTCGGCGACGCCAACATGGCGCATCACGTACTCGGTCATTGAGCGGTTCATTCGGTCAACAATCACCGGCGTGGCGCGATGCAAAGTGTCGTCGAGGTCGATCAGCCAGAGCGGTGAACGAGAGGTACGGAAAGAGTATGGGCGCGCCAAAACATTGACTTGCTAAACTGGAATCCTCGCAATT
>JAYVSR010000101.1:0-10875 GCA_043775155.1 Burkholderiales bacterium | reverse complement strand
GAACGCCGCCTCACCCACCCTGCCGTGATTGCCATCACTGCGGCGGCGCGGCAGGAGTTGTTTCGCGCGCGCCCCGCAGCGCGCGCTGCGGCGTCCCGTAAAAAAAGATAGAAAGGGCCGGCAACTCTTGTCCACTCCCGGTTCTGGCGGCGCTTCAAGCGGCGGTTCGTCCCACAGCGCGGCGCCTGCCACACTTCACGGCCCGCTTCACGGCGTGCGCATCCTCGACCTCACCACGGTCGTGATGGGGCCGTTCGCCGCGCAACTGCTCGGCGACATGGGCGCGGACGTGATCAAGATCGAAGCGCCCGGCGGCGATACGCTGCGCTACACCAGCGCCGGGCGGCATCACGGCATGGGCAGTTTGTTCATCAACTGCAATCGCAACAAGCGCTCGGTGGTGTTGAATTTGAAAACGCTTGAGGGTCGCGGTGCGCTGCTGAAACTTGCCGAAACCGCCGATGTGCTGATGGCGAACATTCGCCCACAGGCGATGGCGCGCTTGAAGCTGTCCTACGACGACCTGCGCGCGGTGAACCCGAAGCTGATCTACGTGAGTGGTTTCGGTTTCGGGCAGGACGGCCCGTATGCCGAGCGCGCCGCCTATGACGATTTGATTCAGGCGATGGTGGCGGTGCCGGACTTGCTCACGCGTTCCGGCTCGGGTGAGCCGCGCTTTGTGCCGATCAATTTTTGTGATCGCGTCACCGGCCTCAACATGGTCAACGCGATTTTGGCGGCGCTGTTTCATCGCGAGCGCAGCGGCCGCCTTGGTGCTGGTAATGGCGCCGGAGGAGTTGGGCAGGCAATCGAAGTACCGATGTTTGAGACGATGGCGCAGTTTGTCGCGGGCGAACATCTGGGCGGGCATTCATTCGCACCGCCGATTGGGCCACCGGGTTACGCGCGCATTCTCAACCGCTGGCGCAAGCCCTACCCGACCCGCGACGGCCTGTTGTGCATCCTGGTGCATACCGACAAGCAGTGGCAGCAGTTTTTTGCCGCGATTGGCCAGCCGCAAAAAATGACTGAGCCAAAGTTCGCCACGCTCGCCGCGCGCAGCGCGGTGGTAGACGAGGTGTATGCGTGGCTCGCTTCGGAGATTGCCCGGCGTACCACCGCCGAATGGCTCGATCTGCTGGCGCGCGCCGACATTCCCTACACGCCCGCGCGGACGTTCGAACAATTGCTCGATGATCCGCACTTGAACGCGGTGGGTTTTTTTCGCCGCTACGAACACCCGACCGAAGGCGCGATGGTCGAGGCCGGGCTGCCGCAGACCTGGAGCGAAACGCCGTTATCAGTCCGCTACCCCGCGCCAACCCTGGGGCAGCATACGCGGGAAGTGTTGGTGCAAGCGGGTTTCAGCGGCGATGCGCTGGAAACGCTTGTGGCGCAAGGGTCTTGAGGCCGAGGAGTGTTCAGCTTTTGTCGCCGAGCGCCGCCAGCAGCGCCGGCAACGCCACGCCACTCGGCGCGCGCAGCACGTGGGTTGCGTGCTGCGTGAGCGGCGTCTCGTCCGGGTTGATCTCCACCACCACCGCGCCGCGTACTTTGGCGGCGAACGGCAAGTCGGCGGCGGGGAACACTTGGGTCGAGGTGCCGATAGAGAGGAACACGTCGCACTCGCGCGCGGCTTGTTGCGCGGCGTCGATGGCGGCGATGGGCAGGGCTTCGCCGAACCACACCACATCGGGTCGGCAGAATGATTTGCCGCAGTCGCACAAAGGCGGCACGCCGGATTCGTGACGGGGCGGCACGCCGGATTCGTGACGGGGCGGCGAACCACGATCATCCGGCGGCTCTTGCGTGACGGTTTCCTGCGGCGCGTTGCAGTCGAAGCACTTGGTCTTGAGAATGTTGCCGTGCAGTTCGATCACATCGGTGCTGCCCGCTTTGGCGTGCAGACCATCGACGTTTTGCGTGATCAGCGTGCAGCGCTCGAACATCGTTTGCATTTTCGCGAGCGCGAAGTGGCCGGCGTTGGGCGCGACGTTCGCTATTGCTGCGCGCCGCTCCTGATACCACTTCCAGACCAGCGGCGGATTGCGTTTGAACGCTTCCGGCGTGGCGAGGTCTTCGGGACGGAACCTGGCCCACAAGCCGGTCTGCGCGTCGCGGAAGGTGGGGACGCCGGATTCAGCAGAGACGCCTGCACCGGTGAGGACGGCGACGTGTTTGGCGCGCTTGAGTGCGCCCTTTAGACCAGGTGAAATGATCAAACGTGTCAGGGCTTCAAGCGCGCACTCTTGGCGATCTGCTCAACGCGCCCCTGATGGCGCGCGAAGAAGGCCATGCGCGGCGCTTGATAGACGATGGCGTAGAGATCGCCCTTGTCGACCAAGCCATAGCCTACGCCGGAAAGTTGCACGTTGTCGACCTTGCGCGTGATCGCGTACTCAAAGCGGAAGCCCTTGCCGCCAGCGAACGCGGCCGGTTCGAGCTTGACCAGTTTGAACACTGAGCCGCCGCGTGAAAACGTGCCTTCGAACAGGCCGACGATTTCGTCCGGCTGCATGGTGGAGCGAAATTCAAATGTTTTTGGCGGCGGATTGGCGTTCGACTGCGCCGGGCTGACCGCATGCACAGCCTGGCCATTTTTCAAGCCGGTGTAGAGCAGCAATTGGTCGATTGGCAAGCCCTCCATGGTCCAGGTTTCGCTATTTGGCGGGCTGATGTTTGGCGCCTTGACTTGGTTCCAATCGCCTTCCAGTGTGATCTGAAATCGTTCGCCGACGGTGCGGTCGCCCGATTCGATTTTTTGCACCGAGGCGCAGGCGGACAGCAGAACCAGCAATACGAGCAGCAGCGTTTTTTTCATGAGCGCAATTCCTCCAGGTAACTTTTGATCATTGGAAAATCGGGTGCCTCGGGGGCGAGTTCGAGATAGCGCGCGAGGCTGGCCTTGGCCTCTTCGGTGCGGCTGCGTGCGCGCTGGATCAGTCCCAGGCTGCGATGGGTTTCCGGCGGTTCGCCGCCGTGCGCAATCGCGGCAGTGAAATCGGCGGTGGCGGCGTCGAGGTCTTCATTTTTGGCGCGCAGGCGCTGCACCTCGCCGCGTGCATAGAGGCAGTCCGCCCGCATCGGCGCGCGCGTCATCATGCGCGACAAAAGCGCGATGCTTTCTTCATGCTGGCCGCGCTTGATTTCGTCTTGCAGCCACTCGCGCCGGAACGTGGCGGTGCGCGCCTGCCAGGCATCTTCGTTGGTGACGCCACCGGGCAACGCCGCTGCCAGCTTGCCGAGCGTGTCCTTGCGTTCGTCAGGTGACGGATGGGTGGCGAACATCGGGCTGGAGCGCGACGGGTCGGCACCTGGCCGTGCCTTGGCTTCAAGCAACAGGTTGCCCCATACCTTGGCAGCTTCGGCGGTGTCGTAGCCAGCCTCGTGCATCAAGGTCAGGCCAATCCGGTCGGCCTCGCGTTCGTGGTCGCGCGAGTAGGCGAAAGCGCCAGCGAGCACCGCGAGCTGGCCGAGCGCGCCGACGACGCCGAACAAACTCAGGAAGGTGCCGAAGGCGCTGCGCGATTTGGCGTCGCGCAGGCGCTCGACCGAATGACGCTGCATGTAGTGGCCGATTTCATGACCGATCACGGCGGCGAGCTGGGCTTCGTTGTCGACGCGCAGCAGAAGGCCGGTCCAGATCTGCATCATGCCGTTGGGTGCCATGCTGGCGTTGAACAAGGGCGTGCGCACCAGATGGACGCGAACGTCGGGGCAGTGGCCGCTGCCGAGGCGGCAAGCCATGTCCTGGATGTAGTCGCGCAGTCGGGGGTCGCGCAGTGAAAAAGGGCTGCGGCGCAGGCGCGTTTCCTCGCGATCCATCATCGCCCATAGACCGCCTTCGTCGGTTGCGATGTCGGGCCGCAGAAAACGTTCCGGCGCTTTCCATTCGGGTTGCGCATCAGCGTTTTGGGCAAGGGCTGCACCGGCCCATGATCCGGCGGCGCAAGTGCAGGCCATAGTGGAGGCGGCGGCGAGAAAGCCGCGCCGGTTCCGCAGCGTCACTTGGCGGCGGGGAACTGGTTGAGCAAAGCGTTGAGCGTCTCTGCCGCCTTGTCGGCTTCGCGCAAATCGCCGGAGCCGCGCGCAAGGCGGTTGAACCACAGCACCTGGCCGGTGTTGAGATCGACCAGCGAGGCGTACCCAGTCTGGGCACCGCCGGGAATGCCGACGCCCAGCAAGGCCAGGCCGATCATCGCAGCGACGCGTTCGCCGCTGGCGTAGCTGTCGCGCACCCAGCTGAAGAGCGCGTAGTCGGCACCGGTCTTGGTCTTGATGCCGCGCACGGTTTCGCCCATCGACCAATCGAGTTTGCCCGCCTTGGTCGGCAGATTGAGCACGGCGGGGCCGAAGTGATGTAGTGCGATGGAGCGCGCCACCGCCGCGTGCAGTGCGTTGACTTCGGCAAGTTCATCGGCATCCTTCTCGCTGAGTTCGACCGAGTTCAACCCGAGGAATTTTTTCTTCTCCAGCAGCGCGGCCTTGAAGTGTCGTGAAGCGGCTTCGGTCCAGTCGGCTTTTGGTTCAAGCACGCCGCCGCCGCTGATCGAAAACAACTCAATGTCGGTCGGCATCACGACGACGGTGGCGTTTTTCGGCAGGCTGGCGAATCCGGCGGCCAGATTGCGCGAATCGGTTTGCGCAAAAGCGGCGGGCAGGTAGACGGTGGCAATTAGAAAACCTGCAAACAGGCGGCCGACAGTGCGTGATGCGGCAATGCGCGATGCAGCAGCGCTTGACACGCGTGACGTGACAGACATGCTTCCCCTCCGCTAATTTTTTTTGAATGTACAACGCGGCGAGTATCCGGGTTTGGGTTCCGGAATGCAAGCGCGCCGGAGAGGCCAGCCTGCGATGCCGGCCAACGAAGCATTCCCACGACGCACGACCGCGAAGCGCCGATGCGGTCGCTGGCACCAGGGCCAATCGCTCAGCGATTGCGTTTGTCGATGACCCGCTTGGCCTTGCCAATCGAGCGCTCGATGCCGCCGATGTTGACGATTTTCACCTCGGCCGAGACGCCGACGAAGGTTTTGATCGCGTGCGTCAACGCGCCCGCTGCATCTTTGCGATCCGCTTGATTCATCGCGGCGAATTCGGGCTTGGGTTCGACCAACACGGCGATTTCATCGAGCTTGTCCGGTCGTGTGACTTCGAGCAGATAGTGTGGCGCGAGCTTGGCCTGTTTCAAAATCAATTCTTCAATTTGAGTCGGGAACACGTTGACGCCGCGAATGATCAGCATGTCGTCGGAGCGGCCGGTGATTTTTTCCATCCGCCGCATGGTGCGCGCGGTGCCGGGCAGGAGGCGCGTGAGATCGCGGGTGCGGTAGCGGATGATCGGCAGCGCTTCTTTGGTTAACGAGGTGAAAACGAGTTCGCCGAATTGGCCGCCTTTGTTCTCGTCGTAGGGCAACACTTCGCCGGTGTCGGGGTTGATCACTTCGGGGTAGAAGTGGTCTTCCCAGACGGTGAGGCCGTCCTTGGTCTCGATGCATTCCTGCGCGACGCCGGGGCCGATCACTTCTGACAGACCGTAGATGTCGATCGCTTGCAGCGCGGTGCGGGTTTCAATCGCGTCGCGCATATGGTGCGTCCACGGCTCGGCACCGAAGATGCCGATGCGCAGGCTGCACGACTTCGGGTCGATGCCTTGCTTGTCCATCTCGTCGGCAATCGCCAGCATGTAGGACGGCGTGACCATGATGATGTCGGGCTTGAAGTCCTGCATCAGTTGCACTTGCCGCTCGGTCTGGCCGCCGCCGAAGGGGATCACCGCGACGCCGAGGCGCTCGCCGCCGTAGTGCGCGCCGAGACCGCCGGTGAACAGGCCGTATCCGTAGGAGACGTGCAGTTTGTCGCCGGGGCGTGCGCCGGCCGCGCGGATCGAGCGTGCCATCACATCGGCCCACATGTCGATGTCGTTCTTGGTGTAACCGACGACGGTGGGCTTGCCGGTGGTGCCGCTTGAAGCGTGAATGCGCGCAATTTGATCCATCGGCACGGCGAACATGCCGAACGGATAGGTGTCGCGCAGATCGGCCTTGGTGGTGAACGGGAATTTGGCGAGATCGGCGAGGGATTTCAGATCATCCGGGTGCACACCGGCGGCGTCGAATTTCTTTTTGTACTGCGCGACGTTGGCGTAGGCGTGATGCAGTTGTGCCTTCATGCGGGTGAGTTGCAGCGCTTGCAACTCGTCGCGGCTGGCTGTTTCAATTGGTTCTAGCGGGAAATGTTTCATGCGGCAGTCCTTGGAAACCGTTGGTGCGAGCGCATTTTGGATGAGTTATGGCGTGAGAGTGTTGGTGCGAGCGGCTTTGCGGGTAGTGCTTGCGAGAGATTTATGCGGTGCGTGGCTGGTGTTTGGGCGGCGCGCGGGTGGCACCTACTACGCCACATCCGCGACGATCTGGCCCTTTAACTGCGCCGACTTGCCGCGAAATAGGGCGACGATTTCACCCGCGCGATTGGTGACGCGAATGTCGTAAATGCCGTGGCGGCCGGCCAGGGTTTGCTCTTGCGCTTGCGCCGTTAGCGTATCGCCGCCTTGCACCGGTTTTAAAAACTCAATCGAGCACCCCGCCGCCACCGCCGGTACGTTGTGGCTGTTGCAGGCGAAGGCGAAGGTGGAGTCGGCCAGGGTGAACATGAGGCCGCCGTGGCAGATGCCGTGGCCGTTGAGAAACTCGGGGCGTACCGGCATGCTGATGCGGGCGTAGCCGGGTTTAACTTCTTCGAGTTGCATGCCGAGCCACTGGCTGCATACGTCAGGGCCCCAGAGTTTTTCGGCGCAGGCTTGGGCGAGGGCTTGTGGCGTCATCGGTGCGGTTGTCCCTGCGGCTGCTGGCGCTGTTGTTGCTGCCGCTGAGGCTCCGGTTGGTGCAGTCATGGGCAAGCGCTCAATTTCAATTCCCGGTGAACGCGGGTTTGCGCTTTTCCAGAAACGCGCCGACGCCTTCCTGGTAGTCATGCGATTTGGCGCATTGGCCTTGATGATCCATTTCCATCGCGAGCTGAGTGGCGAGATCGTTGCCGAGCGAGGCGTGCATCGATTGCTTGATCAGGCCGAGCGCTTTGGTCGGCTGCGCGGCGAGATGTTGTGCGAGTTTGCGTGCCTCCAGCAACAGACTTGAGTCTTCGACGGCGCGCCAGATCAGGCCCCATTGTTCGGCGGTCTCGGCGGTCAGTTTGTCGCCGGTCATCGCCAGCGCTCTGGCGCGGGCGACGCCGACGAGGCGCGGCAAAAAATAAGAGCCGCCGGCGTCCGGCACCAGGCCGATTTTGATGAAGGCCTGGATGAAGTGCGCCGAGCGTGCGGCGAGCACGATGTCGCAAGCCAAGGCGATGTTGGCACCCGCGCCGGCCGCCACGCCATTGACCGCGCAGATCACTGGCAGCGGGTTTTCTTGCAGCGTGTGGATCAGCGGATGGTAGAGCTCGGCCAAGATGTTGTCGACGCCGCCGGGCTTGCCGGTAGCAGGGTCGATCACGTCTTCGAGGTCTTGTCCGGCGCAAAAGCCGCGGCCCGCGCCGGTGATCAGGATCGCGCGCACGCTCTGGTCATCGCGCGCGTTGTCGAGCGCATTACGCAGCTCGCCGTGCATCGTGCGGGTGAAGCTGTTGAGCTTGTCCGGGCGGTTGAGGGTGATTTCGGCGACGCCGTTGGCGTGGCTGGCGAGGATCGCGGGTTGGGTGTTTGCTGCACTGGTTGCGGTGTTGGTTACTAGGCTCATGGTCGGGCGGCGAATGCCGTTGGTCAGTGGGAGCGGAAAAGAATACCGCAAAAGGGTTAGAATTTTCGTTCAGCAAGAGATTGAGCGGCATCGGGTGAAGCGGTGCCGGGCGAGATTCAGCGTTGCGCCACGAGCAGTGCGCAAGTGCGAAAAAACCGGGGAGAGCACAGGCATGTCCAGCGAATTGTTCGAACGTCATCGCGGGTTGTTGGAAATGGCGCTGGCGGCGACGGCGACGCGCGGCGCATTTTCCGCTTATCCGGACCGCATTTCTGACTACAACGATGTGGTGCAGGCGGATGGCCGCGAGGCCTTCGACAACTACTGCAACTCGTATTTTTATCTCGACCAGCCCGGTGTCGGTGAGCGCGTCGGGCAGGAACAGTCGCCCTATCGGATCGAACTGAATATTCAATACCCGAAGACCAATCTGTCGTCGATTTTGCCGGCCGCGGTGCGCGCCAAAGAGGCGTGGTCGAAGGTCGATATCGATACCCGCGCGGGCATGTGCCTGGAAATTTTGCATCAATTGCATGTGCGTAGTTTCGAGATTGGTTACGCCACCATGCACACGACCGGCGCGCCGTTTGCGCTGGCGTTCGGGCAGGGCGGGCCGCACGCGCAGGAGCGCGGGCTGGAGGCGGTGGCGATGGCGTATCAGGAGATGCGCGCGATTCCGGCCGAGGCCTTGTGGGAGAAGACCGACGGGCCGAACACGCTGCGCTTGAAGAAGACCTTTCGCGTCACCGGGCGCGGTGTGAGCGTGGTGATTGGCTGCTCGACGCTGCCCAATTTCAATGCCTACCCGGCGATCTTTGCCAGCTTGATGACCGGTAACTCGGTGATCATCAAGCCGCATCCGTCAGCGATTTTGCCGCTGGCGATCACGGCGGGGGTGGCGCGGCATTTTTTGAAAGAGGCCGGGTTTGATCCGAATCTGGTGATGCTGGTGGTTGATGAGGCGGATCGTCCGGTGGCGCAGGCGCTTGCCACGCGGCCCGAGGTGCGTCTGATCGACTACACCGGCAACGCCGAGTTTGCCAACTGGTTGCGCGACAACGCGCGCCAGGCCCGGGTCTACGCCGAAACGACCGCGATCAATCCGGTGGTGATCGATAGCACGGCGAATTACGCCGGCATGCTGCGCAATTTGATGCTGTCGATTTCGATGTTCGCCGGGCGCATGTGTACCAGCCCGCGTGTGGTGTTCACGTCGCGCGAGGGGATTCAAACCCCGGCTGGGCGGATGCCGACGGCGGAATTTGACGAGCAGTTGGCACAGGCGTTCGAGCGGATGTTCAACGATGTGCCGCGCACGGTGGATTTTCTCGGGGCGATGCGGCCATTCGAGTTCCACGCCTTGCAAGAGGGCGCGGCAGCGTTGGGCGATGTAGTGGTCGAGTCGAAAGTGATTGAGCATCCAGACTTCCCCGGTGCTGAGGTGCGCACCCCGGTGCTGGTGCGGGTGCGCTCTGATCAAACTGATGCCTATATGAACGAGTGGTTCGGCCCGGTCGTGTTCTTGGTCGAGTGCGAGACGACGGCCGAGGCGATTACGCGCGCGGCGCTGCTGGCGCGCGAGAAGGGGGCGATCACGGCGCTGGTGCATTCGACCGATGCCGGCACCTGTGCGGCGGCGGAAGAGGCGTTTGCTGCGTCCGGTGCAACCTTGTGTCTCAACTTCACTGGCGGCGTGTACATGAACGTGTCCGCGCCGTTTAGCGACTTTCATGTGTCGGGGATGAATCCGTCGGGTACCGGTACGCTGGTCGATGGCGCGTTTATCGCCGACCGGTTTCGGGTAATTGCGACCAAAACGCCAGCGTGAACCGGCGATGGCGATGGTTTTCGCCATTCTCAATCGGCGGGTTGTGCTGAACCTGGTTTGAAACACAAGGCGCGCTGCCGTCTCTCGGGCGCGCCATTTTTTTTAGGAGAACTGCCATGGGCTACGAAAATATTCTGGTTGAAACACGCGGCAAGGTCGGGCTGATCACCTTGAACCGCCCGAAGCAGCTCAATGCCTTGAATGACGCGCTGATGATTGAGTTAGGGGCGGCATTACTCGCATTTGATGCCGATGAGAGCATCGGTGCGATCGTCATCACTGGCAGCGAAAAGGCGTTTGCCGCCGGCGCAGACATCGGCGCAATGGCGTCCTGGACTTATATGGACGTCTACAAGACCGACTACATCACGCGCAATTGGGAGACGATTCGCCAGGTACGCAAACCGGTGATCGCGGCGGTCGCAGGCTATGCGCTGGGCGGCGGTTGTGAGCTGGCGATGATGTGCTACATCATCATCGCGGCGGAAAACGCCAAATTCGGCCAGCCGGAGATCAAGCTGGGCATCATTCCCGGAGCCGGCGGCACCCAACGCCTGCCGCGCGCGGTCGGCAAGGCGAAAGCAATGGATCTGGCGCTGACTGCGCGCATGATGGATGCTGCGGAAGCAGAACGGGCCGGGCTGGTGTCGCGTGTGGTGGCCCCGGAGAGGGTGCTTGACGAAGCAATTGGCGCTGCCGCAGTGATTGCGGAGTTCTCGCTACCATCGGTAATGGCAGCAAAAGAGTCAATTAATCGCGCCTACGAGTCGGCCCTGGCCGAAGGAATGCTGTTTGAGCGCCGAATGTTTCATTCTTTGTTCGCTACCGATGACCAAAAAGAAGGCATGACAGCGTTTGTCGAAAAAAGAAAGCCGACGTTCAAACATCGCTAAAAAACGTCGCGTGTCAGAGGAGAAACTGCGAAAATGAAACGACAAAATCACCGTCACTGGGCGACTTATTTTGCCTACCGGAGAAAATAATTAAAGAAAAAAGCGAAGAAAGTGTTGACAGGCCCCACGAAGGTCTGCATAATCTCACCTCTCTGCTGATTGATAATTTTTGAAGCAAACAAATTATCAAGTAACGAAAAAACAGCAACTGCTCTTTAAAAATTAACAGCCGATAAGTGTGGGCGTTTGATGGCGAGCCTAGCAAGTTTTCGGACTTGCAAGAGCTAGTAGCATTAAATGCTCATACTTGAAATATTAGGTAAGTTGTAACAGATTTACCTGTCAGTATTTTGAGTTGGGCGACGCAGATAATTTCTGCAAAACAGGTATTAAACTGAAGAGTTTGATCCTGGCT
>JAYVSR010000100.1:0-19920 GCA_043775155.1 Burkholderiales bacterium | reverse complement strand
AGATACATCTCAAGCAGGTGATCGCGCGCGAGTACAGCGGCCCGATCAGCTTCGCCGACGATCTGGACTGCATCGCGGTGCCGTGAGGCGCGGACGGGATATTGCCCAGCACGTGTGACCTCAAAAAAAACGGCGGCAGGTGTCGAACCATGCCGCCGTTCGCGTGACTGAAGACGAATCAATCGCCGTACATCTTCTGCTTCAACTCACGGCGCTGCTGCGCTTCGATTGAAAGGTTGGCTGTCGGTCGCGCCAGGAGACGCTTGAGACCAATCGCATCGCCGGTTTCGTCGCAGTAGCCGTACTCGCCCGATTCGATGCGCATCAGCGACTGCTCGATTTTTTTCATCAGCGTGCGCTCGCGGTCGCGGGTACGCAGCTCCAGGGCATGCTCTTCTTCAATCGTGGCGCGGTCGGCCGGGTCGGGCACCGAGGGCGAGTCGCGCAAATTTTCAGAGGTAGCGCCGGCGTTGGACAGCAATTCATCCTTGAGCCGCGTCAGGTGGTCGCGAAAAAACGCCAACTGCACGTCGTTCATGTAGTCCTTGGCGGCCATACGCAGCAGTTCCGACTCGGTCGGAATTTTCACTACTGGTTTGGCGCGGGCGGCGGTTGCGGTTGCCATTACGTGTCCTCGAACTTCCCTGGTGACTAACGATTAACTTGTCCTAATTGCTGACGGTACACAGCGCCAAACCCTTGGTAAACACTTCTTCTGGCAGGTTGCGCCCGATGAAGACCATTTTACTCGTTCTCACCTCGCCGGACGCCCACGGTTTGGCCAGATCGCCACCCATCATCATGTGGACGCCCTGGAACACGACGCGGCGGTCTTGCCCCTGCACATTGAGCACGCCCTTGTAGCGCATCATGTCGGCGGAGTAGACCTGAATCATCGCGGAGAGAAACTCTTCGAGCTTGACTGAATCGAACGGTTTGTCAGTCTTGTAGACGAAGGAGCGCACCGCGTCGTCGTGCTCATGGTCGTCATTGTCGAGAAAATCGGGTTCGATTTCGAGAATCGAATTGAGATTGAAGCCGCGAATGTCGAGAATGTCCTCGACCGGCGTATTGCCAAAATGCACCGGCTTGATCGGCGCGCGCGGATTCATCCGCTTTAAGCGCTCTTTCAATTTAATCTGGTCTGACTCAGAAACGAGGTCGGTTTTGGAGAGCAGGATGCGATCGGCAAAACCAACCTGCTCTTGCGCCTCGCGGTTGTCGTCGAGCTGTTTCTGCGCGTGCTTGGCATCGACTACGGTGACTACCGCGTCGAGCAAGTAGTAGTTGGCGATGTTCTCGTCGATGAAAAACGTTTGCGCTACCGGTGCCGGGTCGGCCAAGCCGGTGGTCTCGATGATGATGCGTTCAAAGTCGAGCTTCTTGTCCTGGCGTTTGCGCATCAGGTCGCCCAAGATGCGCACCAAGTCACCGCGCACGGTGCAGCAGATGCAGCCGTTGTTCATCTCGACGATCTGCTCTTGGCCGGCTTCTTTAAAGAGGATGTCGTTGTCGATGCCTTCTTCGCCGAATTCGTTCTCGATCACCGCGATCTTGTGGCCGTGCTGCTCGGTGAGGATGCGATTGAGCAACGTGGTTTTGCCGGCCCCGAGGAAGCCGGTGAGGATGGTGACGGGCACCAGCTGTGAAACTGCGGGAGGGGTTTGGGTGGCAACTGAGGCGGACATCGTGCACTCCGGAAAAACGGCAAGCTAGGGCGCATTGCGCCGGGAGCCTTTGCGAGAGGCGCGCGAGGATAACAGAAAATCGATACGCAAAACTACGCATAGGTAAGGCCGATGGCGCGGCTACACTGCCACGCTGGCTTCTGCGTCTGCGTCTGCTTCGGCTTCGGCTTCTGCGTCTGCTTCGGCTTCGGCTTCTGCTTCTGCTTCTGCGTCTGCATCTGCATCTGCGGGCTGCCTGCGCCCGTATCATCCGCCACACCACTGAAGGATTGGTCTCATGAAACAAATGATTTCTCATTTACCCGGCATTCTCACGGCGCGCCAAGCGCCGGCCTTGATTACCCGGCGCGGATTTTTGGCTGGCGCAGCGGGGCTCGCAGGCGCCGCAACACTGCAGCCGGCATGGGCGCAACGGCAACCTGACAGCGTTCACGATTTGACTGGCGTAGTGCGCGTCAATGGCGAACGGATCAACAGCCGCGCGGTGATCAAGGCGGGGGATCTGGTGACCACTGGCTCAGACGGCAAGGTGGTATTCGTCATCGGTGCTGATGCGTTCTTCCTGCGTGAGCGCTCCGAGTTGCGGATCGAGAAATCACCGATGGGTGATTTCACCGTGTCGGCCTTGCGCATGCTATCGGGCGCGGTCGGTGCCGTGTTTGGCAAGCGTTCGGGCACGCAAGTGACGATCACCACACAGACCGTCACAGCCGGGATTCGCGGCACCGGCTGTTATATGGAATCGCGCGGCGAAGGCACTTATTTTTGCACCTGCTACGGCGCGATTGAGCTGACCGGCATGAAAGACCAGACCCAAAAACAATTGATCAGGGCGTCGGCGCACAAACCCATGTTTGTGTTGA
The DNA here is from genome assembly GCA_043775155.1 of Burkholderiales bacterium. Lineage (GTDB taxonomy): Bacteria > Pseudomonadota > Gammaproteobacteria > Burkholderiales > JAEUOS01 > CANJDH01. The sequence goes on along the minus strand of JAYVSR010000100.1, from coordinate 17,369 downwards.
ACGAACCACGCGATGGTCAATGGATTGTCGATGCAAAAGTGGACAACACTCACACCGACGGCGAGATGGACATGCTCGAAAAATGCGTCGGACGCCGTGCACCGTGGTTTACCGGCGGGCCGAATCCGTATCAAACCGGAACTTGATGCCCGCTGAAAACCGTTGGTGGACAACGGTTTTCGTGATTCAAAGGCCTAAGATCGTTGCAGCACAAGGCCTTTCAGGTATTCGCCTTCGGGGAAACTGAGCAGCACCGGGTGATCGGGGGCGGCGCATAGCCGTGCTTCGATGCGCGCCTCGACCTCCGCGTCGACCGCGGCACCGGCGACGATTTTTTGAAACAAGTCGGCTGACACGCCACCCGAACACGAGAAGGTATAGAGCCGGCCGCCCGGGCGCAGCAGCTTGAAGCCGAGCAGGTTGATGTCTTTGTAGGCGCGCGCGGCGCGCTCGACGGTGGCGGGGGTGGGCGCGAATTTCGGCGGATCGAGCACGATCATGTCGAACGTGCGGCCTTGATCGCGCAGTTCGCGCAGGGCTTTGAAGACGTCGGCTTCGAGCCATTCGGCGCGACCTGCGTCGAGGCCGTTGAGGCGGACGTTTTCCCGCGCGAGTTCGAGTGCCGGGCCGGAGGAGTCAATCGAGAGCGTGGACGCAGCACCGTCTGACTTGGCACCGCCCGACGCATCACCGCCCGAATTGGCACTACCCGATTTGGCCCCTCCTTTCAACGCAGCGATGGAGAAGCCGCCGCTGTAGCAAAAGCAATTGAGCACATCGCGGCCAGCGGCGTCAGCACCGAGGCGGGCGCGGCTGACTGCTTGATCGAGATAGAAACCGGTCTTGTGACCACCAGCGACATCAATGCCGAATTGCACTGCGCCTTCGTCGATCACGATGGTGGGCGGCGGCGCGGTACCACGCAGCACGCCAGTACGCGGCTCCAGGCCTTCGAGCGCGCGCACGTCGGCGTCTGAGCGTTCGTACACGCGCGCGATGCCGGGGATTGACGCGAGTGCGTCGGCAATCGTGTCGCGCCAGCGCTCGGCACCGGCCGATAGGAGTTGCACGACGGCGGTGTCGTTGTAGCGGTCGGCGACGATGCCGGGCAGGCCATCGGCTTCGCCGTGGATCAAGCGGGTGGCGAGCGCATCACCGCGCCGCGCGGCGCTGTGCTGCACGGTCTGGGCAATGAAGGCTGCGTCGATCTTCGCGCCGGCCGCCCAACTCCAGACGCGGGCGCGAATCTGCGACTGCGGGCTGAACGCGGCTTGGGCGAGAAACTCGCCATCGTGCGCGATGACGCGCACCGTGTCGCCACTCCCGGGATTGCCCTCAACGCGCGCAATCGCGCCGGAGAACACCCACGGGTGGTGGCGCTTGAGAGACTTTTCTTTGCCGGGTTTGAGGATCAGTTGCACGGGAACATTCGCATGGGGGAATTCGAGAAGAGGGATTTCAATTGCGGGGTCTGTATCGCCAAGAGCTTTTCACGCCAACGCGGCCCACAGCATCGTCAGCCCTGAGACGACCAGCAACCCATCCATCAAAAAGCGAAAGCGTTCCTCCGGCATCGACAGCACGAAACGCTTGGCGAGGAAGGAACCGGCCATCAGCGACAAGCCGATGATCAGGCCTTGCGTTACCGCCTCCCACGGCAGCGCGCCGAAGCTGCGAAACACCGCGGCTTTGCTTAGATACACGGCGAGCGAGCCGGCGGCTTCGGTGGCGAGAAACCCGCCCTTGGTGAGGCCGTAGGCGAGGAAAAAGGGGGTGTTGATCGGCCCGGTCGATACAACGATGCCGGTGAGGTAGCCAATCACTGCGCCGACGATGGCGAGGTGCCATAACCGTAACTTCAAATGGTGCGCGAGCAACCAGCGCCGTGCCGGGATCATGAGGATGAAGAACACGCCGAGCGTGCCTTCCATCAGACGCGGTGGCAGCACGAGCAGGGTGCGCGCGCCGAGCGCGGCAGCGGGGATGCCGGTGGCTGAGTAGACCGCAGTGGCGCGCCAATCGACTTCGCGCCACCACACCAGGATGCGTGAAAAATTGGCCATCAACGCGGCGATGGCCATGATCGGCACCGCCTTCAACGGGCCGAACACGATGACCAGCACCGGCATGAGCATGATCGACGAGCCGAAGCCGACGATGCCGCTGATGGTGCCGGCCACCAGGCCAATGGCCAGGATGATGGCGAATTCCATCAGCGGGGAACTCGTCTAAGAGTGGCTTGCACCAGAATGGCTCGCACCAAGGGTTTCAGCCCTTCCACGTAAACGGAAATAGCTGCTGCTTGAAGAAGCCGTCCGGCATGTAGTCGCCCAGCACGCCGTATTTTTCCGGGAAGCGGCGATCTGATTTCACTGCGGTGCCGAACAGATAGTCGATGAAGGCGAAGTGCGCGGCGTAGTTGCGATCCAGCGCTTCCTGCTCGGAGCTGTGGTGCCAGTGATGAAAGTCCGGCGTCACGATCAGCCACTTCAACGGCCCACGGCCAAACGCGGCCGGCAGCTTGACGTTGGCGTGGTTAAACACTGCCTGAAAGCCGACGACGATGATGTAGATGTCCATCACTTCTTTGGAGAAGCCCAACACATAGATGATGCCGAGCACCGAGACGCGGGTGAAGATCAGCTCGCACATGTGCAGACGCGAGCCGGCCATCCAGTCCATGTATTCGGCGCTGTGATGCACGGCGTGAAAGCGCCAGAGGAACGGCACCTCGTGATAGGCGCGATGCGTCCAGTACTGCACAAAGTCAGCGGCGAGGATGATGAGAAACAGTTGCAGGGCGAAATGCAGGCTGCCGATCCACAATTGCAGCGGGTCATACACCGCCCAACTGAAAAAACGGTGAATCAAAAAGTTGACAATCAACAGCGCCAGACCAACCATGAAGTGGTTGATGATGAAGTGGGTGAAGTCAGTCTGCCAGCCACGCCGGAACACCGGTTGCGCGTAGATCGGGAACAGCTTTTCGATCACGATGAAGATCATCGTCGAGCCGAGCAGATCGAGGATGAACCAGTCGACGCCGATGTAGGGCGTGTTGTCGGGGAAGTCACCGACGGGTACTTGATGGCCGCCGGCGATCACTGTCAGGATCACCAACACCAGCGCAGTGCCGTTGAGCCAGCGGTTGCGTCTGAGGATGAGATTGCCGATGCCAATGCCGCCTGCGATCACCATTGCCCAGAGCATCACCTGGCGCAGCATGTCGACCGAGTAGTTTTTACGCAGATCAGGGGTGGTCAGGTATTGCGGGTAGTGGAACGCCAGCACGCCCAGCATGCACAGCACCGCGAGAGTGAAGGCGACGATGCCGGTGATCTTGCCGCGCCCGGCTTCGATCGGGCCTTCCTGTTTGAAGATCGCGCCCGGTTTTTTGAGCGGTTCGAGTGGCGTCATTACTTTTCCCTGTGAATTTTTATGGTGGTGATGGGGAAATTGTAAGGGCAATGGAAGATCGTGAAGCGATTTGACCCCGGATGACTGCGGTGTTCGTTTGCACGCCGGTTGGTCGATGGCTGATCAATGGTTGGTCGCTGGTTGGTCATTGATTGCTTGTTTCCGAACCTTCAAACTTCAGGAGAATTGCCATGGCTTGTTTTTCGTTTTGTCCTTCCGGTGCCGCGATGCGTGCGGCGTTGTTGTCTGTCGTGATCGCGGCGGGCATGGCGTTGAGCGCCCCCACCAGCGCGGTGGGCCGACTGGCCGACATCACGGTGATCGACCGCGACAGCGGCCAGGTGTTGCCGGTGCATAGCTATCAGGGGCGGCACTATGTCGCCGGGCGGCCCGGTGCCCGTTACGCCGTGCGCGTATACAACCGCAGCAACGTGCGGGTGATGGCGGTGGTGGCGGTCGATGGCGTCAACGTGGTGAGCGGGGACACCGCGAGCTGGGAGCAGAACGGTTACGTGTTCAGTTCGTCGCAGCGCCACGACATCGCGGGTTGGCGCAAGAGCCAGTCGGAGATCGCAGCGTTTGAGTTCACTGCGCTGCCCAACTCGTATGCAGCGCGCACCGGTCGGCCGGAGAATGTGGGGGTGATTGGTGTGGCTTTGTTTCGGGAATTGACGCCCGCGCCGCTGCCGCTGCCGCCACCTGCGGTGACGCCGCCTGCACGGCCATTTGGCGGCGGGCGCAGCCGCGAGGATGTGGCCGGTGGCGTGCGGGCAGAGGCCGGGCCCGGCGGTTCAGGCGCTGCGGATGCGCCAGCACACAGCACGCGCAAGAGTGCGGCAGAGCACGGCTCAGGAGACAGCGCGAACAGCAACCATTTCGGCAATGCGCGCGACGCTGCTGCGGCGGCCACCAGTGCGGCTGAGAGTCGCGCCTTGTCCCGCCCGGCAGCGCAGCCTGAGGCCAAGCTTGGCACCGGCCACGGCCAGCGCGAGAACGCGTGGGTGTCGTACACCGATTTTCAGCGCGCGCAATCTGCGCCGAATGAGGTCATCACGATCTACTACGACAGCCGCGAAAATCTGCTTGCGCAGGGCGTGATTCCGGTGCCGCGCGCGCTGCCGGTGCCGCACTCTGCGCCTCAGCCTTTTCCGGCGCAACCGCAAGTGGGGTTTGTCCCCGATCCACCGCGATTTTGATTTCGATCTGGCGGTGCCGCCAAGGCGCTCTGGGTAAGCAATCTGGGCAACTACGCATGCTGCAATACGCCGGGCGATAATGCCGGCATCAACTCAAGGAGACAGTCGATGCAAATCACGAACATTGTTGCCAGCGTGGTGTTGGGCGCGCTTTCAATCGCTGCCGGGGCGCAAGAGTTTCCCGCAAAACCGATCCGCCTGATCGTGCCGTTTGCGACCGGCGGCGTGACTGATACCTCGGCGCGCGTGATCGCGGACAAACTCTCGCGCACCCTCGGCCAGCAGGTGATTGTCGAGAACCGCCCGGGCGGCTCCGGCAATCCGGGGACGCAGTTTGTGGCGCAGTCGGCACCCGACGGCTACACGTTGTTGCTCGCGTTCGACGGCACGATGGTGATCAACCCGTTCGTGTTCCCGAAGATTCCGTTTGATACGGTGAAAGATTTTCAGCCGATCACCAAGTTAGGCGATGCGGCGCTGGTGCTGGTGGCGCATCCTTCAGTGCCAGCGAAAAATTTTGGCGAATTGCTCGCTTACTCGAAAGCCAACCCCGGCAAGCTGTCGTTCGGCCACTCCGGCACCGGCGGCACTACCCACGTGGCGGGTGAGTTGCTCAAGCAGCGTAGCGGGCTTGACATGCTGCACATCCCCTACAAGAGCGGTGGGCAGGCAGTGATTGATGCGATGGGCGGGCAGGTGCCGCTGGCCTACTCGGCTGTCGCCGGCGCGCACGCGCATGTGAAGAGCGGCAAGTTGAAAGCGATTGGTGTGTCGTCGTTGAAACGCATCGGCTCGCTGCCCGACGCACCGACGTTTGATGAACAAGGGGTTACCGGATTTGAAGCCGTGTCGTGGGTTGGCATTTTGGCACCGGCCAAAACGCCGCGTGCGGTGGTTGACCGCTTGCAGCGTGATCTGGCCGGGATACTCAAAGATCAGGACACGCGGGAGCGTTTTGGCACCTTGGGCATCGAACCCGTCGGCAATACGCCGGAGCAGTTTGCCGAGCAGATCAAGGCTGACCTCGCGCGCTGGGGCAAAGTGGTGGAGCAGGCGAAGATTAAGGTCGACTAGTAGACCCGGCAACTCCGGGCTACAACTCTTCGACGGTAAACAGCCTGCGATGCTCGCGCATGGCGTACCGGTCGGTCATGCCCGAGATGTAGTCGGCCACGGCGCGCGCGCGATCTGATTCTGCTTTGGCTTGATATTGCGGCGGCATCAGGCGCGCGTCACCCATGAAGGCGTCAAACAGTTCGCGCACGATCCGCCGGCCTTTGGTGCTCATGCGTTGCACTTTGTAGTGCTGGTACAGGGCGTCGCGCAGAAAGCGTTTGAGGGTGAGTGACTCTTGCTCCAGCGCGGGGCTATAGGCAATCATCGCGGGAGCCTGGCGCACCGCCTCTACGGTGACCGGCTGGTACTGCTCGATGTTTGCGCGGCTGGTGTTGGCAAGGTCCGTGACCAGCGTGTTGATCATGCGGCGCACGGTTTCATTGATACGCCGCCGCAGGGAGGCCTGCGGATACAAACCGTGCGCGATGTCCCAGTGGCGTTTAAACAGCGGCACCTCAAGCAGTTGCGCGAGTTCGATCAAACCCGAGCGCAGACCATCATCAACGTCGTGGTTGTTGTAGGCGATTTCGTCGGCGAAGTTGGCGAGTTGCGCTTCAAGAGTTGGCCGCGTGTCGTTTAAAAAACGTTCACCTACGTCGCCCAGTTGCGCTGCCGCCTCACGCGTACAGTGTTTGAGCAGTCCTTCACGTGTCTCGAATGTGAGATTGAGGCCGTCGAACGCGCCGTAGCGTTCTTCGAGCAGATCAACCACTCGCAGGGATTGCAGATTGTGCTCGAACCCGCCGTGCGTGCGCATGCAGTCGTTGAGGGCGTCCTGACCGGCGTGGCCGAACGGGGTGTGGCCAAGGTCGTGCGCGAGCGAGATGGCTTCGGCCAGGTCTTCGTTCAGATGCAATTGCCGCGCGACGGCGCGCGCGAGTTGCGCGACTTCAATCGAGTGCGTGAGGCGGGTGCGAAACAAATCGCCTTCGTGATTGACGAAGACTTGCGTCTTGTATTCGAGCCGGCGAAACGCGTTCGAGTGAATGATGCGGTCGCGGTCGCGGCCAAATTCGTTGCGCGTGGATGACGCCTCCTCGGGCAAGCGACGACCGCGTGAACGTGCCGGGTCGGCGGCGTAAGGGGCCAGCATCAGTCGGTGCGTGCCGTGGCCGCAAAGCTGGCGGTCAGCGCCGGGATCACCTGTTCGTCAGGTACCGCCGCAACAAACGCCTCCCCAAGTCTCTTGAGCAAGACGTAGCGGATCGCACCGGCGTCGGCTTTCTTGTCATTGCGCATCAGATCAAGGTAGCGCGCAGTGCCAAGATCAGGCGCAGCGACAGGCAGGCCTGCGCGAACCACCAAGTCGCGCACCCGATGCGCATCCGCATCGGTGATATGGCCGAGACGCTGTGACAAATCCGCAGCGATCACCATACCGGTCGCTACGGCCTCACCGTGCAACCAGGTGCCATAGCCCATGCCAGTTTCGATTGCGTGCCCAAACGTATGTCCGAGGTTGAGCCACGCGCGGATGCCGTGTTCGTGTTCGTCCTGCACAACGATCTCGGCTTTGATTTCACACGAGCGGCGTATTGCATGAGTCAGCGCCTCAACGTCCCGCGCGAGCAGGCGATCCAGATTGGCTTCGAGCCAATCGAGAAATTCGGTGTCGTAGATGCATCCGTACTTGATCACTTCGGCTAGGCCGGAACGGAACTCGCGCGCGGGCAAGGTGGAGAGCGTAGAGATGTCAGCCAGCACCATCAATGGCTGATAAAACGCGCCAATCATGTTTTTACCAAGCGGATGATTGATCGCGGTCTTGCCACCGACAGACGAATCAACCTGAGCCAGCAACGTGGTGGGAACCTGTACAAATGGCACACCGCGCTGATATGTCGCGGCGGCAAACCCGGTGATATCGCCGATGACACCGCCGCCGAGCGCGACCAGCAAGGTCTTGCGGTCACAGCGTGCAGCGAGTAAAGCATCGAAAATCGTGTTCAGGGTTTCCCAAGTCTTGAAAGACTCGCCGTCTGGCAAGATGATGGTCAGGGTTCGCTTGCCAGCTTTTTGCAGCGTCGCACAAATTCGATCTAGATAGATTGGGGCGATCCGGTCATTGGAGACGATGACGGCGAGCGGGCCACCAGCGCCCTGCCACACGGCCGCATCGTCAATCAGATCGCGCCCGACCAGTATCGGATAGGCACGCGCGCCTAAATCGACGCGTAGTTCGGTTCGCTGCACGGATATTCGCCACTGCCTTCTGGCGCCTTTAACACTGAATTGCCGGCAAGGCGCGGCTCGCCTGTGGCGTGACAGATTTGTAGAGTTTCTTGAGGCTGCCACAGGCTGCGCAATTGCTGCTCGATCTTGCCCGCCAGCAGGCGCGGACTTTGGCGGCCGGTTTCAACCACCATATGCGCCACTTCGCGATAGAGAGAATCTCTTTGGGCGAAAAGCTCCCGCAGCCGCCCCTCCGGATCAGCGCCGCGAAGCAAGGGCCGGTTTTGATCGTGGCGGGTACGCTGCCACAGGTCAAGCGGCTGGGCATTTAAATAAACCACCTGACCGCTGTCTCGCAACACCATCCGGTTTTCAGCCATCAATACCGCACCGCCGCCGGTTGCCAGCACAATGCCGGGACGCAGACACAATTCGCCGATCACCTGTGACTCACGCGCGCGAAATCCGGCTTCGCCTTCGATCTCGAAAATCACCGGCACCTTGACGCCAGTGCGCGCCTCGATCTCGTGATCCGAGTCAACAAAAGGTCTGCCGAACGCGCGCGCAAGCATACGACCGATGGTGGTCTTACCGGCCCCCATTAGCCCAACCAAAATGATGTTCGTCAATGGATTGTTCAGCACAGGAACGATTCTATCAGCGGCATGCGTTGAAAACCTTGAACAAAAAAAGCCGGGCGTACTGCCCGGCTTTTTTCCACCAAATCCGCCCTAGCGGACGTTCAAGCGATCGCTTATGACTCGCGGAGTAATGAAGACCAGCAGTTCTGTCTTGTTGTTGGTGCGTTGGCTATTTTTAAATAAATTTCCAAAGACCGGCAAGTCGCCAAAAAATGGGACTTTTGTCAGTGTGTCGTTCTCCGTCTGGGTGTAGATACCGCCAATGACCACGGTACCGCCATTCTCAACCAACACCTGGGTTTTGACGTTTTTAGTGTCAATCGCAAAACCCGCTACTGTTACTTGGCCGACCGAATCTTTGTTGACTTGCACGTCCATAATGATGTTACCTTCAGGCGTAATTTGCGGCTTTACTTTGAGGCTCAATACCGCCTTACGGTAGGATACAGACGTCGCCCCGCTGCTGGTCGCCAACTGGTACGGTAACTCGGTGCCTTGCTCGATCGTTGCCTCAACTTGGTCTGCGGTCATCACCCGCGGACTCGAAATGATTTTTCCCTTGCCGTCCGCCTCAAGAGCCGACAGTTCCAAATTTATAAATTTGGTCAAAGAACTATTCGCCAAGGTGATCGCAAACTGACCTGCATTGATACCACTGATACCTGTTGCGGCGCCGCTAAAACTGAGGGAGTCCGATCCCAAATTGGGAGTGCCCGCTGTCTGAGTCGCTGCACCTACAGCTTGCGTAACGGCATTTAGATTTCCGCCAATGACCGTATTTAGCCCGCCTAATTGCGAACCAAAAACGTTCGCCCGATCTGGCGCGCGCTGGTTGAAGCCTATTTTTGCTCCGAGATTTTTGCTGAAGTTGTCCACCGCCTCAACAATGCGCGCCTCAATCAACACTTGCCGCACCGGAATGTCAATTTTTGCGATCAACTTGCGTACTTCATCAAGCCTGGTGGGAGTGTCTTGAACAAATAGTTGGTTTGTGCGCAAGTCGACGGTTGCGGTTCCTCGCTTCGACAGCACCGACTGCCCGGGGGACACAAGTAACGTGCGCACCTCTATAGCTTTTTGATAATTAAGCTGAAAACTCTCCGTCCGCGTCGGCTCCAAGTCCGTAATTTGGGCGCGCTGCTCGAGATCCAGCTTCTCCTTGGTCGCCAGCTCGTCGCGCGGGGCGATCCAGACGACATTTCCATTTTTACGCATATCCAAGCCGCGCGTCTGCAAGATGATATCGAGCGCCTGATCCCAAGGCACATCTTTGAGACGCAAAGTCAGATTGCCGCTAACAGTGTCGCTGGTAATGATATTGAGATTAGTGAAGTCAGCAATTACCTGTAATACGGCTCGCACCTCGATACTCTGAAAATTCAACGACAAGCGTTCGCCACTGTAGCCGCCCCGAGAACCTTGGACCAGCTTGTTGGGATCCTCACGCACTTGCTTTACTTCAACCACGAACTGTGTATCCGTCTGATAGGCGTTATGTTCCCAAAGACCCTTTGGTTCAATCACCATCCGCACATTGTCACCTTGCGCGAAGGTATTGACGGTTTGAACTGGCGTCGCAAAATCGGCGACGTCCAGGCGGCGCCGGAGATTTTCCGGAAGAGACGCTTTTTGAAACTCCACAACCAAAGACTGCCCTTGTTGGCGGATATCCACGCCGGTGTTGGCTTGCCCCAATTCGACTACAACTCGTGCCGTCCCGTCTGGCGTGCGACGAAAGTCAATATCCCGCAACGCGGCGCGCGCAGCGCCTGAGGTCTCGGAAAATGTGGCGGGGGTGGTCGAGCCAACGCTTACCACACTGGATGCGCCAAGGGTAATAATGACCGCTTTCCCCTCTACCTTCGTATCATAGGTGACGGGTGCCTTCAAATTGAGCACCATCCGTGATCGATCCCCCACTTGCACTACATTCACGCTGCGCAAGTCGCCTTGCCCGATATCCTGGCTGTTGCGCCCCAGCGCATTTACGGTGTTTGGAAAATCAAGGGCCACGCGCGGCGGGCTGGCGACGGTAAATCCCGTAGGTGCAGCCGCAGGGGCCTCCCGAAGATTAACCTTCAGCACCACAGAAGCACCCTGCTGCGTAACATTGAGCGACTCAATCGCGTTCTGCTGCGAGTGCGCAGTAAACGACGCTAGAAAGAAGCCAGCCCACGCCGCAAAATGCAGCGCAATTTTCAATCGTGCCGTTTTCATTTTCTTTCCTCCTGGAGTTGCAGCGTGCTTACTCGTTCGACCCAATCGCCACCACCGTCTTGAACGAGTTCTTTTAGGGTGACTTCTGTCTCTGTAATACCCGTGATGATGCCGAAACTTTGCCCCATGTAATTGCCGACCTTAACCCGGTGCAGATTGGTATCCGCCTTGACAATCCCGAAAAAGAGGGTTTTTTGCTTCATCATTCCCACCATTTTTAAGTTTTCCAGCGGGTACGCTTCAAGCACCTCTTTCGGGCGGTCGAAATCCGGCTTCAGACCACCACCTTTTGTCGCGGATTTTTTGTCATCAGCAAGCTGTCCAATCTTGGAATTGTTGAATGGGTCAACCGCCTTTTCGGCTTCGTATTTGAACGGCACGAATTTTTTCGGTTCCTCGATTTTCTCGACCTTTCCTTGCATTCCCTTGGTCGCGTCGGTCATCCATTTTTTGATATCGTCATGTTCACTGGAACCACAGCCTGCGATTACAGACACGCCAACGATCAACCCAAGCAACCTCATGTGCCCGATCATTTTTTCGCCCCTCCCTTGGGAATCGCCTTACGCTGTGCAGCGACTTCGGCACCATCGAGGTAACGAAAGGTTTTGGCAGTCGTGTCCAGCGTCAGACCTGTGCCAGCAGCGGTGATTACGATATCGTTGAGCGTGACGATGCGTGACAGTTGGGCAATATCGCTGGCGAACGCCCCCATGTCGTGATAGCTGCCGGTAACCTTGACGGCGATCGGCAACTCGGCGTAATACTCTTTAACGCTCACCCCCCCCGGCTTGAACAGCTCAAATTGCAACCCGCGGCCCAAACCCGATTGATTGATGTCAGTCAGCAAGGCATCCATTTCGGATTTACTCGGCAGTTGCTTCTCCAAAGTGGCAACAAATTGCCCCACTTGCACCAGTTGCTTTTTTAGCTCCGGCAGATTTACGGCCTGTTTTTTCTTGTCGATATACTCTGCCTTGAGCTTGGTTTCACTCGCCTGCTCTTTGGTCAGATCCTCGGACAGCGCAGTCCAATAGCCGTACCAGCCCGCCGCTACGACCAGCAGTAGCAGAAGTACCATCGCAAGGAGTTTGGGTAACGCTGGCGCATTACCGATGTCTTTCCAATTTACGTTCTTAAATTGATCAGCCAGATTCATGGTTCCTCCTGCTTTACGACTTCGAAACGGCAGGAGCCGCAGGTTTGGTCGGCACAGCCGCTGGCGCCGCCACGGTTGGACGGCGGATGGCAACGCTCATTGTGAATTCGTTCAACCGTCGAACCTGCGCGCCCTGACCGGCGGATGTCGCGCGAATTTCCACTAGATCCGGACTCGCCAGCCAAGGTGAATTATTTCCGAGGTTCCGGACATAGTCCGCCACTTTGGCCTGATTTAGCGCCACACCATTCAATGTCACCCGCCCGCCGGCTTGACGGATTGTCTTCAGATAGATACCTTCCGGGGTATTTTTTACCAGTTCATCGAGCACATGCACCGGAAGATTCCTGTCCCCCTGCAAATCTTCCACAGCCTTCTGCCGCGCTTTCAGTCCTTCAATTTCTTCACGTAACTTGCCGATTTCCTTAATGTCGTTATCCAGTTTGGCATTCTCTTTTTTGATGAATTCGTTGCTTTCCTTCTGTGCGGAAATTTGCCCCTGCATCACACCGCCAACCGCAATAACGATCGCCGCGCCAATGCCTGCAACGACGCCGCACAATATGTAAAACTGGCGCCGCCGCGCTTGGCGTTTGATTTCCCGGTGCGGGAGTAGATTGATACGAATCATTCGTCGAACCTCCGCATGGCTAGTCCGCATGCCACCATCATCGCTGGGGCGTCGGCAGCGAGCTGCTTGGCCTTGACGCGGGTTGAGAGCGACATGTTGGCGAACGGGTTGGCAACTATCGTATTGACCTGAGTGCGGCTCGCAACAATTTCATCCAAGCCGGGAATCACAGCGCAGCCACCTGCGAGCACAATGTGGTCGATCTGGTTGTAAGAAGTCGAAGTAAAGAAAAATTGCATGGCTCGCGTCACTTCCTGAGCGAGATTTTCCATAAAAGGCTGCAATACTTCAGCGTCATAGTTCTCGGGCAAACCGCCACTGCGTTTCGCCGCCTCGGCTTCGTCCTGGCTCATGCCGAATACGCGCTGGATGTCCTGCGTCAGATTGTTTCCACCGAACGCCTGCTCACGGTTGTACACCGACTGGTTGTTACGCAATACGGTGACGTTCATCATGTTGGCACCAACGTCAACCAGCGCAATGCACTGATCCACCCCGTTGCCAGGCAATTGCTTTTCGATCATCTCGAATGCGATCTGGACCGAGAATGACTCTACATCCATCACCACCGCCTTGAGGCCAGCAGCCTCGGCAACCGCCACGCGGTCTTCGACCTTCTCTTTTCGCGAAGCAGCGATCAGCACTTCCACTTCTTCCGAACTTGACGGCGCCGGTCCGGCCACCTGAAAGTCGAGGTTGACCTCGTCGAGCGCAAATGGAATGTACTGGTTGGCCTCGCTTTCAACCTGCACTTCGAGTTCTTCATCGCGCAAGCCTGCGGGTACCACGATCTTTTTGGTAATAACGGCCGCAGCTGGCAGCGCCAGCGCCACGTTCTTGGTACGGGTGGCAAGTTTCTTCCACGCGCGCTTGACGGACTCTGCCACCGCTTCGAGGTTGGTAATGTTACCGTCCAAAACTGCATCTTTGGGTAAAGGCTCAATCGCGTAGCGCTCTACGCGGTAAGCCTTCTTCCCAGCATCGGCAATTTCCACCAGCTTGACCGACGACGAGCTAATGTCCAAGCCAAGCAGAGGCTGTGCCTTTGGGTTAAATATGTCGAGAGCCAAAATTTGATCCCCCAGTCAATCCGTTACGCTGCGTGACCGACATCTCCGGCCCCGATGATCTGCTTATCTGCTGGTTGTCTATGCTTGATATGGGGCTACCCGCCTTGCGCGACACAATATATTGTATCCAACCCCACCACCTCAAATCATCTTATTTACAAAAAGTCTTTTGCGACAAATGATTAGAGGAAATGTCTACAATTTACATTAAATCCTAACAGGCTCTTTAGTGCAAGAAAATATTTTTGACGATTCACCCTCTGTTGCTTCATTGCAACAAACTTAATTACGCCCCATTTGCCGTCGCAAAACCCGTATTGGTCACCAGATTGCCCGCTAGTACTTGAGCCCAAAGCTATAATGCTGCCTTTGTCGAAGTCAATTTAGCTTTCGTCGCATCCGCTGCCCCAGCATCCGCCAGCCGACCCTCCCCACGCACAATTGATCGCACAAATTCATGCAGTTAAACCGACTTAGCCGGTGGGCAATCGGAATTGGATGTCTGATTTTGGCACCTATTCTCATTGGTATGTTAGTGCTCGCATTTGCTTTGGCTTGGTCCTATCCTGCATTACCGCCAATAAATGCGCTGACCGACTATCAGCCAAAAATTCCCCTGCGGGTCTACAGCGCCGACCATTTCTTGATCGGCGAGTTTGGCGAAGAGCGCCGCAATCTGGTCAAGTTTGCCGATGTACCCGTCGTGATGAAGCAGGCAATCTTGGCTGCCGAGGACGACCGCTTTTATCACCACAGTGGGGTCGACACGATCGGCGTGCTGCGCGCGGCGCTTTCGAACATCACTAGCCCGGGCCGCCAGCAAGGCGCGTCGACGATTACGATGCAGGTCGCGCGCAATTTCTTCATCTCCAGCGAAAAAACCTACACACGTAAATTCTATGAGGCACTGCTGGCATTTCGGATCGAAGGCTCTTTGAGCAAAGACAAAATTTTCGAAATTTACATCAATCAGATATTTCTTGGGCAGCGCTCCTACGGCTTTGCGTCAGCCGCGCAAATTTATTTTGGCAAGGAGTTGAAAGATATTTCTGCCGCGGAAGCGGCCATGCTGGCAGGTTTGCCAAAAGCGCCTTCTGCCTTCAATCCAGTGGTCAATCCAAAGCGCGCCCATGCGCGACAGCAATATATTCTCGGCCGTATGCTGTCGCTGGGCTACCTCACTGCCGCACAACATTCGGCGGCTATCAAAGAAGTACTGCACGTCAAACGCGAGGCCAACGACTTCCCGCTCAAAGCCGATTTTGTCGCAGAAATGGCGCGCCAACTGGTGTTCGAGCGCTTTGCGGAAGACACCTATACCCGTGGTCTCAGGGTCTACACCACGATTCTCAAGGCAGACCAAGAAGCGGCTCAAGCGGCACTGCGCCGCGGGGTGCTCGACTACGAGCGGCGTCACGGCTATCGCGGTCCGGAATCCTTCGTAGACCTCAAAACCGGCAGCGAAGAAGAATTGGATGATGCGATTGGCGACACCAACGATAGCGAAGACCTGTTCGCCGCGCTCGTCCTTGACGCCTCCCCGAAACTGGTAAAAGCTTATAAACGCGGTGGCGAAACAGTACAAATTTCTGGTGATGGTCTCAAATTTGCGGCCAACGCGCTTGCCGATAAAGTCCAGCCAAACAAAAAAATCCGCCGCGGCGCAGTGATCAGAATCATCAAGGATGACAAAGGTGCATGGAGCATTCTGCAACTACCGGAAGTCGAATCGGCCTTCGTCGCCGCCAGCCCCAAAGATGGCGCGGTGAGGGCGTTAGCTGGTGGTTTCGATTTTGGCATCAACAAATTCAATCACGTCACGCAGGCTTGGCGCCAGCCGGGCTCCAGCTTCAAGCCCTTTATCTACTCGGCGTCGTTGGAAAAAGGGGTAACAGCGTCAACCGTGATCAACGACGCGCCGCTTGCTATCGATGCCGCTCTGACCGGCGGTCAACTTTGGGAGCCGAAAAATTTCGACGGCAAATTTGATGGTCCGATGCGGATGCGCACAGCGCTAACCAAATCAAAAAACCTAATATCAATTCGCATCCTGCAACATATCACTCCAAAATACGCACAGGACTACATCACGCGCTTCGGCTTTGAGGCCGACAAGCACCCCGCTTATTTGACGATGGCGCTAGGAGCGGGATCGGTCACACCGTGGCAAATGCTCGGCGCGTATTCAGTATTCGCCAATGGCGGCTACCGCGTCAATCCCTACATCGTCACGCGCATCACCGACGATGCCGGCCGCGTGCTGGCCGAAGTGCAACCCGCGCGCGCCGGGGATGAATCGCTGCGCGTAATTGATGCACGCAACGCCTTCATCATGAACAGCATTTTGAACGACGTCACCAAAATTGGCACTGCCGCGCGAGCAGGCGCGGCGCTCAAACGCGGCGATCTGATGGGAAAAACCGGCACCACCAACGATCACTTAGATGCGTGGTTCGCCGGCTTTCAATCCAACGTAGTGGGCATTGCGTGGATCGGGTTCGATCAGCCCAAAAAACTCGGCGGCCAGGAAACAGGAGGCGTCGCCGCGCTACCGGTCTGGATCGGCTTCATGCAGCGCGCGCTTCGCGGCCTGCCCGAAACTCCCCCGCAACCGCCCGAGGGAGTGGTCAACGTCGGGGGCGAGTACTACTACCGCGAATACGCTCCCGGAGAGAACAGCGTGCAGTCACTGGGCCTAAGCGACGGCGCTCCAGAGGGTGAGAAAAAAGCCGACGAAGTACGCAATCAATTGTTTTAGCGCTTTGGACCCCTCCATTACCTCATCGCTTTTTTGTTGTCCTTAACCCGCCGCCAACTCCACGCCACTGCCGCTCTGCGCACTCACCTGCCGCGACAACGCGGCAAAAAACTCATCACCGGAGCGCGTATCGCGCCATGCGCCATCACGCAACTCAAAGTGATACCCCCCAGCCTTAGCGGCGATCCATATCTGCTGCATCGGCGCTTGCAGGTTGATCACGAGGTGCGTGCCGTTGTCGAACTCCAACTGCAGGACGCCCTCACTCTTGCGTTCAATATCGAGATCGAGATCAATTGCATCCAGCGCCTCTTCTATCCGGTCCAACACCGATTTTGCGGTTTGGAGAAAGGTGCTTTCGTTCATAATTCGATTTTGAAAAATTGTCATGGAGTCAATCGTGGAAGAGCCAGCGGGAGAACCTGTCGTGCCGAGGCAAATCAGGCACATCAGCTGGTCAATACTAGCAGTTGCACTGGCTGCAGTATTGGCAGCGTCGATGCTGCTCGCCGCTTGCGGTCAGCGCGGCCCGCTGTATATTCCCGGCAAACCGGGCGATCCGATTTATGACCGGCAGAATCGCGGCTCCGTAACCCCAGGTTCTCAGCCTGGTTCGCAACCCGCTTTACCGCCCGCTTCGCTGCCCGGTAGCCCGCCGTCTAACCACAACGCACCGCCATCAGTGCCGAATGATAACCGCGCAAAGCGCGAAGATGTTTCATGAACTCCTCTCCCGATTTTGATTTTTTCCCGCGTCGTGATGGCCAATTGCACGTCGAGGACATTCCACTCGCGCGCATCGCCGCCGAGTTCGGTACGCCCTGCTACGTCTACTCAAAAGCAGCGCTCACCAACGCGTGGAACGACTTCACCATCGGCCTAGCCGGGCGTGATGCGCTGGTCTGCTACGCGATGAAGGCCAATTCGAATCTCGCAGTGCTGCACACCTTCGCCAAACTGGGTGCGGGTTTTGACATCGTCTCTGGTGGCGA
>JAYVSR010000099.1:0-18799 GCA_043775155.1 Burkholderiales bacterium | reverse complement strand
GAACGCCGCGCCTGGGCGCTGGTCAAAGCCGATGGCCGGGTGTTGTTTGCGATGTCGGGGCTGCGCCGGGGTGTCGATGATGATCGCGAGTTTGCGCGGCTCAGTGGCGGGTTGGCGGCGCTGCAGCCGGTCGCTGCGGGCACCAGCCAGTAAGCACCAGCACCAGCACCAGCACCAGCAACGGCAGTAAACGCATCCGCAGCCCCAGCGTTAGCGAAAAAATTTTTGACAGGAACCACCAGATGGAACTGACCCAACCCTACTCACCGCCGCTGCCGCTGTTCAAGCGCATCGGCGCGTTCGACTGGCTGTTCGCGTTGATCCTCGCGGCCGGCGCAACCTTCGCGCTGTCGCGCTACGGCGCGTACATGGACGGCTACGACAAAGCGATCCTCATTTGTGCGGTGCCGGTGTTTGCGTGGCTCGGTTGGTTTTTCAAACCGGTGCGGGTGCTGATGCTCGCGGTGGCGTTGCTCAGTATCACCGGTGCGGGCTTGTATCAAGGCTCATTGGTAAACGCGGACAAAGCGTTTTTGCTGAAGTATTTTCTCTCCAGCCAGTCCGCCATCATCTGGATGAGCGCGCTGATTTTCTTTGCCACCGTTTCCTACTGGATCGGCCTTCTCGCGCGCTCCGACTTTGCGGCCAAATGCGGCTCGGCGATGACCTGGATCGCCATCGCGATGGGCCTCGTCGGCCTGATGACGCGCTGGTACGAGAGCTATCTCATCAGCCCGGATGTCGGGCATATCCCGGTCTCCAATCTGTACGAAGTGTTCGTGCTGTTCACGCTGATCACTTCGATGATGTATCTCTACTACGAAGGCCGCTACCAGACCCGGAGCATGGGTGCCTTCGTCATGCTCGTGGTCTCGGCGGCAGTCGGCTTTCTACTCTGGTATACCTTCGAGCGCGGCGCGCATGAGATCCAGCCGTTGGTACCGGCCCTGCAAAGCTGGTGGATGAAAATTCACGTACCGGCCAATTTCATCGGCTATGGCGCGTTCTCGCTGGCGGCGATGGTCGGCTTTGCCACGTTGCTGCGGGCGAATCACGAAAACCCGAACCCGCGCAATCTCGCCTCGGTGTGGATCGCCGGCATCGCGCTCGCCGTCGCGCTCGGGTTGGAATCGATCGTGTTCCGCAAGTCCGGCGTCTCCGGTTACTGGATCAGCTATTTCGCCGTCACCTTCCTGATTTTCGGCGGCGTGGTGATGCTGCGCAAACGCATCGCGCCGCAACTGCCGCCGCTCGCCACGCTCGACGACGTGATGTACCGCGCGATCTCGATTGGCTTTGCCTTCTTCACCGTCGCCACCATCCTCGGCGCGCTGTGGGCGGCCGAAGCTTGGGGCTCGTATTGGAGCTGGGACCCGAAAGAAACCTGGGCGCTGATCGTCTGGCTCAACTACGCCGCCTGGCTGCACATGCGCCTGGTCAACGGCCTGCGCGGCACCGTGCTGGCGTGGTGGTCGCTGGTTGGCCTCTTGGTCACCACCTTCGCCTTCCTCGGCGTCAACATCTTCCTTTCAGGTCTGCACTCTTACGGTACCTTGTAAGGCCCGCTATGGCCCGGCTGGCACGACTCTACGTTCCCGGCTGCCCCCAGCATGTGATCCAGCGCGGCAATGGCCGCCGCGCCGTGTTCCTCGACGACACCGACCGCGAGCGCTATTTGGCGTGGCTCGCCGATGTGGTGCGCGACTATCGGCTTGAGTTGTCCGCCTACGTGCTGATGGAAAACCATGTCCATCTGCTCGTCGTGCCTCCCGCCGAAGGGGTGCTTGGCCGCGCTTTGCAGTCTCTTGGGAGGCGCTATGTCCGCTACTTCAATGACCGCCACCAACGGGCTGGAACCATATGGGAAGGTAGATATAAAGCCACGATTATCGATAGTGAGCGCTATCTAATCGAGTGCATGCGCTACATCGATCTCAACCCGGTGCGCGCCGGCGTCGTCACCGAACCGGGGGCATTCCGCTGGTCCAGCTACGCCCACCACGCCGGCGTCGCCGACTCGCCGATGCTCACCGACCACCCCTTATTCTGGGCGCTCGGCAACACCCCCTTCGCCCGCCAAGCCGCCTGGCGCGAACTCTGCGCCGAAGGCATCGCCGCCACCGCCTCCCAACGCATCTCCGACGCCACCAACAAAGGCTGGGCCTTGGGCGACGACGCCTTTGTCGAGGGTGTCAAAGGATCCGCCAGCAGACGCCTACAACCGATCCAACAACGTGGTCGGCCCAAACTTAAAACTCTCAACTCTGTCCCCATTAATAAATAGGTAGATGTGACGACAAATTAAATGGGGTCAGACCCCATTTAATTTGCTTGTGTCGTCAAGGGCTTGGGCGTAGCATTGCGTTCCTTTTTTGTGCATTGCGGTGAAAGCCATGTCCGAGTCGATTTCCCAAGCCAGCGCCTACGCCAACGCGGGCGCGCCTGCCGCCCAAGGCCTGTACGACCCTGCCAACGAACACGATGCCTGCGGCGTCGGCTTTGTCGCGCACATCAAGGGTAAAAAATCGCACTCGATCATCGAGCAAGGCTTGTTGATCCTGAAAAATCTCGACCATCGCGGCGCGGTCGGGGCTGATCCCCTGATGGGCGACGGCGCTGGTCTGCTGATCCAGCTCCCCGATGCATTTTTGCGTGCCGACATGGCGGCGCGCGGCGTCACCCTGCCGCCGCCCGGCGAGTACGGCGTTGGCATGGTGTTTCTGCCGAAAGAAAACGCCTCGCGCATCGCCTGCGAACAAGAGATCGAACGCGCCGTGCGCGCCGAGAACCAAGTGGTGCTGGGCTGGCGCGATGTGCCGGTCGATCACGACATGCCGATGTCGCCCACGGTGCGCGCGAAAGAGCCGGTGATTCGCCAGATCTTCATCGGCCGCGGCCCGGACATCATGGTGACCGACGCGCTCGAACGCAAGCTCTACGTGATCCGCAAATCGAGCGGCCACGCGATTCAAGCGCTGAACCTGATCCACGGCAAAGAATTTTTCGTGCCGTCGATGTCGGCGCGCACCATCGTCTACAAAGGTTTGTTGCTGGCCGATCAAGTCGGCGTTTACTACAAAGACTTGCAGGACGAACGTTGCATCTCCGCGCTGGCCCTTGTCCACCAACGGTTTTCGACCAACACCTTCCCCGAGTGGCCGCTCGCGCACCCGTATCGGATGATCGCGCACAACGGCGAGATCAATACCGTGAAGGGCAACTTCAACTGGATGCGCGCGCGTGAAGGCGTGATGAAATCGGCCGTCCTCGGTGACGATCTGAAAAAACTGTTCCCGCTGATCTACGAAGGCCAGTCCGACACCGCCTGCTTCGACAACGCCCTCGAACTCCTGGTGATGGCCGGCTACCCGCTGCCGCAGGCGATGATGATGATGATCCCGGAAGCATGGGAGCAGCACACGCTGATGGACGACAGCCGCCGCGCCTTTTACGAATACCACGCCGCGATGATGGAGCCGTGGGACGGCCCGGCCGCGATGGCCTTCACCGACGGCCGCCACATCGGCGGCACGCTGGACCGCAACGGCTTGCGCCCGGCGCGCTACATCGTTACTGACGATGACCTGGTGGTGATGGCGTCCGAAGTCGGCGTGTTGCCGATTCCCGAATCGAAGATCATCAACAAGTGGCGCTTGCAACCGGGCAAGATGTTTTTGATCGACCTTGAAGCCGGCCGGATCATCGACGACAAGGAGTTGAAGGACACCTACGCCAACGCGCGGCCCTATAAATCGTGGATCGACAGTGTGCGCGTGCGTCTCGATGATGTTGCCGTGCGCGTCGAGTTGCCCAAGTCAAACATCGCGCTGCTCGACCGCCAACAGGCGTTCGGCTACACGCAAGAGGACATCAAGTTCTTGATGAGCCCGATGGCGTCCGCCGGTGAAGAGGCGATTGGCTCGATGGGCAACGACTCGCCGCTGGCAGTAATGTCGAACAAACTGAAGCCGCTGTACCACTACTTCAAACAGTTGTTCGCGCAAGTCACCAACCCGCCAATCGACCCGATTCGTGAGCAGATGGTGATGTCGCTGGTCACCTTCGTAGGGCCCCGCCCGAACCTGCTCGACAAAGACAACATCAACCCGCCGATGCGTCTCGAAGTGACGCAGCCGGTGCTCGACTTCGCCGAGATGGCGAAGATCCGCGAGATCGAAAAGCACACCGGCGGCAAGTTCAAGTCATACGAGTTGGACATTTGCTACCCGGTCGCCTGGGGCAAAGAAGGCATTGAAGCGCGCCTGGCTTCGCTGTGCGCCGAAGCGGTCGATGCATTGAAAACCGGTCACAACATTTTGATCGTGTCGGATCGCAAACTCGACGCTGCCAACGTCGCCATCCCCGCGCTGCTCGCGACCAGCGCGGTGCATCACCACCTGGTGCAAAAAGGCTTGCGCACGACCACGGGTCTGGTGACCGAAACCGGCTCGGCGCGCGAAGTGCATCACGTCGCGCTGCTCGCCGGCTACGGCGCCGAAGCGATCCACCCCTACCTCGCGCTCGAAACCCTGGCTGACATGGCCAAAGGCCTGCCCGGCGATCTCTCACCCGAGAAGGTGATCTATAACTATCAAAAAGCCATCGGCAAGGGCCTGATGAAGGTGTTCTCCAAAATGGGGATCTCCACCTACATGAGCTATTGCGGCGCGCAGATATTTGAGGCGATTGGCCTCAATCGCGGGTTGATCGACAAATATTTTCGCGGCACCTCGTCGAACGTCGAAGGCATCGGCATTTTCGAAGTCGCCGAAGAAGCGATCCGCATGCACCAGCAGGCCTTCGGCGATGACCCTGTGCTCGCCAACATGCTCGATGCCGGCGGCGAATACGCCTTCCGCATTCGTGGCGAAGAGCATATGTGGACGCCCGACGCGATTGCCAAGTTGCAACACTCGGCGCGCGCCAACAACTTCAACTCGTACAAAGAATACGCGCAGATCATCAACGATCAGTCGAAACGGCACATGACGCTGCGCGGTCTGTTCGAGTTCAAGATCGACCCGGCCAAAGCGATTGCGATTGACGACGTTGAGCCGGCCAAAGAGATCGTCAAGCGCTTCGTCACCGGCGCGATGTCCTTGGGTTCGATCTCCACCGAAGCGCACGCGACCCTGGCGATTGCGATGAACCGCATCGGCGGCAAATCGAATACCGGCGAAGGCGGCGAAGACCCGGTGCGGTATCGCAACGACCTCAAAGGCATCAAGATCAAAGCCGGTGAGACGATGGCCTCGGTGCTCGGCCACGACCGCGTGGCGGCAGACATCGTGCTGCAAGAGGGCGACTCGATGCGCTCAAAAATTAAGCAGGTGGCATCGGGCCGTTTCGGCGTTACCGCTGAGTACCTTACGTCGGCCGATCAAATCCAGATCAAGATGGCGCAAGGCGCCAAGCCCGGCGAAGGCGGCCAGTTGCCCGGCGGCAAGGTGAGTGAATACATCGGCATGCTGCGTTTCTCGGTGCCGGGTGTGGGTCTCATTTCGCCACCGCCGCATCACGACATTTATTCGATTGAAGATTTGGCGCAACTGATTCACGATCTGAAGAACGCCAATTCAAAAGCATCAATCAGCGTCAAGCTGGTGTCTGAAGTCGGTGTCGGCACGGTGGCGGCGGGTGTTTCGAAAGCGAAAGCCGATCACGTGGTGATCGCTGGTCACGACGGTGGCACCGGCGCATCGCCGCTGTCGTCAATCAAGCACGCCGGCACGCCGTGGGAACTGGGCCTTGCCGAAACGCAACAGACCTTGGTGCTCAACGGCTTGCGTTCGCGCATTCGCGTGCAGGCTGATGGGCAGATGAAGACCGGCCGCGATGTCGTCATCGCCGCCATGTTGGGTGCCGATGAAATGGGCTTTGCCACCGCGCCACTGGTCACCACCGGCTGCATCATGATGCGCAAATGTCACCTCAATACCTGCCCGGTTGGTGTCGCCACCCAAGACCCGGTGTTGCGCCAAAAATTCGCCGGCAAACCCGAGCACGTGGTCAACTTTTTCTTCTTCGTCGCTGAAGAAGTGCGCCAGATCATGGCGCAGTTGGGCATCCGCAGCTTTGATGATTTGATTGGCCGCGCTGATTTGCTCGACCGGGCAAAAGCGATTTCGCACTGGAAAGCCGGCGGCCTCGATTTTGCACGTGTGTTCTATCAGCCCGATGTACCGGCTGCTCATTTGGGTGGCCCCGCGCGCTGCCAAACCGAAACCCAAGACCACGGTCTCGACAAAGCGCTCGACAACAAGCTGATCGAGATGTCGAAATCCGCGCTCGAAAAAGGCGAGAAAGTCTCGTTCATCCAGCCCGCGAAAAACCGCAACCGCACTATCGGCGCGATGCTCTCGGGCGAAGTGGCGAAACGCTACGGCCACGACGGCCTGCCCGACGACACGATTCATATTCAACTACAAGGCACCGCAGGGCAGTCGGTCGGCGCGTTCCTTAGCGCTGGCATCACGCTCGATTTGGTCGGCGAGTCGAACGACTACGTCGGCAAGGGCCTGTCGGGCGGGCGCATCATCGTGCGTCCTAACACCGAGTTTCGTGGCCGCGCGGTGGACAACATCATCATCGGCAACACCGTGCTCTACGGCGCGATTGCCGGCGAGGCCTACTTCAACGGCGTCGCCGGTGAGCGCTTCGCCGTGCGCAACTCCGGCGCGGTGGCGGTCGTTGAAGGCACCGGCGATCACGGCTGCGAATACATGACTGGCGGCACTGTGGTTGTGCTGGGCATCACCGGGCGCAACTTCGCGGCCGGCATGTCAGGCGGCATCGCCTATGTGTACGACGAGAACGGCGATTTCGCGAAGAAGTGCAACACCTCAATGTGCGTGCTGGAGGGTGTCGCGCCGGCCGCCGAGCAAGAGAAGACCGGCAAAGAAGGCTGGCACAGCGAAACGCGCGCCACCGAACGCGAAACCGACGAAGCGATTTTGAAGCGGCAGATCGAGCGCCACTTCAAATTCACCGGCTCGACCCGTGCCCGGAATATTCTCGACGACTGGAAAAACGAACGCGAAAAATTCGTCAAGGTGTTCCCGACCGAATACAAGCGTGCGTTGGGCGAGATGTGGGTCGCGGCGAACAAGACGCAGGCCAAACCCACCGTGCAAAAGGTCGCGGCTTAACGCCAGCGCTACCAAACAATTTCAGGAAAAATCAGCAATGGGCAAAGTCACCGGATTCCTCGAACTCAAGCGCGAGGACGAACACTACGAAGCACCCGCCGCACGCACCAAGCACTACAAAGAGTTCGTCCTGCGCCTGACCGACGACGCAGCGAAAAAACAGGGCGCGCGCTGCATGGACTGCGGAATTCCGTTTTGCAACAACGGCTGCCCGGTCAACAACATCATTCCCGACTGGAACGACCTGGTGTATCGCGGCACCTGGCGCGAAGCACTCGACACCCTGCACTCGACCAACAACTTCCCCGAGTTCACCGGCCGCATCTGCCCGGCACCGTGCGAAGAAGCCTGCACCCTCAACATCAACGACGATGCCGTCGGCATCAAGTCGATTGAACACTTCATCATCGACAAAGGCTGGGAGTCAGGCTGGGTGGTGCCGCAAGCACCTAAGACGAAGACTGGAAAAAAAATCGCCGTCATCGGCTCCGGCCCAGCCGGCCTCGCCGCCGCTCAGCAGCTCGCACGCGTTGGCCACAGCGTCACCGTATTCGAGAAGAACAGCCGCATCGGCGGCCTGTTGCGTTATGGCATTCCCGATTTCAAAATGGAAAAAGGCTTGATCGACCGCCGCGTCGAGCAGATGAAAGCCGAAGGCGTCAGCTTCAAGACCGGCGTGTTCGTTGGCCCGGACGCAAAGGAAGGCGCGATCGATCCGCGCATTGCCAACGACGCGAAAGAAACCATCGGCGCCAAACAGGTGATGAAGGATTTCGACGCCGTCATCATCTCCGGCGGTGCCGAGCAACCGCGTGATCTGCCGGTGCCAGGGCGCGATCTCAAGGGCATCCATTTCGCCATGGAATTTTTGCCGCTGCAAAACAAAGTCAACGCCGGCGACAAATTGAAAGACCAGATTCTCGCCACCGCGAAGAACGTCGTCGTCATCGGTGGCGGCGACACCGGCTCCGACTGCGTTGGTACCTCGAACCGTCACGGCGCGAAATCAGTCGCCCAGTTTGAACTCCTGCCGCAACCCCCCGAGCAAGAAAACAAGCCGCTGGTGTGGCCCTACTGGCCAACCAAGCTGCGCACCTCGTCGAGCCATCAGGAAGGCTGCGAGCGCGACTGGAGCGTTGGCACCAAGCGCTTCGAAGGCAAGAACGGCAAAGTCGAAAAACTGATCGGCGTTCGTCTCGAATGGAAGGACGGCAAGATGTCTGAAGTGGCCGGCTCCGAATTCGAAATGAAAGCCGACCTCGTGCTGCTGGCGATGGGCTTCGTCTCGCCGGTGCAAGGCGTGGTCGATGCGTTCGGCGTCGAGCGCGATGCGCGCAACAACGCCAAAGCCGCGACCGAGGGTGACAAAGCCTACAAGACCAACATCGCCAACGTGTTTGCAGCGGGTGACATGCGTCGCGGGCAGTCGCTGGTGGTGTGGGCGATCCGCGAAGGACGGCAGTGTGCGCGTGCGGTTGATGAGTTTTTGATGGGAACCAGCGAGTTGCCGCGGTAACCAAGCGGTAGAGGGGAAAATGGCGGAAACCCTTGTCCCCCAACGGTTTCCGGGCAATTTCTGATTGTGCTGACAGGCTGACCACAAGTAGCGCCTGCCGCAATCCGCAGGCGTAGAATGCCTCTCAACCTGCCCAGCCCGTCTCACCGCCGGAATCAACATGAGTGACACCCCACCCAGCAATCGCTTCCAGGTGCTTCAGCGCATCGACTTTGAAGAAGCGCTTGCGCCGAACGACCCGCGCAATGTCGAAACTGCGATTGCGCGCGGCAGCGAAGCCATGCTGGAGCGTCTGGCCGCCAAGTTCGGCGTGGGTCTGAATCCGCCATCGTTCTATCCGCCGGGCAAGCGGCACGTGCTGTTCTTCGGCCACATCGGCTCCGGCAAATCGACTGAACTGCGCCGCTACGCCGAGCAACTCGCGGGGGCAGAGCGCTTTTTCGTAGTTCAGTTGGATGTTTCCATCGAACTGGACCGCAACAATCTGCAATACGCCGACGTATTGATGGCGCTGGCGCGGGCAATGTTGAAACGCCTGCATGACAACCAGATCGCATTCCCGGCCGCCAAACTGGAACCGCTTGAGCACTGGTTCACCGAGCAAGTGGTGACCGAAGAACTCCGGAAGGAACTGGGCATCGCCATTGATGCCGGTGCGAATATCGGCGGCGGCATTCCCGGTCTGATCAATCTATTCACCAAATCCATCAGCTCGTTCAAATCCAACACCACTCACAAGGAAGCGCTTCGGACCGTGGTGCGCAACGGCTTCACGCAGTTCGTTACCGCGTTTAATGCACTGCTCGGCGATGCCGAACACAAGCTGGCGGAACATAAACTCGGCCGACGCATCCTGTTCATCATCGACGGCACTGACAAATTGAACAGTGAGGACTCGCGGCGTTTCTTCGTCTCCGATGCCTCGCAACTGCTGGAAATCGGAGCGCTGGTGCTGTATACCGCGCCCCTGAACATGAAGTACGAGGGGTCCATTCCGTATTTGCTTGACTGCGACCTGGTGTTGCCGCTGGTCATGTTATCGGGCATTGATGGCGCGCCGCATGCCACCGGGCTGGCCGCGATGAAAGACATGTTGCTGCGCCGCGCGGCGCGCTCCTTGTTTGGCGGTGATAACGTGGTGGAAGAGTTGGTCAAGGCCTCAGGCGGGCATCCGCGCGAACTGTTGCGGCTGCTCAAACTCGCGTGCGAACTGGCGAGCGATGGCGTGATTGACCTGAAGATCGTCGATAAAGCGGTTACCCTGCTGGGTTCAGAATTCGTCCGCTGGCTCGAAGCCGAAGACTACGACCTGCTGGTTCAGGAGTATCGAAACCGCAGCGTGCGCGACACTCAGCCGCGTGCGCGCAAGCTACTGAGCAACCTCGCGCTGCTCGAATACAACAACGGCTCATGGCGGCGTCCGCACCCGGTGGTACGCCTGCTTGAAGGCTATCGGCGTGCGGAATCGTCCGCCGGCACGGCCCAAGGCTGAATCATGAACGCCAGCCTGGACGCGGCGGCATTCAACTTCGACCTATCGCGGCACACCGCTGCGGCAGATTTGCACCCGGCGCATGCTGAAGCATTCGGACGGCTCACCATCGCGCTGCGCGCTGGCCCGCGCAGCCAGTTTTTGTTTATCGAGTTTCGTAATCAACTTTATCGAGACCGTCTGCTCGCGCGCTTGGACGATGTCGCGCGCGATGCAAAGTTGCGTGTGCAGCGTTTCGATCTCGCCGGTTGTGCGTCATTCACCGAAGCCGAGCAAGGTTTGCGTGACGCTGCATCCGCAGCGGAAGTCATCGAAGTGTTGGGTGGCGAACGATGGTTCAACGCAGCGCGCTGGCGCGATTTCAATGTGCGGCGCGACGCGATTGCGCACGATGTCGCGGCCCGGCTGCTGATCTGGGTGCATCCCGAGCAAGTGCCGGCATTGGTTGCCGAGGCACCCGATTTGTGGGCCTGGCGATCTGGGATTTACGATTTTGTCGAACCGCAAAATGCGGTGATGATGTCGGAACCAGCCAACTGGGCGCAGCCGATTGACAATCGCTCGCTGGCGCAACGGTCGCAGCGCATGGCGGAGTTGCGCCTCACCCTTGCGGCACCTGATGTGCCCGACTCGGCTCGCGTGATGTTGCTCGATGAACTCGCAGCACTTGCGTTTCGCATGGGCGATCTGGACGAAGCGCTGCGCATTCGACGCGACGAGCAACTGCCGGTGTTTGAGAAGCTCGGCGACGTGCGTTTGCGGACCGTGACCCTGGGCAAGATGGCGGATGTATTTCAAGCACGAGGCGATCTGGACGAAGCGCTGCGCATTCGGCGCGATGAGCAGCTGCCGGTGTTCGAGAAGATCGGCGACGTGCGCGAGCGTGCAGTGACACTAGGCAAGATGGCGGATGTATTTCAAGCGCGGGGCGAGTTGGACGAAGCGCTGCGCATTCGGCGCGATGAGCAAATGCCGGTTTATAAAAAATTTGGCGACATGCGTGGCCAAGCGGTGACGCTGAGCAAGATGGCGGATGTGCATCGAGAGCGAGGCGATCTGGACGAAGCGCTGCGCATCTGGCGTGATGCAGCATTACCTGTTTTCGAGAAGCTCGGGGCAATGCGCGAGCGGGCGTTGACGTTGGGTCGGATGGCGGATGTGTATTTCGCACGAGGGGAATTGGACAAAGCGCTGCGCATTCGGCGCGATGAGCAACTGCCGGCGTTCGAAAAGCTCGGCGACGTACGCGAGCGTGCGGTGACGCTAGGCAAGATGGCAGATGTGTTTCAAGCGCGGGGCGAGTTGGACGAAGCGCTGCGCATCCGGCGCGATGAAGAATTGCCCGTATACGAGAAGCTCGGCGATGTGCATTCGCAGGCGGTGACGCTTGGCGAGATAGCGGATGTGTTTGAAGCAAGAGGTGATTTAGACGAAGCGCTGCGCATTCGGCGTGATGAGCAGTTGCCGGTATTCGAGAGGATTGGAGATGTGCGTTCGCGAGCTCTGACCCAAGCAAAGCTGGGCATGATTTGGTTGAACAAAGGTGACTTAACCGCCTGCGTTCCGCTATGGCGCAGCGCTCAAGCTGACTTTGCGCGCATGAAGCTGCCGGAGGCAAAGATTATCGGAGGGTGGTTGGACGAAATTTCACACGCGGTGTCCACAAAACATATACGCAAGCAACGCTAATTTTTCAGCATATGGATATAGCCGACTACATCCGCAGCCGTGTCCGCACGGTGCCCGACTGGCCTGAACAAGGCGTGATGTTCCGCGACATCACCACACTGTTGTCTGACGCAAAAACCTTTCGCGTATTGATCGACGCGTTTGTCGAAGAGTTTGTCGATCAAAAAATCGACGTCGTCGCCGGCATCGACGCGCGTGGCTTCATTCTCGGCTCTGTCGTCGCCTACGGCCTCAATCGCGGCTTCGTACCGGTGCGCAAGGCGGGCAAGCTGCCGTTCGACACCATCTCCGAGGAATACTCGCTCGAATACGGCAAGGCCGCGATCCAGATTCACACCGACGCGATTGAAAAGGGCGCGCGCGTGCTGCTAATGGACGACCTCATCGCCACCGGCGGCACCATGCTGGCGGCGGTGCGCTTGCTTGAGCGCCTCGGCGCCGGCGCGATTCTGCCTGCGGCGATCATCGACTTGCCTGATCTGGGTGGCTCAAAAGCCTTGGTGGACAAGGGTTTTCGGCCATTCACCCTCTGTACGTTTGCAGGACATTGAGCGCGATGACGAATGTAACCCTCACATCCCGCAGCATCTACGCAGAGTTGGGCTTGCCCGACGCCGAGTCGATGGTCGTCAAGGCGCAACTCACGACTGAAATCGCGGAGTTGCTCGCGACCCGAAAGCTGACGCAAGTGGATGCGGCGAGCTTGCTCGGAATGCCACAGCCCGCGCTTTCCAAGCTACTGAGCGGGCAGTTTCGCGGCGTCTCTGAACGCAAGTTGATGGATTGCCTGACGCGGCTGGGCCGTGATGTTGATATCGTCATCAAACCCGCGCCACGGTCACGCAAAGAGGGCCGCTTGGCTGTAGTGACCACGTAGTTGATCGCGTAGCTGGCCTGAAAGCCTTGGTGGGCAAGGGTTTGCAACTGTTCACCATGTGCGCTTTTGGCTGACGCACGGCGCGCAATGGGTTGAATTCCGCAGCGAAATCTCTGGCAAACACGCGTCGATCCTCTGCGCGAATGCCGTTATGATTGCCGACGCTATCCCACCCAACCAAAGGAGCTACGCACCATGACCATCAATCGCATCAACTGCGGGCCGCGCATGAGTTCAGCCGTCGTCCACGGCAACACGGTCTATCTGGCCGGCCTCACCGCCGACGACAAAACGCTCGACGTCAAGGGCCAGACCAAACAGATCCTCGACAAGATCGACAAGTTTCTCGCCGAGGCTGGCACCGATAAATCGAAGCTGCTGTCGGCCAACATCTGGCTCACCGACATCAAGACCTGGAGTCAGAAGAACGAGGTGTGGGACGCGTGGGTGTCGCCCGGCAACACACCCGCGCGGGCGACGGTGGAAGCCGCGCTCGCCGCACCCGGCCTTTCGGTCGAGATCATGGTGCAGGCGGCGAAGTAGCTGCTTGAAATGCAGCGCCTACCGCTTGACCGCAAAAAACGGCACCTGATTCATCAAGCGGTTTTCCTGCGACTCCAGTGCATTGAGCTTGCCGCTCTCGGCCACATAGACCAGCCACTCGGCATCACCCCACAGCGCGGCGCGGCGCGCTTCGCGATCAGCAGCGTTCTCATATACCCAGATGTGCATGTACTCGTTGACGTTGCCGCTCTCGGTCGTCATAAACGCCAGCGGCGCGCCGAGCATGCGGCTTTGCGGCGCTTTGCCGAGCTTGTCGTAGAGCGCGAGATGGGCTTTGATGGTGCCGGGGCGGCAGCGGTAGGTGCGAACGTCGAGCAGCATGGGGGACTCCAAATGAATTTAGTGGGATTTAGTGTTTGATTGAAAAAGCGACAGACAACGCGCAGTGCTGCGGGCAGCAGTGACATGCGATTGCCAGCGGGTGAGTGTAACGAGTCTCTGGCGCCGCGACATCAACGGCGCCGCGACACTACCTCAGTGTGCCCGCGTAGGCGATCCAGTCGCCTGAGTGAATCAGGTGTGTGAGCCGCGTCACCGCCGGGTTGGCGGTGTAGACGGTGACGCGCTCAGTGTTACGTTGGCCACCGCCGTCACGCTCGACTTCGGTCTCCACCTTGAAGTACGCGCCATCAGGATGCACCGGCGTCACCGGATCTTCAAGCGCATCGAGAGCCGGCCATGCTGGCGGCGGCACACGGTAGATTTCGCCGGCGACCCAGTCCGCGCTGTCGTCAAGCACCAGCGCAGGCCAGCGGCCGTTGACGTCATACAAGCGTCCGCGTACGCGCGCGTTGCAAACGATGCCGGCGTCGGGCGCGATGCGCGCGATGTCGTTGCTGCCGCCGCGTCTGAGCGTGCCGTAGACGAACAGAAGATCAGCCCGCAAGGCTTCAACTTCTGGCACGCGCGAGCAGGCCTTTCTTTTTCATTTTTGGCAGCGCGGCGGGGGCTGGGGTGGGCGTTGCGTCTTGCAGTGAATCCGGCACTGAGTCCGCCGCCGCATTCGCCGTCGCCATCGAATCAGCACCGCTCGCCAAATCTTTCAGCCACATCTTCGCCGGCGATTTTTGATTGGTAGCTGACCGGAAACCCTTGGTGGGAGAGCGTTTCGACGACTCAACGGTGGAAACCGTTGGTGCGGAAGGTTCTGCGGCAGGAGCATTGGATAAACCGGTGTCCGAGGCAGTCTCGCCGCTGCTCGCTTCGTTGCCCGCGTGCGTGCCGGCAGGCACCTCGCCCTCAAGCAGCAGCCACAACACCAGCTTCTCAAACTCGGACGCGAAGCGATCAACAATCGCTTGCGGCTCCGGCACAAACTTGCGATCGGTCACCATGCCAAACTGCACCTGGCCGTTGTACGAGAGGATCGACACGCCAATGCCGATGTCGCCGGACTGCGGCACCCAAAACATTTGCTGCGCCAGACGCGCGCCGGCCATGTAGAGCGCGACTTGCGGGCCAGGCACATTGGTCATCACGGCGGAGCCTTTGTTGGAGAACGTATCCAACACCTGCTTTTGCACTGCGCGCGGCAAAAAGCCGACAGTGCCGAGAATCCCCATCGACAGCGCGGCTTGATACGAACTCTTCAACTCATCCATACGGCGCTTGACTTCATACAAACGCACAAATGGGTTCTCGATGCCGACCGGCAGCACCAAGGCGACCAGGCCGAAGTGATTGCCGAGTTTGTGTTCGGCACCACGCGGACGCAGATTGACCGGCACAAAGCCGCGCACCTCGACGCCCTCGGTGTCTTCGCCTTGCTCTGCGAGATAGGCACCCAGCGCACCGGCCACACTCGCCAACAGAATATCGTTTACCGATACGCCGAGCACCTTGCACACTGCCTTGACGTCGGTGAGCGGCATGGGCGTGCTCCAGGCCACGCGTTTCACGGCTGTAGGTTTCCCCTTGAAAAGCGTTTGCGAATCGTTCGGCATCATCGCCAGCTCGGCAATCTCGGCAGTGACGGCGGCGGCGATCTTGGCGTAGTCGGCGAATTTGTCGGCGTATTTTTCAGGAGCGGACATCATGTCCATATAGCGCGATGCGACATTGCCCGACACTGACAACGCTTTGGCGGCGGTGTCGCTGATCGGCGCGAACAAGGACTCCATGAAATCGCGTTCACTGGCCGCCGCCCGCTTGGCTTCACGCTTTTCGCGCGCGCGGCGCAAGCCATCCGGCTCGACGCCTTCTTCGGCGGCGGCCGCGTCTTCATCAAACAACGAATACATCACGCCGATCAAGGCGATGCCGTCAGCGATGCAGTGGTGGATGCGGATGATCAGCGCATGCCCGACGACGCCATCGCCTTCGTAGCGCTCAACGATGGTCATGTGCCAGAGCGGCTTGTTGAAGTCGAGCGATTGCGTGGTCAGCGCGGCAACGTGCTCTTCCAGCGCGGCCTTCGACGCAGCCTCGCCGTTCTTGCCCGACGCGAGGTTGACGGTGTGAATGTGATTGCCAATGTCGAAGTGCTCGTCTTCAACCCAATACGCGCCGGATGGGTCTTGCACCACGCGCTGGCGAAACCGGTTGTAGCGCGACAGCCGCGCTTCGAGCGTGCGTTTGATCCGCGCAATGTCAGGCGCGCCGTCAAACATCATCACGCCCACAATCATCATCAGATTGGTCGGTGTGTCCATCCGCAGCCAGGCGGTATCGACGCTCGACATGCGGTCGCGGTTCTTGTATTCGTCGAGTTTGCCCAGCGCAGTGCCAGCCAGTTTGTCGAGTGGCAATTTATCCAGCGGCAACACGCTGGAAAGATACGGCGCGAGCTTATCGAGCGGCAGATTGCCAGCCAGCTTCATCAATTGCTCAAGGGCGTTCATCGGGTTGTCTCCGGTCGAGTCAGGCGGCGGCGTAGTGTTTGTTGCTGCTTGTTGGTGCGTGTTGCTGCGTGTTGCTGCGCCGTTTTGCGTGTATTTTTCATGCATGGTAGCAGGTGGCTACACCGCTAAACTACAATCATTCAATCCCGGTTTTAACCTCTTTTAACCTCAACCCCCCCTCTCAACGCGAAGGAGACAAGCACCATGGCCGACCTCAAAGCCGCATTCGATACCGCCGTCAAAGAATCCAAAGAGTTGCCGGAAAAACCCGACAACCAGACCTTGCTGCAAATCTACGGCCTCTACAAACAGGCCTCTGAGGGCGACAACGAAGGCAAGCGCCCCGGCTTTACCGACATGGTCGGGCGGATGAAGTTCGACGCCTGGGCTGGTCTCAAGGGCAAGAGCACCGGTGAAGCGCAGCAGGAATACATCGACTTGATCGAGTCGTTGAAGTAACTGTTTGGCGCCGCCGCACGCAGGGTGCGGTGGTGTGGTGATCGCATCAGCACCGTGCCAGAATTGATCAGCGCTGCGGCATCAGTCCGCAGCGCATCAGCCGCATGCGCCGCGCATGCTGGAGCCTCTCTAATTTGACGAGGGGTTCACCATGCGGTTTCCATTTTTGGCCAAGCTCACTACGGTTGGCGCGGTTGCGTTGCTGGTGTTGGTGCCGTTGATCGCGACGCGCGGCAAGATCGAGGAGCGCCAGCGCCTCAACAACGAGGCGCGCCATTCGATTGTTGAGTCGTCGGCTGGCGAACAGCGGCTGATTGCGCCCGTGCTGCGGGTGGGCTGTATTGAGACCTACACCGACGTGCGCACGATCAGCGTGAGTGGGCGTGATCAGACGGTGAAGGAGACCAAAGAGCGCGAATGCGAGCAGATCAATTTTGCGCCCGAAGTGTTTGAGGTTTCTGGCCGCGTCGATCTGGAACAGACGCCGCGCTACCGCGGCATTCACCGGGTCCGCCTGTACCGCGCGCCGTTGAAGCTGGCTGGCCGCTTTGTCTTGCCGGAGGCACCCGAGCAGGTGCCTGACACGGTGCGGCGTTTTGGCCGCGCGCAGTTGGTGTTGCCGGTGGCCGATGCACGTGGCGTCAAAAACACGCCGCAGCTAAAGATCGGCGGCAACGTGGTGGACTTCAAGCCCGGCACTGGCAGCGCAGCGCTGGGGCAGGGTCTGAGTGCATCGTTGGGCAATGCCAGTGAGTTGGGCCGCGAAGCGGTGTTTGCGTTTGATCTGGAGTTGACCGGTGTCGAGCGCTTTGGCGTGGTGCCGTTCGCGCGCAACACCGTGGTCAAGCTCGATTCAAATTGGCCCGCCCCCAGTTTCGCGGGCAAGTTTTTGCCGGACGACCGCCAGGTGAGTGAGGCGGGCTTTAACGCTGAATGGCGGATCAACGAGTTTGCGTCAGGCGGCCAAGCGGCACTGCGCGAGTGGCTGGCGAAACCGGCGGCCGGGGAGGGCATGCGCCCGCAAATGACAGCACTGACGATCAACCTGATCGAGCCGGTGAATCTGTATTTGCAGGCCTATCGTGCGGCTGAGTATGGCTTTCTGTTTGTCGGTCTCACCTTTTTACTGGTGCTGGCGTTTGAGCTGGCCGGCGCGGCGCGGGTGCATCCGATGCAATATGGCTTGGTCGGGTTGGCGCTCGCGGTGTTCTTTTTGTTGTTGATCGCGCTGGCCGAACACATTGGCTTTGCGCGTGCCTATCTGGCGGCGGCCAGCGGGTGCGTGCTGCTCATCACGTGGTACGCCATTGGCATGTTGGGGAGTGCGAAGCGTGGCTTGGCCGTGGGCGCATCTTCTGCCGCGTTGTTCGGCGTGTTGAACATGTTGCTGCGGTCAGAAGACTATGCGCTGTTGATGGGCGCGCTCCTGGTGTTCGCAGTACTCGCCGGGATGATGCTGGCAACGCGCCGCCTCGATTGGTACGGATTGGGTGAGCGTCTCGGCGTAAAAGCTTGACGAGTGGCAGAAGGAAGAATGGCTCCTGGAGCCATTTTCCTGCAATCGATGTGTTAATGCTGGCTGCGGATTGCCCGCAACGCCGCCTGCGTGGCGCGCAGCATCGAGGGGTGGAGTGCGCCAAGTTTTGGGTGCTGGCCAAAGCGGGGCGAAGGCGGAACACTGAAGAAATGCTCGTTCCACGGCAACTCAATGATGCGGTTGAAATCGAACTTGGTGTCGGCGGAGAGACCTGCGAGGAGATACGCGGCGGGATGATCGACCTTGCGAATCGCGAACTCGCCAGCCAGCAGCTTGTGCAGTTTTTGCGATGTGCCGTAAACCACCTGAACGCCGGCACCATTCTCCATTTGGCTGACCGTAATTGCGAGGGCGGGTCTGGGTTTGGGGCCGGGCGCGCCAACGATGTCCTCGGGAAACCAGCACCAAAGGATGTCTCCCGGCTCGGGCAGAAACCATGGCGCGCGCATGGTTCGCTGCGCCGGTTAAAACAGGGACTTGCGGGAGATTAGTTTGCCGGTAGGCATCTCCGCCTTGGCAGCCTTGCGCATGAGCGCGAATTGCCGCGCGGTCAACGGCCCGTCGTCCAGCTCGTACGAGGGCAGCACTTCGCGGGCAAAGCGCGACAGCGCCAGATGCACGACCATGGTTTCGCTGGTTTCGGTGGCCTTGGACATGGCTTTGAGGGTGCTTCGCGT
>JAYVSR010000098.1:0-16477 GCA_043775155.1 Burkholderiales bacterium | reverse complement strand
GATTGGCTGCGCACCAATCGCAGCGGCTGGTCGTCGCGCTATGACACCACCAGCCGGCCAGACTGGTGTGTGCATATCAATTTGCAAAAGCAAAACACCACGTCACTGTGCCGTTACAAGGAGCGCGTGGTGTTGCGCGGCCTCGGACCAGAGATTGAGCGTTCTCTGAACGACGCGGACAAAGCATTTTTCTCGCAGCAAGTCGAAGCGCTCAACGCTTGAGGCGCGCGGCGCAATAACCGCCTGACGCCTGACTATTGCGACCCGACCAGACCAAGCGACTTCACCACGCCGCCCCACTTTTCGCGCTCGGCCTTCATATAGCGGTTGATGCCGTCGGTGTTGGGCGACTCAATCGCCAGCAAGCCCAGTGCGGCAATGCGTTGCTGCACTTCGGGCGTGGCGAGGATGCGCTTCATCTCGCCTTGCAGGCGCGCCACCACATCAGGCGGGGTGCCAGCCGGGGCCAGCAGCACGTGCCACGACACTGCCTCAAAATCCGGCGAGCTGGATGCATCGGCGAACGTCGGCACCTCGGGCAAGGTGGGCAGGCGGGTTGACGATGACACCGCCAATGCACGCAATTTGCCTTCCTTGATCAAGGGCAGGGCTACACCGGCCTCGGCAAATGCCATGCTCACGTGGCCGGCCATGATGTCAGTCACCGATTGCGGTGTGTTCTTGTAGGGGATATGGGTGATATCGAGGCCAAACTTTTGCTTCATGTACTCCCCGGCAAGGTGTTGGGCCGTGCCGGTGCCGGGGGTACTGAAGCTATACGAGCTTTTGACTTCTTTCACCATCTTGATCAGCTCGGGCACGGTGCGCGGCCCCATCGCCGGGCTAATCACCAAAATGAAAGGCGACTTGACATAAAGCGAGATCGGCGTGAAGTCTTTATCGACGTCGTAGTTGACTTGTTTGTAGAGCGTTGGATTGATCGCCATTGCCGGGGCCGTTGCAACGCCCAGCATGTAGCCGTCCGGCGGCGCTTTCGACAGCGCGGTGACGCCGAGCATCAATGCTGCGCCCGGGCGGTTGTCGACGACCACCGGCTTGCCCAGGGCTTTCGACAGTTGGTCGGAATACAGGCGTACCAGCGTATCCATGCCGGTGCCGGCTGCGAGCGGCACGATCACCGTGATGTTGCGCGCCGGCCAAGCCTGTGCCGATGCTGCGCCCGATACGAGCGCCATGCAAGTTGCAGCCAGCGCTGCCGCTGCGGCCAGCACTGCTGCGATGCGAACCGGCATCGCTTGAATCGAGAGGCGAAAGGTCATGCGGGTCTCCTTAAAAATTGTGTCAATGTTTGACTCACGCCCCTTCGGGCCGGGTCTTTTCAAACCCGATCACCAATTGGCGAAATTGTTCCGGCAGCGGCGCTGACGCATTCGCCACCGGGTCTTTGTAAACGTAGATCAGCTCCCCCGAAATCAGGTGCGCATCACCACGATAGATTTCGATCACGGTACGCATTGACGAGCGACCCAGCTTGGCGGCGCGCACGCCGATGTCGAGATCATCATCCCAATGCGCCGGGCCGTGATACTCGGCGCTCGCCTTGACGACATAGATGTTGTGCATCCAGCCTTGAAACGTTTCTTTCAATGCTGGGCCTTGCGCTTTGACACCGGCCTCCACCATCGCGCGCCACGACTCGAACACCGCCACGTCGAAGTAGTTGAAGTAGTTGCCGTTGAAGACAACCTTTTGCATGTCCACTTCGGACCAGCGCACGCGCAGCCGGTGAAAAAAGGTGAAGTCTGATTTCATCGCCGCGCTGCTGATTGATTATTGTTAGCTTGCCACCGAGTTGCCTGCCGCAAACGCTCAGGCCGGCTTGGCGAGGCCAAGGCGTTCGATCAACGCTTTTTCGCCGTGAAAAGTCTCAATGGCGTATTTGCTGTACGCGGCGGTATCGAGATAGATCACGTTCTGGTCATACTTGTCAAACACGCCGAGTACGGCGGGATCGTCGAGCGTCTTCTTGAACGCGTCGTGTAGCACTTTGGTGACCGCCGGGTCCATCCCTTTCGGCCCGCACACGCCAAACGGTGAATCGGAAATGGTCTTGTAGCCGAGCTCATCGAGCGTCGGCACATTCGGCCAGCGCTTGGTGCGCCGGCTACCGTAGGTGGCGAGGAGACGCAGTTTGCCGGCATCAACATGCGGCCCCCAGCCGGTGGCGTCGGACGCGCCCATGATGTGGCCACCGAGCACCGCCTGCATGTTCTCGGCATTGCCCTTGAACGGCACCGGCTGCATCTGGATGCCTGCGGCTTGTGCAAACTGCTCTACCGCGAGGTGCGGGCTGGTGCCGTTACCGGTCTGGCCGTAGGTGAACTTGCCGGGGTTGGCTTTGGCAAAATCGACCAGTTCCTTGATGCTCTTGATCGGCGACGCCACCGGCACCACAAAACCAAAGGTGTAGCCGGTGAGACAAGCGATCCAGGTGAAATCTTTGAGCGTGTCGAACTGCACCTTCTGCATGTGCGGAATGCGGAACACGCTGATCGGCAACTGGCACAGGGTGTAGCCATCGGGCCGCGCGTTGACCATCTCGATCGCGCCGAGCGTGCCGCCGGCGCCTGGCTTGTTCTCGACAATCACGGTCTGGCCCAACGCCTTGCCGGCGCTATCGGCGATGGCGCGCATCACGACATCGGTCGAGCCACCCGCCGGCCAGGGGCAGATGTAGCGGATGGTGCGGGCTGGAAAGCTTTGTGCCTTGGCGGTGGTCGAAACGACGGAAGGCAGGATCGCACCCGCAGTGCTAGCGGTGGTGACGCCAAGAAACGTGCGGCGATTGGTCATGTTTTGTCTCCTTTATGTTTTGATGGCCATGATTCTATGCGAAGGCTTATACACGTGTGCCTTGTGCCGAGGCGGCGCGCGACGGAAGGAGCCACGCTACCGAGCCGGGCAGATCAGGCGTTGACGAACGTATTTTTCCCCGATCGATCCACCCCGCGCATGAGGAAAATCTGCCGCGCCGCGTGATCGGTGGTGGTAATCGACTTCGCCTTCTCGCGCGCAATCTCGCGGTCAAACACGCTGGTGGTCGGCATGAAGCGCATGGTGATGCCGCGCCGCGATTTCGGTGACGTATTGGCCTCGGAACCGTGCAACAGATAAACATCGTGCAGCGAAAATTGTCCGGCCTTGAGCACCAGATCGACCGCTTTCGACTCGTCGTATTCGCTGCGATCCAGCTCTTGCGTCAGCGTCACATCGCCTGCCGCCACCTTGTTGTGGCGTTTTAACGCGCGGTCTTTGTGCGAGCCGCGAATCACCCGCAGGCAGCCGTTCTCGGTGGTCGAGTCATCCACCGCCAGCCACACCGTGCAGGTGGCGAGTGGACGGATCGGCCAATACTCGCCGTCCTGATGCCACGGCGTGCGCTTGCCGTCATTAGCCGGCTTGGCAAAAAAACTCATGTTCCACAACGCAAAATCGCCACCGATCAATTGCTCGACCAGATCGAGAATGTCGGTATTGGCTGCCGCATCGCGGAACCCAAGGTCATAGTCAAACAGCGCCGGGCAGTAGTCACGGAACTCCGGATGCGACTCCAGCAGCTTGGTGTGGCGCGCCTTGATCGCGTCAAGCACGTCGGGCGGCACTTGATAATCGGGGATGACGTAGCCGTTTTCGTGGTATTTGGCAATTTGGCTTGCGGTCAACATGGCGGTCTTCCTTGAGCGTTGTGACTGAGACGAAAGAGGTAATCAGCGTGTCACGAATCGTGCGCACCGTTACGGACTGCGCGCATGGGCTGCAATGCAGGTGCGTAATTGTCGCCGAACCGCGATGATCCCGGGCGCGCAAATCGTGCTGGCGGCTGCCGCTGCCTGTCGTATACGCCCGACCGGGATCATGCTAAAGTGCCTACACTATGTTCCTGCACATTGAGGTCACATTATGGAAGCCGTATCTGTCCGTGAGCTGAAGAACAACCCCGGCAGCGCGCTCAAAGCGGCGCGCGAGACCAACTTCGTT
The DNA here is from genome assembly GCA_043775155.1 of Burkholderiales bacterium. GTDB lineage: Bacteria > Pseudomonadota > Gammaproteobacteria > Burkholderiales > JAEUOS01 > CANJDH01. The sequence continues at coordinate 12,478 of JAYVSR010000098.1, read as the reverse complement.
GTCGTCACCAATCGTGACGTGCCTGCTGCGCTGCTGGTCGGCGTCGAACAATTGAAGCTGCCTGATCTAGGCCGTCTCCGTCTCGCCCTTGCTGCCTCGCTGTTTCGCGATGGCGCGATTTCTTCCGGCGCGGCTGCACGCATGGCGGGACGCAGCCGGATCGAGATGTTCGACCTGCTGGCGCGGCTCGGCATTCCGTTGTATCCGGCGGACGAACCGGCTGGCGTTGACGCCGATGTCGCAGCGATTGAGGCATGGCTCGCAAAGCCAAAGCGGCGCACGTAGCGCGCCGTTCCGAAGCGACGCAAGTAGCGCCCCGTCGCGTCATCGCCGACACCGGGCCGCTAATTGCGCTGGCCCGGATTGGCCGGCTTGCCGTTTTGAAACGGCTGTTCGGTCAAGTGTCAATCACACGTGAAGTGGCGGACGAACTCAAACTCGGCAGTCCCGCGCAGGGCGTGGCCGCACTCGAAGCTGCCGTGGCGGACGGCTGGCTGATCGTGTTGCCGGCGCGCAAATCGCGCACGCCCCACCCGTTGCTGGACGAAGGCGAGGCAAGCTGCCTCGCCGCCGCCGAGGCCGACACGCTCCTGCTGATGGACGAACGTCTCGGCCGGCGAGAGGCGGCTCGATTGGGGCTCGCCGTCGCTGGCACCGCCGGCATTTTGTGCCAGGCCAAACAGCGGGGTCACGTCAAAGCCGTGGTGCCAATGCTGGAGGCGATGCGTGCGGAAGGCTATTTTCTTGGCGAACAAGTATTCGCAGCCGCCCGGATCAAAGCCGGGGAGTGAAGTTTTCTCCCGGTCACAGCATGCGGAGATTGGTTCTTTATTCACCGCATAAAATGCGGTGAATAATTCCATTTCTAGTTCAATAACGCATTAACAATCCAGTCCCAATGGACGATAGATTGAACGCGTGGCCAGTCGTTTTCAAGCGCGAGCAGGCCGGTTTCGAGTTGGTCTTCAAGCTCGTCCATCGAATCGAAGGCCTGGTTGTGGAAGAACTTCTCGCTCAGTTCGTCCCACAGGTTTTCGACCGGGTTGAGTTCCGGCGAATACGGCGGCAAGCGTAGCAGACGCATGTTGGGCGGCGATTGCGAAGTGCTCGTCGGATACGGCGCTGCGCGACATCAACGAACTGCTCGCGATCGGCGCATTGAAAAGAACAGATGCGGGTGGCCGCAGCACCAGCTACGAAATCGGCTTCGCTTCCTGACAGTGCGTGGTAGCCGCAGGCTATCCGTTCGGCTCAATCACGCTCACGACGCGCGCCACGATTTCAGCGGTGGTGTGTGGATCCAGCGTTTCCGCATAATGCGCGGAGCCATCGCGCTCACGCGCAGCGAGATCGAACGAGCGCACTTGATTGCATACCGCGATGCCGGCGATGCGATTACCGCCGACCGGAACGGTCAACCCCATGCTGCGGGCAAACGCGCCGCCACTGGTAATCGGCACCGCCATGGCGATGCCCAAGGCGTTAATTTCTTTCGGGGTGATGATGACAAACGGATGCCGGTCGCGCATTTCCCGTCCGGCAACCGGGTTCGGATCAATCCAGTAAATATCGCCGGCGGCAGCAGCGCGGCGCAGCGTCATGCCAGCTCGCGGCCAACCGCTTTGCCCTCGCGCGCATGCGCAGTCTGCCGGTTCAATGCCGCCATATTTTTGGGCGTGGCGCCACGCAGCAACTCCTTCAGCGTGTAACGCCGCAGCTTGGCCGGGCTGGCCGGGCGGGCGGTCAACGCACCGTCCGCCACGTCCAGATCAAGTGAACTTCCCACTTCGACGTTGAGTTGCCGCAACAGCGTGGCCGGAATCGTCACAATCGCGGCACCGCCCTGCTTGCGAATGCTGACGGTGGTCATCTGGATTTCCTGATTGAATTTAAGTTGCACAATAGTAGCACTAGGTTTGTGCTGCGTCGTGAGCTGGGAGGGCAATTGATTCGAATTTGCCCGTTCACCATCGTCTTGAAATTCGTGGTGGGAGCGAGTGTCACGCTTTGATATTGGAAAACTCTTGGCGGGAGTGGGCTCCAGCGCATAAACACATTAAAAAAAATCGAACACGACCCCTTATTCGCGCCTTATTCGTTATCAAAACTTCTTCGGCAAACCAGCCTGCTTCAGAACCGCATTGGCGGTGTGGCGCGACTTGATTTTGCTATCCACCGGAAAGCGCACGCCGGTAATCGGGCTTGACCAGATTTCGTGATCGCCCTTGCCGGCACGGTCAAAAAGACAGCCCGCCGCATGCAGCAAGCGTGTGAGTTCTGGAGAAAAATCTGCCACGAGCGTTAAGCCGCGTGCGCGAGTTCAAAACGCCGTGTAAGCAATTCAAACGGCACGTCTCCGGTAGCAGCGATACCGTTGGCTTCGAGCAATTCCGGCACCAGCACTTTGAGCTTGAGGACCAGTGCCTCAATGGTTTCCGACTCGGCAACCAGACCAGGAACGTCACCACTGGTCGCGACCCAGACCTCTGCCTCGTCGTCCCACTCTGCGTGAATGAAGTACGGTTTCATATCGGCTCCCAACCAAGTTCACATGTTGACCCTGCCATCTCTTCGAATCAAACTACATTGATCAAAGCGAAACCGGTCACCTATCTTACTTCCGGAAAATCCCAAAAGCGTTTTCCGCGAACGCCTGTTCCCAAATCGGCGCGCCGATGTTCTGCGCGCATGTCGCAAACTTGTTCAGCGAAATCAAAAAAGCGGCTTTCACGCCTTCGATTCCCTAAAACCCTTGGTGGGAGCGCCTTTCAGCGCGGTGTCTTGACTTTTGGCATGTCGAAACTAGTTCGTCCAAAGCGCAATTACATCGTCGCCCCAATAATCCACGGCGCAAATTCCAGGTGTCCGTAACCCCATTCCTCACTCTTCGATTTCTTTCCCGAAGCAATCTCCAACACGCGCTCGAATATCTTCTGCCCGAGCTGCTGCACCGTCGCGCCGCCGTCGAGAATCTCGCCGCAGTTGATGTCCATGTCGTCGGTCTGTTTGAGGTACAGCGGCGTGTTGGTCGCGAGCTTCATCGACGGTGACGGAATGCAGCCGTAGGCCGAACCGCGACCGGTGGTGAAGCAGATCAGGTTCGCGCCGCCCGCCACCTGGCCGGTCGCTGAGACCGGGTCGTAGCCGGGCGTGTCCATGTAGACGAAACCTTTTTTCGTCACTGGCATGGCGTATTCGTATACGTCTACCAGATTTGTCGTGCCGCCCTTTGCCACCGCACCCAATGATTTTTCGAGAATCGTGGTGAGACCGCCTGCCTTGTTGCCGGGCGACGGGTTGTTGTTCATCTCGCCCTTGTTGCGCTCGCAGTAGTCTTCCCACCACTTGATGCGGGTGACGATTTTTTCGCCGACTTCGCGCGAGACGGCGCGACGGGTGAGCAGGTGTTCGGCACCGTAGATTTCCGGTGTCTCGGAGAGAATCGCGGTGCCGCCGTGCGACACGAGGATGTCTACTGCGGCACCCAGTGCTGGGTTGGCGGTGAGGCCGGAGAAACCATCTGAGCCACCACATTGCAGGCCGATGGTGATGTGGCTGGCGGGGCATGGCTCGCGCTTGACTTGATTCGCCAACGGCAGCATGTCGTTGATGCGTGCGATGCCCCATTCGATGCATTTCCTGGTGCCGCCGATGTCCTGGATGTTCATCGTGTGGAGCAAGCCGCCTTCTTCGAGGCCTTGGGCGATCAGCAGTGCGCCCATCTGGTTGGCTTCGCAGCCCAGGCCAATCAGCAGTGCGCCAGCGAAGTTGGGGTGCGTGGCATAACCGGAGATCGTGCGGCGCAGAACGTCCATGCCTTCGCCGGTTGAGTCCATGCCGCAGCCGGACGAATGAGTCAGCGCGACGACGCCATCGACATTCGGGAATGCATCGAGCGCACCGGGTTTGGAGAAGTGGTTTGCTACTGCGTGTGCGACGGTGGCTGAGCAGTTCACCGTTGAGAGCACGCCGAGGTAGTTGCGGGTGGCGACGCGGCCATCTTTGCGCAGAATGCCCATGAAGGTAGCCGGTTTGTCGGGCGCGGGTACCGGCTTGACGTCGGAACTGAAGGCGTAGTCGCGGTCGAAGCTCTTGACTTCGATGTTGTGAACATGAATGTGTTGGCCCGGTGCAATTGGCTGCGTGGCGAAACCGATGATCTGGTTGTAGCGCCGTACTGGCTCGCCGACGGCGATGGCGCGGGTAGCAATTTTGTGGCCGGAGGGAATCCGCTCTGCCGTCGTCACGCCTTCGGAGGCGATCAGCGTACCCGCTTTGATTTCGCGCGCGGCGATGACGACATCGTCGGCCGGGTTGAGGCGCAGCGTGGCGCTGCGGATGAATTGTGGAGTGATTTCGCCCATGATGATTTCCCGATTGGTGAGAGAGTAGATTGCGGCAACGCTTGCGCCATCTGATTGAGCCATCCGATTGAGCCGTCTAATTGAGAGCGGCGGCTCATTCTGGTAAAGTGGTCAGGCCAATTTTAGTCCGTCTTCCTCTGCGCGTACAGCGAGTGTGATGCGCAACAGAGTGCCACAGAGTGCGGCAAAGCGGGCCTTCTTAACTTTTTACATTCCAATAATCGACTCTATGAGCGGCAGACTCGCTGGAAAAAACGCCTTCGTCACCGCCGCCGGTCAAGGCATCGGCCAGGCGGTTGCGCTGGCCTTCGCGCGCGAAGGCGCACACGTCTGGGCCACCGACGTGAACGAAAAATTGCTTGTCTCCTACAAAGGCATCGCTAACGTCACCACGCGTCGGCTCGATGTGCTCGACAGCCAAGCGATAGCGGCTGTCACTGCCGAGGCCGGTCTGGTCAATGTGCTGTTCAACTGCTCCGGCTTCGTCCATCACGGCGATTTGTTGACGGCGACTGACGAACAGTGGGATTTCGCCTTCGGACTCAACGTGCGCGCGCACTGGAAGATGATTCAGGCGCTGCTGCCGGGCATGCTCGATCATTTTGAGAAGACCGGGCAATGGTCGTCGATCATCAACGTCTCATCGATTGCCGGTAGCCTGCGCGGCGTGGCGAACCGTTTCATCTACGGCACCACCAAGGCAGCGGTGGTCGGGTTGACCAAATCGGTGGCGATGGATTACGTCAAGCGCGGCGTGCGCTGCAATGCCATCGGCCCTGGCACGGTAGACACGCCGTCGCTCGGTGACCGCATCAATGCCTTCGATGACCCGGTGCAGGCGCGCAAAGACTTCATCGCGCGCCAGCCAATGGGGCGCCTGGCTACCGCAGACGAAATTGCGCCGCTCGTGGTGTATCTCGCCTCTGACGAATCGGCGTTTTGTACCGGCAATGTTTATTCATGCGATGGCGGCATGACGATTTAACTGCGCGATTTGATTTCCCCCCTCCCCTGACGAAAGGAACACCATGAAACTCCTGCGCTACGGCCCTGCTGGCCGCGAAAAACCCGGCATGCTCGACAAAGACGGCAATATTCGCGACCTGTCGAAAATCGTTGGTCAAATTGGCTGGGACGAAATTTCGCCCAAAGGCCTCGCCAAGCTAAAGAAAATCAAGCCTGAATCGCTGCCGATCGTCAAAGGCAATCCGCGTCTGGGCGTGCCTTACACCGGCATATCCAAATTCGTCGCCATCGGTTTGAACTACTCCGATCACGCGAAAGAAACCGGCATGCCGATCCCGTCCGAGCCGATCCTGTTCAACAAATGGACCACCTCGATCTGCGGCCCGAACGACGACACCATCATTCCGCTTGGCTCGACCCAGCTCGACTGGGAAATCGAGATCGCCATCGTGATCGGCACCAAGTGCAAAGAGATCAAGGAAGCAGATGCCGGCAAATACATCGCTGGCTACTGCGTGGTGAACGACGTGTCGGAGCGCCACTTTCAGCTCCAGCGCGGCAGCCAATGGGATCGCGGCAAAGGCTGCGACACGTTCGGCCCGATTGGCCCGTATCTGGTCACGCAAGACGAAGTCGGTGACGAGCAAAATCTCGACATGTGGCTCAAAGTGAACGGCCAGATGATGCAGCAGGGCAATACCAAAACGATGATCTTCTCGTGCAAGAACATCGTCGCCTATTGCAGCCAGTACATGACGCTCAACCCCGGCGACATCATCACCACCGGCACGCCGCCTGGCGTCGGCATCGGCAAAAAGCCGAATCCGATTTTCCTCAAAGCCGGTGATGTGGTTGAGCTGGGTATCGAGAAGCTTGGCAATCAGCGCCAGGAAATCAAGGCGCACCCGTAACGCAGTTGATGCTTCAAAAATACAGCGCGGCCAAGCACCGCGCTGATTTTTTCCGTTGACGCTTTTTTAACCGGCATTCACAAACCGGCATTTACAAACCGGCATTCACAGGAGACAAACATGCAACGCAGAACGCTCATCAAAATGGTTTCCGCACTGGCAGCCGCCGGTGCGCTACTCGGCGCATCCGCCAGCGCCTTCGCCCAGGCCTATCCGAACCGCCCGATCCAGTTGATCGTGCCGTGGGGCGCAGGCGGTGGCACGGACCAAACCGCGCGCATCATCGGCACCCTGCTCGAAAAAGACCTGGGCCAGCCAGTCAACGTCGTCAATCGCATCGGCGGCAGCGGCGTGGTGGGCCACGCGGCGATTGCCGAGGCGGCACCGGACGGCTACACGATTGGCATGATCACGGTTGAGATCACGATGATGCATCACACCGGCCTCACCAAACTGAATCAGTCGAACTACACCCCGCTGAGTTTGATGAACATGGACCCGGCAGGCGTGAACGTGCGCGCCGATTCGCCTTACAAAACGGTCGGCGATCTCTTGACCGCGATCAAGAACAACCCAGGCAAATTCAAGGCGAGCGGCACCGGCCAGGGCGGGATTTGGCATTTGGCCCTGGCCGGCATGCTCAACTCGACCCGCATCCCGGCTGACGCTGCACCGTGGGTGCCGTCGCAAGGCGCGGCACCCGGCCTCAATGACCTGATGGCCGGCGGTGTCGAGCTAGTCACCTGTTCACTGCCCGAAGCGCGTGCGCTGATTGAGGCCGGCAAGGTGCGCCCGCTGGCGATTATGTCTGACACCCCGGACAAGATTTTCCCGAATGTGCCGACCCTCAAGGCCGCCACTGGCAGCAACTGGACCGTCGGCGCCTGGCGCGGTATGGCGGGCCCGAAGGACATGAACGCGGAAGCCACCACCAAGCTGTCTGCCGCGTTCAAGAAAATCTTCGACAGCAAGGATTTTCAGGACTTCATGAATCAGCGCGGCTTCGGTCTGCTCTACATGCCACCGGCGCAGCAAGCGTCGTTCATGGAGGCGGGCAGCAAGGGTATGGGCGAGGTGATGAAGGCCGTGGGTCTGGTCAAGTAATTTCTTTGTCGGCTAGCTCGCTCTTCAAGCACGCTGCATCCCCGCCGCTCGCTCCACCGCAGCGACACGGCGGGGATGATTTTTTCATCCGCACCATTTTTCGCTTCGCAGACTTTACTTTCAATTTGCCGCATGAAATTTAACGACATGATCTGGGGCGCGCTGTTGATGGTGCTCGGGCTGACGGTGCTCAACGACGTGCGCACCTACCCGGCAATCCCCGGTCAGCAGTACGGGCCGAACGCGTTTCCCGGCTTGCTCGCCGCGCTGTTGATCGTTTGCGCGGTGCTGCTGATGGTCAAAGGCTGGAAGGAGCGCGCGCAGCATCCGTGGTTTGAGCCGGGCGCGTGGATGCAGGCAGCACCGCAGGTGCGCAACTTCATCATCACGGTGGCGACGGTGGTGTTCTACGTCGTCGCGGCAGAGAAAATCGGCTTTTTGATTTGCGGCAGCCTGATTCTCGCGGCGCTGTTTTGGACCTTGCAAGTGCGCACGGCGCTGATCGCACCGATTGCCATCATCACTACATTGGTGATCCATCTGATCTTCTACAAGGGGCTGCGCGTGCCGCTGCCCTGGGGCCTCGTCCCCATTTTTTATTGAGCCGCGATGACCTGGACCGTATTCATGCAGGCCTTGGGCCTGGTGTTCGACCCTTACGTGCTGCTGGTGATTTTTTGCTCCGCCATCTTCGGCTTGTTCGTCGGCGCGATTCCCGGCCTCACTGCCACGATGGCGACGGCTCTGCTGGTGCCGATCACCTTCTTCATGCCGCCGGTGCCGGCCGTGGCCGCCATCGTCACCGCCACTGCGATGGCGATTTTCTCCGGCGATATTCCGGGCGCCCTGTTGCGCATCCCCGGCACGCCGGCCTCCGCTGCCTACACCGACGAAGCCTACGCCATGACTTTAAAGGGCCAGGCCGAACTCGCGCTTGGCGCCGGGCTGGTGTTCTCTGCGCTCGGCGGCTTGTTCGGCACCCTGGTGCTGATTTTCATGGCGCCAAGTCTCGCCGACATCGCACTGAAATTTTCTTCGTTTGAATATTTTTGGCTGGTGGTGCTGGGCTTGGCCGGTGCCGTATTTATCGGCAACTCCAGCGTGTTGAAAGCCTCAATCTCACTGATCCTCGGCCTGCTGGTGGCTTGCATGGGCGCCGACAACCCGGGGGCCTACCCGCGCTTTACCTTTGGTGTCACAGAACTCAACGGCGGTGTCTCGTTGATCCCGATGATGGTCGGCATGTTCGCGGTGTCCGAGTTGTTACGCTTCATGGTGAACCTCGACCCGCCGATGAAAATCGTCGTCAACAAGCTCGGCAATGTGTTTGCCGGCATGTGGGACTTGACGAAGAAATACAAGTGGGCACTGATGCGCGGCAATGTGCTGGGTGTGATCATCGGCATCCAGCCCGGCTCCGGTGCCGACATGGCGGCGTGGCTGAGCTACGCGATGAGCAAGAAGTTTTCCAAAGAGCCGGAGAAATTTGGCACCGGCCACGTCGAAGGCATCATCGAGTCGGGCGCAGCAAACAACTCGTCGCTCGGCGGCGCCTGGATTCCGGCCATCGTGTTCGGCATCCCCGGCGACTCGATTACGGCGATTGCGATCGGCGTGCTGTATTTGAAAAACATGAACCCCGGCCCGACGATTTTCATCAACAACCCGGAAAACATTTACGCGATCTTTTTTGTCTTCATTTTGGCCAACATCATCATGGTGCCTCTGGGCTGGCTGACGATCAAACTGGCAGTGAAGATCTTGCGCGTACCGCGCAATATCCTGATGCCGATCATCTTGCTGTTCTGCATCGTCGGCTCCTTCGCGATCAACAACACGGTGTTCGGCGTCGGCACGATTTTGGTGTTTGGCCTCGCGGCGTTTTTGCTTGAAGAGAATGGCTTTCCGGTGGCACCCGCGATCCTCGGCGTCGTGCTGGCGAACATGATGGAAGAAAATTTCGTCACGTCCCTGATCAAGTCCGACGGCAGCCTCACGGTGTTTTTCACCCGGCCGATTGCGATGTGGCTGGCGATTGCTACCTTTATCATCATGTTCTGGCCGATGTTTACTTGGGCGTGGAAGAAATATCGTGGCGGCACGGCGGCTATGCCAGCCGCTTAAAGAAATTTCCTCATCGGCTCAAAAGCGCTCCCACCAACGGTTTCAGCCATTTTCCCCTGTCAACGCTCACCTCTGCAAAAAGAAACAAGCCATGTCCAAACCCAACCTCCTCCTAGTCTCCGCCATCTACCCACCCGCGATGGCGCAACTCGACGCCGCCTACACAGTGCATCGTTACTGGGAGGCGAGTGACAAAGACGCGTTACTCGCCTCGATCAAAGACACTTGCGAAGCCGCTGCCACCTCGGGGCACGCGGGAATCAACGCGGCCATCATTCGCGGCCTGCCCAAGCTCAAAATGGTGTCGTGCTTCGGCGTCGGCTATGACGGCGTCGATATTCCCGCTGTGCAAGCGGCCGGCCTCAAAGTCACCAACACGCCCGACGTGCTCAACGAATGCGTTGCTGACACCTCGATGATGCTGCTGCTGTCGACGGTACGTCGCGCGGTGTTCAACGACCGCTTCATCCGCGCGGGCAACTGGGTCAAAGGCAACGCGCCGCTGACCGACAAGGTGTGGGGCGAGACGCTCGGTATCGTCGGTCTCGGGCGCATCGGCAAAGCGATTGCCAAGCGCGCTGAAGGCTTTGGCATGAAGATCGTCTATCACGGTCGCAACAAACAGGCTGACGTTTCTTATGACTACTACGCCGACTTGAAAGAGATGGCGAAGGCGGTCAAGGTGCTGCTGCTGATTTTGCCCGGCGGCAAGGCAACCGAGAAAATGGTCAACGCCGATGTGCTCGCCGCTCTCGGCAAGAAAGGCTATTTGATCAACGTCTCGCGCGGCTCCAATGTCGATGAACCGGCGCTGCTGCGCGCCTTGCAAGACGGCGTGATCGCCGGGGCCGGCCTTGATGTGTTCGTAGATGAGCCACGCATGTCGGAAGATTTTTTCAAGCTCGACAACGTCGTGCTGCAACCGCACGTCGGCAGCGGCACCGTGCATACCCGCACCGCGATGGGCCAGCTCGTGGTCGACAACCTCGCAGCGTGGTTTGCGAAAAAACCGCTGCTCACCGAAATTCCCGAAACACGCGCCTGACCAGCATCGGATACCGCATGCTCACGCGCCGCAGAACCATCCTTAAATCCGCTCTGGGAGCCACTCTCCTGCCGTTCGCCGCACGCGAAGCATGGGCGCAGGAGTGGCCAGTCAAACCGGTGCGCATCATCGCGCCGTTTCCTGCCGGCGGCACGACGGATATCGTCGGCCGGCTTCTGACGCAGCATTTTTCGGAGCAGTTCAAGCAAAGCTTTGTCCTTGAGAACAAGGCCGGCGCCGGCGGCGCGATCGGCTCTGACCTTGCCGCCAAGGCCGCGCCCGATGGCACCACCTTGCTGATCTCGGGCATTGCCTCGCATGTGATCGCCCCAGCCGTCTCCAAAACACCCTACCACCCGCTCGATTCGTTCAGCCACATCGCCCTCCTCGGGGGGCCACCGAGCGTGCTGGCAGTGCATACGGACGTGCCGGCCAAAACCGTGCGCGAGTTTTTGGCCTACGCCCAGTCAGTCGCGCTTGGCGTCAGTTGGGGGTCTTCAGGCACCGGCACCCATGCCCATCTGGTGGGCGAATTGCTGCGCGAAGCGACCAAACTGAAAATGGTGCATGTCCCCTACAAGGGCGGCGCCCCGGCGATGGCCGACTTGATCGGCAAGCAGATCCCCGCCACCGTCACCGCGCTTTCTTCGGCGTTGCCGCACCTGCGCTCGGGCCGGATTCGCGCCCTCGCCACGACGGCACGCAACCGCGTCGCTGAGTTACCCGATGTGCCCACATTTGCCGAAGCAGGTTATCCGCAGTTGACCGCCACCACCTGGTTCTCGCTCTCCGGCCCGGCCGGCATGCCCGCTGCGATGGTGGCGCAGATCAACCTCGAAACCCGGCGCGCGTTGAAGTTGCCAAAAATCCGCGAGCGCCTGCTGGCCGAAGGGATCGAGCCGGGCGATCTCGACGCCGCCGCCTTTACCCAATATATGCGGACTGAAATCGACCGTTGGACGCCGCTGGCGCTGGCCGCCAAAGTGCCTGCCTGAGGCCATGCCCCCCATGCATCCCGCCATGCACCCCGTGTACTTGGCGCGTCGACAGCGTTCATGACCCACTGCTCTGACCCACGTCGACGCAACCCTGCCTCTCCCCTGACCTTCTCTTGATCGGCCCGCCATCATGGCCCTGACCCAACAACAAAACGACGACCTCACCCGCACCGGCCCCGGCACTTTAATGGGCGACCTGCTGCGCCGCTATTGGATCCCCGCCCTGCATGATTGGGAACTGCCCGAACCCGACTGCGCACCCGTGCGCGTACAACTCATGGGCGAAAAGCTCATCGCGTTCAAAGATTCAGAGGGAAAGCTCGGCCTGATCGACGAGTTCTGCGCCCATCGCGGCGTCTCGCTTTGGTTTGGCCGCAACGAGCAATGCGGCCTGCGCTGCCCATATCACGGCTGGAAATACGACGTGAACGGTCAATGCGTTGACCTGCCGTCGGAACCGGTCGAGACCGGCATGGCGAAACGAATCAAGCTCAAGTCCTACCCGTGCATCGAACACGGCGGCGTGATCTGGACTTACATGGGGCCACCAGAGTTACAACCCGAACCGCCGGGCCTCGAATGGACGCTGGTCAAAGACTCGCAACGCTTCGTCTCCAAACGTCTGCAAGAGTGCAACTATTTACAAGCGATGGAAGGCGGTATCGATTCTTCCCACGTGTCGTTTTTGCATTCAGGCGCGTTGAAGCGTGACCCGCTCTTCACCGGCAGTAGAGGCAACCTCTACAACGAGCATGACAAGATGCCGCTGTTCGAAGTCGAAGAATTCGACGGCGGCCTGTTGATCGGCGCGCGCCGCAATGCTGACGAAGGGCGTTACTACTGGCGCATTACGCCATGGATCATGCCGTGGCACAGCATCATCCCGCCGCGCGCCGGGCATCCGCTCGGCGCCCACGTGTGGGTGCCGATCGACGACGAGAACTGCTGGTCCTGGTCGATCAACTA
>JAYVSR010000097.1:0-7008 GCA_043775155.1 Burkholderiales bacterium | reverse complement strand
GCAGGCGCGGTTGGCATCAATATTGAAGATGGCGCCGAGAGTGCAGAACTGTTGTGTGCGAAGATTGCGGCGATGCGTGAACGCGTGCTGAAAAAAGGTGCTGACTTATTTATCAATGCGCGAACAGATGTATATCTGCGTGGGCTGGCAAGCGCTGATCGGCGCGTCAGTGAAATTCTGCGGCGCGCTGAGATGTATAAAAACGCCGGTGCGGATGGTATTTTCGTCCCCGGTGTATCGGTCTCGGCCGAGATACGAAAACTATGCGAAAAAATAACGCTGCCGGTCAATGTGATGGCATTGCCCAGCTTACCCCCGCTTGCTGAATTGAATGCATTAGGCGTGAAGCGATTGAGTGCGGGTGCGGCGATTTCAATCGCGGTTTTAGGTGAGGCGCAGCGACTCGCGCGAGCATTTCTTGAGAGCGGTCATTCAGCCGATTTGTTCACGCCGAATACGCTCAGTTATCAAACGATGAATGCGCTGTTTTGACGCGAAAAATAGCCCGCGCGCCGCGAGCTTTTTCTTCATTCGCTTACCGGGCTAGCCACAGCCTGACTCGGTCGGATTATGAATAATCCAGATCAAAATGCCGCCGGTAAAGTTATCCAATGAGCCGCGGGCAAAAATCAAACGTCCTTGGCCTTTGAAGGCCATTTCCTAGCGATGGTGATCGCTGCCAAAGTAGAACGGGATCCAGGCCTTGCCGATCAAATACGCGCCTTGATCAGTCGACTAGCCAACATTTTCGACGGCATCGCGCATCGACATCCCAACGCTCAGTTTCGCGAATTCGCTGTTCGGTGCAACAACGCCGGTGATTTCGCCTTCCCAATCGCCGCGACCTTTTACCGTCTTGCTATAGCCGCTCTCGACTTTCGTCGAATCAACCTCTTCGCCCTTTGCGTTCATGCCAGGGTTCTGGGCCCTTTGGCGCCGCAGTTGCTGTGGCGGCGCTGTCGTTACGTGAGGAGCCTAAGTTTGTGGTCGTATAGCCTGCGACCAGCGAAATACTGGGTGTTTGTCCCATGCAGCTTCATCAATGTCTATTGGATGCGGGCGGCGGGACGGGCATATTTTTGGTTGCGGCGGCCACCCATCATCAGCATCTCAATGTGAAATTGTTTGATTTGCCTGCGGTGGCGGCGATTGCGAAAGCGCGATTTACAGATGCAGGAATTGGTGCACGCGCTGAAACATTTGGCGGCGCTTTTGTCGCCGCACCGTTGCCAGACGGTGCCGATGTTATGCCACTCATTTGTGTCGCGTTCGATCACCCTGATGAAAAAGTGCTGAACATCCTGCGAGCGATCCGCAAAATCATTCCTGATAACGGCACCTTGCTCATCGCCAAACCGATGGCCACAACGATTGGCGCTGAAGCGATGGGCCGAGGCCGTTTGCGCGCAACCGATGAATTGACAACGCTGTTACGCGGAACAGGATTTCGTCACGTCAACATTGCTCAAACACGCGTGCCGTTGCAAACGAAGTTGTTGATAGCGCGGCCGTAGTTTGTGTTTACGCCCATTGCAGGCTTGAAATGACCAAGTCGTCGCACGACCAGGCCTTAAGCCCGTGGCGAAATGTGGAAAGAACGATCCTTAGGCGATACGGCGTTTTTCATTACTCATTCGCCAGCACCACACAAAAACCATGACGATCATGAAACCAATCGCAAACCCATACATGCCACTGCTGCTTTGAAAGTCGAGCGCGGCGGCATAGTTCTGCGGTGTTGCTATAAAGCTTGCGGTCAGGCGTTTAACATATAGCCAAACCGACACTAATATAAGAGCAACTAGCGGGAGCGGTGGAATCAACCAATCATACGGGGCGCGAAGACGGTAGAAAAGTACAGTTAACATTCTTGCAGTTATAGCACTCGCAAAGGAAAAGGCGAGAATAAACAGCAAGTTCGTGCCAATCCGCGCGGTGGGTAAATGCCCGTCTGAGAAGATTAACTCGCCAATAACCATTAGGATGGCAGGACCAAGAAATACTGCGAATGTCGACGCAAGGATACAAACGAACTCTCGCGTTACGCCGGTATATTCGCTGCCGAATTGCCTAAAAAACAAATGAATCATGTGCTCGTTTGGCTGCATGAGTGACGATTTTTTTTGTTCCATAGGAGATCCTTTAGATGGTTGCCCGACGATAGTGGACATTTAACTGCAACCCAACACCGCTCAATGAGTTTGCCTTGCGTCGCGCGGAGCAAGTTAGGGTTAACGACTGCTCACACAAAACGCAGAATCAGAAATTCATGTGCTGCGATCAAATGCTAGCCGCAGCTATTACGACACTGGATGAGCCGCTCAAGTGCGCGCTGCTTGCACACTTGGTTGAGGTTGTAGAGGAGTGCCAAACCAATTGCGCCACCGGGAATAGCAAATGCACAGGCCGTGCCAAGACTAGCAACACAAAGTGTGGTTACCGCGCTAATGTCGGCAGCGGCGGCGAGACCTGTCCACAAGTCGCAGCTGCCAATCTCCGCGCTATATATGGGTTCACAAATAAAGCAGGGGACGGTTGCGTTATATTGCGGACCTTGCTCACCATATTTTGTTACGCCCGAACGTCGAGCAATTTGTAGTTTATTCAAATATGCTTTGGCGGCGTCCGCGGTGTAGGCGGTTTCATTTGGCAGTTCAAGACGGCTATCGCGCTGAAATGATTTCGGAATTGAAAACGTTGACTCCAATTGACCGTTGCTATCACGTGCAAACATCGTCGATAGCTCTCCAAATTGCGAGCCGCCATCTACAGATAAATTTACTAATTTTTCGTCTATCAAAAAGCCGCTTAATTGGTCACCATCGAAAATAACTTCATGAACTTTACCAAAAAGCACAAATTTTCTCGGTCTGCCCAACGAGTCGCTTTCCATTGTTGCGGCGGCTTTTTGCATCTCAGCATATAGCGCGTATCTTGAAATTAGTGGGCTAATCGAGTTAGCAAGTCCGCATGAGGAAGGAGACGACTGAGGTTGGCCAAGGTTGTCAGTGCTTTCTGTTTGTAAGCTATTTTGTTGTCCTGTAGCCGACGCGAAAGCGTGAAGGGGTGCTACCAACCCAAACAAACAAACAAACAAACAAACAAACAACCAACCAAAAAAATGATGGCGGACGATCTTCATATTTCTTCCCTTTTGTTGGTTAACGTGGAGCGGCGTAGATAACATCTGATTACATTAAATCTGACATTACGGGTTAAATCAAAATAGCACTTGATACGCGGTGAAGTAACTTCACAAAAAGTTTGGCTATGTAGGTTACAGTTAAAGAAATGTACGCTTTGACAGATAGTTTGTCAAGAAATAACAGGCTTAGCGCAGCGCAATAAAATTAAAATCTAAACCCCAGCACCGACAAGCGTCTTTGGGCAAATATGCTTCGAAAAGCCTACCAAATGGCGGTCTAAGTTTAGGATATGGATGAAATGCAAGTCCACTCTCGCAGGCGCGTTGATAGCCGTTAACTTATACTTTCCTCAGATGGTAAGTAAGATTTACGTTTAATCGCGGAGCGGTATTTTCATGTTTAACAAGAAAGATTTTAAAGTTGCCGCGAGAAGTGGGTCGCTCAAATTCGCGCGTCACGCGCGCGCAGGTGCCCGAGGCATGGCCAGCGATGTCTATAACTGGCACGGTGTGCCGATCCACTATCGCCCTGGTACCAGTGATACAACAGTGATTTATGAGGCGCTCATCAAATCCGGGCGCAAGGGCGAATACAGCGTTCCGAGCAATATGGACCCCAAAATCATCCTTGATATTGGCGGCAATATCGGCGTGGCAACCATTTTCTTTTCGCGCCTTTTTCCCAACGCAAAAATTCACACCTTTGAGCCGGTGCCGGACAATCTCATGCTGCTGCGTAAAAATACCGCCAGCCTGCCAAATGTCACCGTACACCCCGTGGCGCTGGGCAAACAAGACGCGTTGGCAGAAATTTTTTGGAGTGAGGAGGATTCGAACCTCGGCGGATTTTCGCTGTACGGAAACAATGCCAATACGGGTAAATCGGTGACCATCAATGTGCGCCATACTGCAACCTATCTTGCGCAGCAAGGCATTACCGGTGCCGACCTCATCAAAATCGATACCGAAGGCGCAGAGTTCGATATTCTGACGTCACTGGACGAGGCGATGTTGTCGAACGCAAAATGGATTGTGGGTGAGCTGCATGGCATTGCTGATTTTGAAGTACTCACCCATCTCTCAAAGTCATTCGATATCGATATCAAGCGCTCGCTAGGCAAAAAATATTTTAATTTCAACGCCTGCAATCGCACCTTCGTCGACACCGCGCTCGCATCAGGTTGGCAACAACGCCGCTGAAATTGTAAACGCCAGTATCGGCGAGCATCTTCGGACATTTATGCCTGAAGACGCTAGCCAAATGGCGATCTAACAAGTTTGACGCAATTCCAACGTGCAATTGGCCATCCATCCCCCACAATTCATGTGGATCATTCGCGCTAAACTCTCCGCTCTTTTCCACGTTAAAAAATTTATCATGACTGAACGCCGCTTTGCGCTGAATAAACGGGTTGCTGTGACCGGCGGGGCCGGTTTTTTGGGTTCGCATTTGTGTGAGCTGTTGCTCTCACACGGACATGACGTGGTGTGCGTGGATAATTTTTTCACGGGCACCAAAGATAATATTCGTCACTTGCTCAATAATCCGCGGTTTGAATTGATGCGGCATGATGTGACGTTTCCGCTCTATATCGAAGTCGATGAAATTTTTAATTTGGCCTGTCCTGCTGCACCGATTCACTATCAACATGATCCGGTGCAAACCACCAAGACCAGCGTACACGGCGCGATCAATATGCTGGGTCTCGCCAAGCGATTGGGTGCCAAAATTTTGCAGGCATCTACCAGTGAAGTCTATGGCGATCCGGAGCAACATCCGCAGACCGAGGCCTATTGGGGTCGGGTGAACCCGATTGGGCCGCGCGCGTGTTACGACGAAGGCAAGCGCTGCGCAGAAACATTATTTTTTGACTATCATCGACAGCACCAGTTGCAAATAAAAGTTGCACGCATTTTCAACACCTACGGCCCGCGCATGCATCCCAATGATGGTCGTGTCGTGTCAAATTTCATCATGCAGGCCTTGCTCGGTATGCCGATCACGATTTACGGCAGCGGGCAACAAACGCGCTCGTTTTGTTATGTGTCGGATTTGCTCGATGGTTTTTTAAAATTGATGGCCACCAGTGATGACATCACCGGCCCGATCAACCTCGGCAATCCGCATGAAATCACCATGCTGCAATTAACCGAATCGGTGATCAAACTCACCAATTCGAAATCGAAATTGGTATTTAAAGTTGCGCCGGTGGATGACCCTGCACAGCGCCGTCCCGACATTACGCAAGCGCAAGCGAAATTGAATTGGCAGCCAAAAGTGTCACTTGAAGAAGGCTTAAAAGAAACAATCAATTATTTTGATGCGTTGATTGTCAAAAACGGCATCACCGCGCAATCGCTAGCATAATCGCAACATGTCCATGCACAACGATTCGAAAACGACCGCACGCTGATCGTAGGTATGGTGGGCAAGCGCATGCGTTCTGCCGGACGCGGCAACTCTTTCTCTTTCCATCGGATTTGAAAGATAAAAAGCAACTTTTTCGCGAAGCTCATCAGGCGTGCGAAAGTTGCTAATGTGAACGCCGTCCTCGTAGGCCTCATCACTTTCGGCGACCCAGTCGGTAAGTAAAAATGCGCCTGCAAGCGGTACTTCAAAAAGACGCAGGTTCATGGCACTGCCTGCGCCAAACCATGTATGAATATTAAGATTTATCCGTGATTGATTATAAATTTCATTAGTTTTGCCGCCAAAAACGCCCTCGTTAGTGTGTTTGCGCGCTATGGAAGAATTTTTGGCCCAGCCTGGCCCAAAAACTTGCACATTAAAATCAAGCAAATGCTTTACGATTGATTCACGATAGACTGAATGCGTTCCGATAAAAGATATATCGATTGATTTTTCTGTCTCCAATGGGAAAAACAAGTTCGGATCCGCTGCCGATGGTAGATGTTTGGCATTCACACCCGCTGCAAAGTAGCTAGGCAAACTCTGTCTATCGTTGGTTAAGAATAATTCGTAGTTATGCGCATTTTTAAGTGCTTGCTTGTGCTGTAACGGATCATCCACCCAATAAGCAATCGTAATTGTTCCGGATAGCTTCAGTGAGTGAAGCGTATCAGCTGCAATGCCGAATCCCGACAGGAAAAAAACGGCTTGTGATTTGTGCGAGCGCGCAGCATCAAGTACGGCTGTATTTAGATAGTTTTCGCAAGCTAATTTCCACGACATTCCTCGTAACGGCTTTGGGGTATATTTTAACCAAGCAGGACGTAAATCCAAGTCCAGAAACGTTACTTCGTGGCCTCTGCGTTCCAGTGCGTGCCCCAAATCCATGCCGTTTTTTGACGTGCCAAAACCAGTGGGACACACAAACAATAATTTCAAAGCAGCTTTTTTCATTGTCATTAGTCGTTAATACGCGCGGATCAAAAAATTCAAATGTTTAGTGAATTGCGTTGATAGTTCTGTTGTTGAGTTGAATAGCAAATCGTTCGCTCATAAAATCGGTGCGATGGTTTTTTCCTTAATCCTAGGTCAAACTTGTAAATAACTTATTTCTTATTTTCGCAGCTTGGATGTTTCAAAAAATAATGTTCAACGGCTTTGCCGTGGAAAAAATATCTGTTCGGACGATTTATAGTTCGAGCCATGAGTCGCATGACAGCCACTAATAAGCGCAGCTTCAACGCGCTGCACCTCTCTATTTTATTCGCGGGGACTGCGCTCGCAATTGCCCCTTTTCGCGGGAGCGCAGGGCTGCGTTCAGGTTTATTAATCCTGGCAGCGATAATGATTCTAATCGACTATCGCAAATCGAACCCGTTTCGCGTTTTTGTACCGCCTTTTCGGTTTTTAAACATCGTCATTGTGGTTTGGGTTGCTATTGCTGTGATGTGGA
>JAYVSR010000096.1:0-6140 GCA_043775155.1 Burkholderiales bacterium | reverse complement strand
ACGCGCAATTGCCACTCGACCAGATCGAAGCCGGTCAACGCCTCCGTCACCGGGTGCTCGACCTGCAGGCGGGTGTTCATTTCCATGAAATAAAAATCGCCACGCGCATCCAGCAGGCACTCGATGGTGCCTGCCCCCACATAGCCGATGGCGCGCGCAGCGCTCACCGCCATCGCGCCGATACGTCGGCGCAGCGCGGCATTCACGGCGGGTGACGGTGCTTCTTCAATCAGCTTTTGGTGGCGACGCTGTACCGAACAATCGCGCTCGCCCAAATGCACCACGTTGCCGCGCGTATCGGCGAATACCTGCACCTCGACATGGCGCGGTTCAATCACGGCTTGTTCGAGGATCACTTCGGCTGAACCGAAGGCGTGTTGCGCTTCGGAGCGCGCGCTGGCGAGTGCGGTGGCGAAGTCATCCGGCGAGTTCACTAAGCGCATGCCACGCCCACCACCGCCCGCCGTGGCCTTGATCATCAGCGGGAAACCGATGGTGGATGCGGCTTTCAGAAGGGCAGCGTCCGATTGATCGGTGTCGTCGTAACCCGGAATGCACGGCACGCCCGCCGCTTTCATCAAGCGCTTGGCACCGGCCTTGTTGCCCATTTGTTCAATTGCGTTGGGCGGCGGGCCGACCCAGACCAGACCCGCGTCGATCACCGCTTGCGCAAAGTCTGCGTTCTCGGCGAGAAAGCCGTAGCCCGGATGCACCGCCTCTGCGCCGCTCGATTTAGCGGCAGCGATGATCGCGTCAATGTTGAGATAGGACTCGCGCGGCAGCGCGCCGCCAATGCGTAGCGCGCGATCCGCCACGCGCACGTGCAGCGCGTTGGCGTCGGCGTCCGAGTACACGGCGACGGTCGCCAAGCCCATGCGCTTCGCGGTGCGCATCACACGCAAGGCAATTTCGCCGCGATTGGCGATCAGTAGAGATTGAAATTTGCGCGCCGCGCTGGTCGCTGACGCAGCGCGCGTCACCTCGCTTGCTGCTGCGACCGGTGCTGTAGCAGATGTCTCGTTCATCGCAAGCGTCATGGCCGCGCCACGCCAAACTGCATCGGCCGCACGGTGCGCCGCGCCGCTTCATCCACCGTCGCCAGCACAAAGCCCAACACCGCACGCGTGTCGCGCGGGTCGATGATGCCGTCGTCGAGCAGGCGCGCACTGGTGGCAATCGCGCTTTGCTGGCGTTCGAAGTTATCGATGATCTTTGCCTCTTGCGCGGCCATCACGGCAGGGTCGAGCGTCTCGCCGCGGCGCTTCGCGCCCGACTCGGCAACGATGCGCATCACCATTGCGGCCTGCTCGCCCCCCATCACCGCCGTGCGCGCGTTCGGCCACGAGAACAAAAAGCGCGGGTCATAGCCGCGCCCGCACATGCCGTAGTTGCCGGCGCCGAACGACGCGCCGCACATGATGGTGAACTGCGGCACCGTCGCGTTGGTCACCGCTTGAATCATCTTCGAGCCATGCTTGATCATGCCGCCCTGCTCGTAGGCCTTGCCGACAATGTAGCCGGTGGTGTTTTGCAGATACAGCAAGGGTGTGCCGCTCTGGCAACAGGCCTGGATGAAGTGCGTGGCTTTGTTCGCACCGTCCGGATCGAGCGGGCCGTTGTTGGTGATGATGCCGACGGCGTGGCCTTCAATCGACGCATGGCCGCACACCGTCGCCGGGCCGTAGACAGCTTTGAAATCGAGAAAGTACGAATCGTCCACGATGCGCGCGATCACCTCGCGCATGTCTACTTGTTTCTTCGCATCGGCCGGCATGATGCCGGCCAGCTCTTCGGCGTCGAAGCGCGGCGGCTTGATGCCCGCGGCGCGTTTGCGCGTTTCAGACTCCGGCAGCGGCGCGAGATGGCGGTTCCAGTCCAGTTGCGCCAGCACCTCGCGCGCAAGCCGAATACCGTCGCGGTCATCTTCGGCAAGATACTCGCCCAGCCCCGACACGCTGGTGTGCATCTCCGCGCCACCCAGTTCCTCTTCAGTTGCAATCTCCCCAGTCGCCGCTTTCAACAACGGTGGCCCGGCGAGAAACGCGCGCGCGCGGCCACGCACCATGATCACGTAATCCGACAGGCCGGGCATGTACGCGCCGCCCGCTGTCGATGAGCCATGCACGACAGTCACCACCGGCAAACCCGCTGCCGACAGCCGCGCAAGATTGCGAAAAATCGCCCCACCGCGCACAAAGCCTTCGACCTTGTAAGCCGGCAAATTTGCGCCCGCGCTCTCGACCAAATGCACAAAGGGCAGTTTGTTCTCCAGCGCAATCGTCTGCGCGCGGATGATCTTGTCCTGCCCCATCGGGCGGATCGACCCAGCCTCGACACCCGAGTCCGACGCCATGATCACGCAACGCACACCGGAAACAAAACCGATGCCGCTGATGCAGCCGCCGCCCGGAATGCTCTTGTCCGGCTCAGGGCGATCAAACAAAAAACCCGCGAGCGCAGACATTTCGATGAACGGCGCACCGGGGTCGAGCAGCAGCGCGACCCGCTCGCGCGGCGGCAACTGGCCGCGTTTGTCGAAGAGAGGCTTGGCGGAAGCAGACTTGTCGCGGGTGCGTTGCTCGAGTGCGCGGGCTTCGGCCAGCAGCGCGAGCATGTGCGCGCGGTTCGCTGTGAACGCAGCGTCCGAAGAATTAATACCGGTCTCAATCATCGTTAGTGCCGGTGATGATTGCAGCCATTCATCCACATTGTCATGTGTTCACCATCAATTTCAAACGTAATGCACATGATCACGCTGCCAGCACAAGTTCGGTTCGCGGCGTAATTTTTTGGATCGCGCGTCCGGCCGTATCTTCGGCACACTGAACATCGTAGTGAGATTGCAGATTGATCCAACTCAGTACGTCCGTCCCGAAAAAACGCGCCAGACGCAACGCCGTGTCGGCGCTGATTCCGCGCCGTTCACGGACGATCTCGTTGATGCGAGCCGGAGTCACATCGATTGCGCGCGCCAGCGCATTGCTCGACAGACCGAGCGGCACCATGAATTCCTCACGCAGAATTTCGCCGGGATGTATCGGAGAAAGCTTTTTGCCCACAATCAAACTCCGTCAATGGTAGTCAACAATTTCAACATTCTTCGGGCCTTGCGGCGTCCACACAAAACACACACGAAACTGATCGTTGACGCGAATGCTGTGTTGCCCAGCGCGGTCGCCCAGCAAAGCCTCCAGCCGGTTACCCGGCGGCACTCGCAAAAAATCGAGCGTACCGGCCGCGTGCAATTGACTCAATTTTCGCCTGGCAATGGATTCGACATTGACGAACCGCTTCACCCGGTTGCGCTCAAACAGGCTCTTCGTATCCGCGCACTTAAAGGTCAAAATCATCAGAGCAGTTTATATCGTTTTGCGATATAGCGCTGGAAAGATGCGCCCGTCAGCGTTGCTCCGGTCAAGGATTAATTTTTCGATGGGCGGACATTTTTCTTCATTTCCCGCACCGCAGCCTGATTGGCACGAGAAAAGCGCGCAATCAATTCCGGATAGCGCCCATCCAGCACTCCCAGCTTGGGCGAAACGCCCGCAGGCGCATCAAAGTGCTCTGGCGTATACGGCAAAACATAACGCCGATCAAGAATGTCCGGTTAAATAGAGAGAAATTTCCCCAAGAACGTTGGTGGGAGCGGGTTAGCGGGCGATGGAAAGCGGCGTCGATTTGAACGGAGAAATGCAATTCGGGCACGATTCCGGGCTTTGGCCCGGACACCGCCATGGAGCTCCGCCGCCCACGCCAGGCTTTACCCCGATATTCTTGTTGTGCACCCATACACCTACCTCGCCTACATAATAGGTGTGAAAGTCTTCGACCTCGAAGTTGTACACCGTGGTTTTGTAAAAATGCTCTGGTTTCGCGCGACCTGCAGATTTGACAGTCTTGAATTGGAAACATTCTATTTTTTCGCTTGACTCCATCGTACGGAGATCAAGATCCCTTCCACCCAAGCTAAAATCTTTAGGAGCCAACGGCGTCCAAGCCGTTCCGGAGTTACTAGTGACCATTAAAGGTAAATGCCCTTGGAGTGCCGGATTTTCGTTCGCAATAATTTCGAACTTTGTGGGCTTCATCACTGATCCGATTAAAGTGCCCACCGCTTTCCAGCCTTTTCCCTGCACCCAAAATGGATGCTCAGGCGTGACGGCAAACCTGTGGAGACGTGACGTACCATCGGGCTGCATCCCGCCGACTACCACCAAAATTACGGCGCGGTCTTCATGCACAAACGTCTTGGTCACACGTTTGTACGCACGTTCGCCTTCACCGCTCTCGTGTTTGGAGAGCACCAGATCGCCGACCTTGATTTGCTCGATCGGCTTTAAGCCTTCCTTGGTATGCACCAAGGTACCCGCCGCAAAGCAGGCTTCATAGAACTTAGTGCTCGTGTCAATATTGATTAATCTTCGGAGGACTTCTTTTTGCGCGGCTTCGCCCGTCAACGGTGCTATACCCTTGGCAGGGTCACCCAGCCTGACTTCCGCTTTTATTTTCGCAAGTGACTTGATTCCAAACGCATCGCGCATCACCGCATACGTCGTGCTTTCGGAAAGCATGCTTGCCCTGGCGCCAGCCAGCACGTTCTGTCGAATCTGGTATGCCTGTTTAATTTGATCTGCCAGCGACCGTGGACGTCCCGCTGCGGTTTTGTCTACCCAGCCGCTCCCACTAGCTTCCCTGAATTGCCAATTGCGCACTTCTGACCGCAACCATTCGGTCGCTTCTATTAAGGTCTTACCTTTTGCAGCGGGGAAGGTCGCGAGCTCTCTAGTGCCATTAAACAATTTCGCGCCGCCGTTAATCGCCGGTACCGAAGTGCGAACCGAAAATCTCGCGCCTTCGGCATCTGAGGAATACGCCAGCATGCCGACGGCGACAGCGGCTCCAGTGGGCGTGGTGATTATTTCGCCCAGCTTGCGCATGAATTGCGTTACATACGCTATGGCTGGCTGCGTTACCGCAAGGGACTGAGAAGTGGTCACGTTTTTTTGAACGAGGCGCTAAGTGGAACTCCGTGTATAAAACCGGACTTGGAAAGGTTTGAACATGTATGCCGAAAGTAGTACGCAAGATGCAGAAAGCCAACGCCGCAGCGCAAGCGAGGGTGTTGCCGAAGATACCACCGGAGCTGCTTGACCAACTGGTCAAAGGCCCGATGACAGCGGAGTCGGTGCAGGAAGCCGCGCAAGCCTTCAACAATGCCCCTATTGAACGGGCGTTGGGCGCCGAAATGAGCCACCACCTGGGCTACCCGACAGGGGTCGACAAGCCGGAGTCGGGCGGCGCTCGCAAAAAATCAAACGTACCGGCCGCGTGCAATTGACTCAATTTTCGCCTGGCAATGGCTTCGACGTTGACGAACCGCTTCACCCGGTTGCGCTCAAACAGGCTCTTCGTATCCACGCACTTGAAGGTCAGAATCATGAGTGCAGTTTATATCGTTTTGCGATATAGCGCTGGAAAATTGCGCCCGTCAGCGTTGCTCCGGCCAAGCGTTACTTTTCCGATGAACGCCCTTTTCTCTTCATCTCCAGCGCCGCCGCCTGATTCGCACGAGAAAAGCGCGCAATCAATTCCGGATAGCGCCCATCCAAGACTCCCAGCTTGGGCGAAACGCCCGCAGGCGCATCAATGTCTGCCGGTTCCGGTGCAGGCCAAGTCATCCCGCCTTAAGCCCCCAAACCTGCTCCAGCGTTTTAGCCGGCCTAAACGTCCGCCCTTTCATGGCTGCGCTGGAACGTTCGGCAAGCAGGCTCCATTCTTCCTCTGTCGGCGGGCGGTCGCCAATCGGCACATCACTCGCTTTGGCGTACCTTCCGCTCTTGATTTCTTCGGCGAGGCGCGCCAGCGCAAAGTGGGTTACGAAGGTCGCATCCTGCTGAAAATACTTCGCCATTGCGTCCACCCGTTTGCGGCTGACGGTGAAAATCGAATCTTGCTTGAATTTGACGTAAAGCACGTCTGATTTGGCAACAGGCATATCGGTCTCCCGGCGTTTCATTTTCCGGCATTTTATATACTTTCAATCAGTAGTGTCCGGTCAATGAAGGCTGTCAGCAAGGAAGAACGAGCATCCATGCGGGTTTGCGGGCGATTTTATTTGGTGCCGATTTGAAACGCGAAAT
>JAYVSR010000095.1:0-11802 GCA_043775155.1 Burkholderiales bacterium | reverse complement strand
TGCCATCGCTGGCATCACATCGTGATCACGCCGGTCAAGCATCCGTTGCTGGGGTTGAAAACAATTTCGCTGCACGACGTGGTGCAGTACCCGGTCATCACTTACGACGGTGCGTTTGCCGGCCGCTCGACGATTAATCAGGCATTTGCCGCCGAGGGGTTGGAGCCGAACGTGGTGCTCTCTGCCGTCGATTCAGACGTGATCAAGACGTATGTCGAACTTGATCTTGGGATCGGCCTGCTCGCCAGCATTGCGTTTGATCCGGCGCGCGACAAGCATTTGCGCAGTATCGACGCGGGCCATTTATTCCCCGAGAAGACAACATACCTCGCGGTACGCAAGGGCGCGTATCTGCGCGGATTTACGTTTGACTTTATCGAACTGTTTGCACCGGCGGTGAAGCGCGAAACGGTGGAACGGGCGTTGAAGCGGGTGAAGTGACACATCTGCCGCGCCGCCCGGCGCGCCACTGCACAGCGCGGCACGATTTCGAGTAGGCTTAGCGTTTAGCTCATTTTCAGACACTCTACGGAGGAAATTACCCATGCGCATGTTTGCATCGTTCCGCACCCTGGCGCTTGCCGTTGGCATCACTACGGCCCTCGGCACCAGCCTCGCGCTCAGCCCGGCGCAGGCGCAGGATTTCAAGATCGCCATGAGCGCGCCGCCGAACTCGATGGACCCGCATTTCTACAACCTGTTTTCCAACATCAACGTGTCGGATCACATGTTCGAGACCCTGGTAAAGATGGACCCGGACAGCAAACCGGTGCCGGGCCTGGCCGAGAGCTGGCGTCTGGTCGATGACCTGACCTGGGAATTCAAATTGCGCCGTGGCGTGAAGTTCCATGACGGTTCCGATTTCACCGCCGAAGACGTGGCGTGGTCGATTGACCGCCCAGCGCTGATCGCCAACAGTCCGGGGCGTTTCGATACTTACACCAAGGCGATTGTGTCGAAACAGATCATCGATCCGCTGACGATTCGCTTCAAGACCGCAACCCCCTACCCGCTGATGCTGCCGGACCTGACTGCCGTGTTCATCGTCAGCAAAAAAGCCACGGCGGGCGCGCTGCCGCAAGGTTTGGCGAGTGAGGAATTCGCCACTGGCAAAGGAATGGCCGGCACCGGCCCGTTCAAGTTTGTGCGCTTCGCGCGTGACGACCGGGTCGAGCTGGAGCGCTTTGATGGCTACTGGGGCAACAAGCCGGCCTGGGGCAAGGTGACGCTGCGCTTTATCGCCGCTGACCCAACCCGCGTCGCCGCCCTGCTGTCGGGCGATGTCGATGCAATTGAAAATGTGCCAACCCCCGACCTGAAACGGATTCGCGAAGACAAAAACCTGAACTTCTTCTCCAAAGTCTCGCACCGGATGATTTATTTCAATCTGGATCAGCGCGACAAAACGCCCTACGTGTTCGACGCCGACGGCAAGCCGATGGACAAGAACCCGCTGAAGGATGCACGGGTACGCAAAGCCATGTCGCTCGCCGTCAACCGCGAAGCGATCAAAGACCGGTTGATGGAAGGCCTGTCGCTGCCAACCGCCAATCTGGTGCCGCCGACGCTATTCGGCAACAACCCCAACCTCAAACCGGTATACGACGCCGACCTGGCGAAAAAACTGTTGACCGAAGCCGGCTACCCGAACGGTTTCTCGATCACCTTTCACGGCCCGAACAACCGCTATGTGAACGACGACCAGATCATGCAGACCATCGCGCAGATGTGGGCACGCGTTGGCATCAAGGCGAAGGTCGATGCAATGCCGCTCGCAGTGTATTTCCCGCGCGCTGGTGTGGCGAAAAAAGAGTTCTCTGTCACCTTGGTCGGATGGGGCGCACAGACGGGTGAAGCCTCTTCACCGCTGCGTTCGCTGCTGGCTTGCGAGAACAAGGAGAAGGGCCTCGGCGGGTTCAACTACCCCTCTTACTGCAATCCGAAAATGGATGCCGCACTCGAAGAAGGTTTGCGCACCGTGGATGACAAAAAACGTCTCGTGCTGTTTCAGGAAGCCGTGAAAATTGCGGTCGAAGATGCGGCACTGGTGCCAATTCACCATCAGGTCACCACGTGGGCGGCGAAACGGACGATTGATTACGTTGGCCGCACCGATGAGCGTACCTATGCGCACGCGTTTTTTCCAAAACGCTGAACTGCGCGCACGCATTTTTTCCCAATCTCTAAACTCGATTCACAGCTTGATTTCGACACGGTGGGCTTAATGTCCGCCGTTTTTCTTTGCAACTTCACCTTCCACCACTCAGGGAGAACTTCATGCGTTTGAACAACAAATCCATCATCGTCACTGGCGCCGGTTCGGGCATCGGCGTCGGCATCGCGAAGCGCTTTGCCGAAGAAGGCGCATTGGTCATCGTCAACGACTTGAATGCCAAAGGCGGTGAAGAAACGGTGGCCGCGATCAAGGAAAAAGGTAGCAAAGCGGTATTTCAACTCGCCGACGTAACCCTGGCCGATGGCTGGAAATCCTTGGTGGGAGCGGCTGTCAAGGAATTTGGTGGACTTGACGGCATCGTCAACAACGCCGGCTGGACGCATGTGAATCGCCCATTCAGCGAAGTCACCGAAGCCGACTTCGACCGCTGCTATGCGGTCAACGTCAAGTCGATCTACTGGTCGGCGCAGCACGCGCTGGCGCAATTTCGCAAACAGGGCAAAGAGCGTGGCGGGATGATGGTCAACATCGCCTCCACCGCCGGCATTCGCCCGCGCCCTGGCCTCACCGTCTACAACTCAAGCAAAGGCGCGGTGATCACCTTGAGCAAGTCGATGGCGGCCGAGTTCGCGCCGGAGAACGTGCGCGTCAATTGCGTCAACCCGGTGTTCAACCCGGACACCGCGTTGTCGACCGCGTTCGCCGGTGGCCCGATCGATGACGCGCGGCGCGAAAAATTCCGCGCGACGATTCCGATGGGGCGCTTCTCCACTGCGCACGATGTCGCGAATGCCTGCTTGTATCTCGCATCGACCGATGCGAGCTTCGTAACTGGTGTTTGCATCGAGGTGGATGGCGGACGTTGCGTGTAATTTTATGGTATTTATAAAGACAATTAATGTCAATTATTCGATATAATTGTCTTTATGAAATCTCTTAAATTATCAACTACGACTGAGATTTGCACCTTACTCGGCGCCCGCGCGCGGCAGCTCAGGCTGGCACAAAACCTGACTCAAGCGGAACTCGCTGCACGCGCCGCAATTTCGTTTGGCGCAGTGCGCAAGCTCGAGACCAACGGGCAAACCACGCTTGCCACCTTTATCAGCTGTGTCCAGGCACTGGGTGCCGAGTCTGATCTGGAATCAGTGCTGGCACCGCGCCTGCAGTCGATTGCCGAGATGGAGCGCCATGAACAAGCTGCACAGCGCCAGCGTGCGCGGAGACCCAGGCGGGTGGTATCAAAGTGAATCGCCTGCAAGTTCTCTACAACGGCTGGGGCGAGCGCTGGCCTTTGGGTACGCTGGCGGAGAACGCAAGCGGCACCCTCGCGTTTGAATACTCACCCGAAGCAATGCGCCAGGGGCTGGAGTTGTCGCCGCTGCATTTGGGTTTGCGCACAGCGGCGTATACCGGCGAGCGCCAGCCCTTCAAAGGCTTGCCGGGCTTGATCGCCGATGCGCTGCCCGATGGCTGGGGCATGCTGCTGATGGATCGCACGTTCCGCAAGCTGGGGCGCGACCCGGCCACACTTTCGCCGCTCGACCGCCTGGCCTTCATCGGTGATCGTGCGATGGGCGCGCTCAGCTTTGAGCCGGCCCAGGGCGAAGTGCTCAGCGCCCACGACCTCAATCTTTTGGATCTGGCACAACGGATCGACCGCCTGACCGCCGGGGCAAGCCAGGCCGTGTTGACCGAGTTGGTGTTGATCGGCGGTTCGCCGCACGGCGCGCGCCCCAAGGCGCTGGTGGAGTTTGATCCAGCCAGCGGGCAGATGCAGACTGGCGCGCCAGCGGATACTCCATCAGACCCGCTCGGCACACGCAAGACCGAACCGTGGCTGATTAAATTTCCTGCACGCGGCGAACATCCCGAAGCCTGCGCCATTGAAGAGTGGTACGCGCGTCTCGCACGCGCTTGCAAGATCGACATACCGCCGACACGCTACTTCCCACTCAACCGTACCCTCGCGGCGTTCGGCGTCAAGCGCTTCGACCGTGATGGTGCAACGCGCGTGCCGCTGCACACCCTGGCCGGCGCGCTGCATACCGACTATCGCATCCCCAGCGTCGATGCAATTGATTTTCTGCGTCTAACCAGGCGCATGAGCCAGGACATGCGCGAAGTACACAAGGCGTTCGAGCGCTGCGTGTTCAATCTGGTGTTCAACAATCGCGACGATCATGCGAAAAATTTTTCTTACCGGCTCGCTCACGAGCGGCGCTGGTGCTTAAGCCCGGCGTATGACCTCACCTTCAACGAAGGCCCGCGCGGACATCATCAACTAGGCTATGCCGGTGAGACGCGCGCACCAGGGCTGGTACATCTTTTGACGGTCGCACATCAGGGCGGGGTCGCGCAGACTCTTGCACTGGCAGCGATCAAGCGCATCACTGCTGTCGCGACACGTGCTGAGCGTCACCTCAAGGAGCTGCCGGTGCGCAAAGCCACGCTCAAACGAATCACCCTGGCCGTGGCGGAAAATTGCCAACGGCTGAAGGCATAAACTCACGCCAACCCAAGGAGGCCATCATGCTGATGTCCGGCAACGACTACCGCGCATCGCTGCGCAAATACAAACCGGTGGTGTACGTCGATGGTCGGCGCATCGAATCGGTGGCGGACGAGCCTGCGCTTGCGCCCGGCGTCAACGCGGTCGCCCTCACTTACGATCTCGCGCTGAACGAAGACGTCGCCGCAGTGATGCGCGCCGAATCGAATGGCCGCAGCATCAACCGCATGCTGGCGATTCCGCGGAGCACGCAAGACCTGCTCAACAAGCTCGAAGCCGTGCGCCTGGTGTGCCAGGAGACCGGCTGCGCGCAGCGCTACCTCGCAGGCGATGCGCTGACCGGCATTTATCAAGCGACACTGCGCTGCGATGCCGAGGCCGGCACGAAGTATCACGACACCCTCAAAGCCTACATCGAGCACGTCTACGACAACGACCTCGCGCTGGGCATCGCGATGACCGACGCCAAGGGCGACCGCACGCTGCGTCCGCACGCGCAGCCGAATCCGGACAGTTACCTGCACATCGTCGAACGCCGCAGCGACGGCATCGTGATCTCCGGTGCCAAGGCCATCGTCACCGGCGCGCCCTACATGCACGAGCTGTTGGTAATGCCCTGCCGCAACATGACGGAGCTCGATAAAGATTTCGCGGTCTGCTGCGCCGTGCCGGTTGATGTGCCGGGTCTGACCATCGTCGCGCGTCCGGCCGGGAGGCCGGGTGAAGCCGCTGCAAAGTTCTCCAGCAAGTTCGGCCAGAGCACTGGTGTATGTCTGTTCGATAAAGTGTTGGTGCCGTGGGATCGCGTGTTCCTCGCGGGCGAGTGGCAACATTCGGGCCACCTTACCTACTCTTACGCTACGCACCATCGCCACACTTGCATCGCGGCGCGTGCGGGCTTCGGCGATTTGCTGATTGGTGCTGGCGCGTTGATGACCGAAGCCAACGGCATCGACCTGGATCGCGCCGATAACCTGCGCGATCAGATGGTCGATTTGATCAAAATCGTCGAAGGCTTTTACGCCTGCGGCGTGGCGGCGTCGGTCTACGGCCAGACGGATGAATCAGGTGTGGTCACGCCAGATGGCGTGTTCGCCAATATCGGCAAACTGTTGCTGGCAACCCAAATCTATGACATGCACCGCATCGCGCACCACGTCTCGGGCGGCTTGATCGTCACCTTGCCGGGACCAGACGAAGACCACAACCCCGCGACCGCCGGGCGGCTCTCCGAAGTGCTATCCGCACGCTCCGATATTCCGTATGAAAAGCGCATCGAAGCAGCGCGTTTGGTTGAAGACCTCACTGCCTCGTATCAAGCCGGCTGGTACTCGGTGATCAGTCTGCATGGCGGCGGATCGCCCGAAGCGATGAAGATGGAAATCTTCCGCCGCTACCCGCTCGGCAACAAGGTTGATCTGGTGGAGCGCCTGCTCGATCGCGGCATTCTCGAGGACCAGCGCGCGGATGAAACGCGCAAAATCACGCGCAACCGGCAACCTGGACGGTGCTGTGTGACCGGATGCACCGTGCCTTCATTGGATCAAAGCGCACCGCAAATGGTAAGACTCACTGCAAATCTGCAAACCAAGATTGACGTCCCGGTGCCGAAAATAAAGAAAGCGAGCAACGCATGAACCTGCCAATCCAACCGCCCCGCAACTGTATGACCGCATCCCGCCATCGGCTCACCCGCTGGCTGGCAATCGCGCTACTCGCCGTCAATGCCGTTAGTGCACTCGCAAGCGATGACGATGACTGGAAAGCAGCGCGCAAGGCAAGCTGTCAGGAACTCTCGGACGCCTACCGCACCACCCGTGCCGCCGAGCGCCAGGTGGTCGAAGCGATGAAAGAGTCATCGCGCGCCACCACCGGCACCAATCTGCTCGGTGTCGCGACGCTGGCGATTGTGGGCTTCGGTTTTTTCACCTGGGACGACAGCCACAGCGCCGACGAAAACCTGGCGGACCTGCGTCACGACATTCTGATCATCACCACGGTAGCGAAGGAAAAATCCTGCTCCTTGCCCACCGGTTGATTTGCAGTGTGAGCGCGCCGCGCTTGTGACCAGCGCCGTCGATTGCCAACAATGCGGTGCCTGTTGCGCGGCGTTTCGCATCTCGTTCTATTGGGCAGAAGCGACTGCCCGCGGCTTGCCCGAGGTGATGACGCAAAAAGTCAATGACTGGATCGCCTGCATGGCGGGCACGGACAGCGCCGCACCGCATTGCGCGGGTTTGAAGGGGGCGGTCGGTATTGGCGTTACCTGCACGGTCTATGACGCCCGCCCCGCACCTTGCCGCGAGGTCGAGCCAGGCGATGACAAATGCAATCGGGCGCGCCGGCGGCATGGGTTGCCGGCGTTGGCACACGCAGGCGATTAAAATCGGCAGCCGCCATGAAACCGTTGGTGCGAGGGGCTCTTGTGAAAAAACATCTCCCAAGAAAATATCTCTTTGCAAAAACCAGCTTGAGGGTAACTCCCTCAGCTACACTCTGCGTTTTTTAGCAAGCGAAGAAAAAAGTGAAGCTCTATACGGTTGGCTACGAAGGCATACACATTGATGCGTTCGCTCCCTATTTGGCCGCGCACGGAGTCGAAACGATTGTCGATGTGCGTCAATTGCCGCTCTCTCGCAAGCCCGGATTTTCGAAGTCTGCTCTCGCGGCGAATTTAAGCCAGCATGACTTGGGATATGTACACCGACCGGAACTCGGCTGCCCCAAGCCGATTCGGAACCAATATCGTGAAAACGAAGATTGGAGTCAGTACGCAAAATCGTTTTTGACCTATATCGCCACCCAAGACAAGGCGCTGTCAGAATTGGCCAACTTCGCCTCGCTCACAACATGCGCTCTGCTCTGCTACGAGGCTGATTACAATTTTTGCCATCGCTCGATGGTGGCCGACGCAGTCGCGAGCCGCTCCAAGCTGACAGTCTCACACATCGCGCCAGCAGCGATCAAAAAAGCGAAGTCTGCGCAAGCTGCGCTGGCGTACGCTTAGGCGGGTAGATCAGGCTGACGATCAGCCACTGATCGGGGAAACGGTGAATCGTTCCCATCAGGAACATCAAGTCAGCGCCGGGAAGCTGCTGTTCGAGCTTCATGCGAAACGGAACTTCCCAGTTTTTGCCATGACTAGCGCAACATCTCCAATACAGCGCGCCCGCTTCCCAATCAACGATCTTGTGGCGTTCCTCGATTTCACCGTCAGTCGAATCGCAGGTGTAAACATAGTGAAAGTCGAACGGCACTTTGCGTAGTTCACGCATATCTTTTTCCGCATCGGTTTGGCCGAACAGACTGCCCTGCATTTGCTCCTGAATCAGTTTGGCACGCTCTTCGATTGTCCAATCCGGATTGCGCGCCGGCGTGATTTCCAAACGAACAATCCGTTTGGGCCGAACGAGCGCAAGACTGATTCCCGTTTTCTTTCTGCTTTCCTCGGCAGCGGCAAAGCTGTCGAATGCCGGAAAACGATCCAGCCACGGACGGCGCGCGGCCCACTGATTGTCAGTTGAGAGCGATTGCTCGGAACAGTCAAGCCCATCAACATAGATGCGATGGCTTTCGGGCCGGTGATCGTCGTTCGACTTGCGCACTCGCACCGTGATCCATTGCCACTTCTTGAACTGCTGCACTTCTTCGATCAAGCGGAATGGAACCGGGAACAGGCGGCGTGGTTCGCCCTGGGCGGTGATGCCGGCAACACATGATGTTTCCACATACCTGGCGCTGGGCGAAGGATATGTCTTCGCCAGAATCAGGATTCGCTCGATAGAAGTAGCCGCCATGGTGATCGCCGCCCGTGGAATGCCGTTTAAGCTTGGCAATAAAAACTGTATATTTTACCAGTTTTTCGGGGACTGCAATAAGAAAAGATGGCATAAAACCATTGGTGGAAGCGCGTTTTCAATCTTACGTCTCGCGCATAACCGAAGCAATTGACAACTTCATCGACTTGGGAGGTCGAATCCTATCATCCGTACTGCGAGCGGATTTACTTCCATCTACTCAAGAGACTTTTAATGTTGCACAGAAAATTATTTCTGCAAGCCAATCAAGAACTCATCCACATGCGAAAAATCCTTCTCAAGAATTTCAAGCAACATAGTGCCGACCTGCGTAGTTAGTCGCTTTAGATCAAACCTCTCCAACACCGCCCGCAAATGTTCGTCACTGCCAGGTGCGAATTCATGCAGCTTCAGCAAGGACTTTGAGACAACTTGCAGTTCGCTAGGAGGAATCTCCTCGAATATTCGTGGCCCTCTGTTTCGCAATCTGATCGGCGGGCTACCCTTCAGTCTAACTACGGAATAGACTAGGCCACCTACTCCCGCCTCATCTTCACAGACAACACGACCTTGACCAACAGCATGTGATAAAGCTTTGTTCATGGAGCTTTTAAGCTCATGCCCCATTCGTTTGATACCACAACCTCTGAGGTAAATGTCATAGGCTCGCTTCGCAATCATCGGGCCTTCAACTTCGATGATCCGAACTATGCCTTCCGAAACTGCATACGCGTTCATGTTGCGAGGATCATCTCCCGGAGGCCCTGAATACTCCACGTAGTCGCTGAACGAAAGTTCACCAATCTGCGGATTTTTGACGAAAACCGGCACTCGCCTGAGATCAAAGAGATCGATGTCATTTGCCGAACGATTTAATCGAAGCTCTTCAGGAGGCGCACGACCATTTCGTGAACTGTTTTCCAACGGAAACAGCGCGACATGATCTGGCTCTTGACGACTTATTGAAATTTCAACAGGCATAGCGTTGTTCTGCGACACCTCAGATTCGATGGTAGAAGAGACGACGCGATGCTCTGAATGAACGCTTCTAGGTGCACCTTCAGCTCCAATCGGCTCGATACCACGTTCGACCAATGCCTTGAGGAGATCATCCATCACATCCTTCCGCCGGCGAATGAAGGCGGAAGCGAAGCAGCGCCAAAACACCCAGCCAGCACGCTCAAGAATACGCTGGCGCTGCATATCATCCGCCCATTTGTCCGCGCCGTGATATCGGTCGCCATCACACTCGACAGCAAGTCGAGCGTCGTTGTGCCCCTCTACCACCATGTCAATGCGATATTGGCCGACCCTGACTTGCGGTGTCACCCAATAGCCACGTTGAATGAGTTCGTCATACATCTCTCGCTCGAAAGGCGATTCACAAAGTTTTCGTAAATCTTCAACGCGCACCTCATCTTGCGCGAAGGGTGTGGCAAAGTGAGCGATGAGACTGCGCCGCAGTTTATCGGCATCGCTCAAATGCTCCAGCCCTACCGAACGCACCAGATACATCCGGTCCTTTGCGCGCGACGCCGCCACATTGAAACGTTGAGCAAAAGTATCTCGAGAAAGCGGAGCGCCAACCTCGTTTGGTGCCGATACCATCGTAAGAAACATGATATCCCGCTCTTTACCCTGAAACGTTCGCGCATCGCCACAAGTGATTCGATGGCGTTGCATAACTTCAGGCCCGAGTTCATCGGTCAGTCGTTCCCAAATCGCCAAGGCCTGTTTATCCGCAAGCAACGAGACAACCCCGATTGATCGGCCGCTCATGCTTGGCTCCTCAACAATTGCCTTTATTTCATCGACGATAAAACGCATTTCTGAAAGATTGATATCACCCTTGCGATATCCATCCTGCACCAATACGTCAATTAGCGGTGGGTCTAGACGCTCAGAGGCTTTCGGCACGCGCAACGGGCGCAACTCGTGGTTGTAAAACTCTCGTTTGGAATACTCGATGATTGGACCCACGCAGCGGAAATGCTCTTTCAGCATTACCGTGCTTTTGGCAAATACCACTTTAAACAGGTCATAGATGGATCGTTCAGGTGACATTTGCGGGCGATAGGTAATCACTTGGCTGCCAAGAAATCTGTTCATGAGACTACGAACCTTCTCCTCCTCCAAACCTACGCCCTCAGGAGAGACTTGCTTGTCATCACCGACGATGAGCACCTTCTGTGCTCGCAGCAAGGCAGGTAGCGCATTCAAATCCGATTGCGACGCCTCATCGACGACGACGAGGTGAAAGCAGCCCAGCTCAGCAGGAAGGGATTCCGAAACACGGTAATGAGGCATGATCCAACACGGTACGGCAGGGTTGGCTAGGGACGCCGCCATGCGTGCATCCTGCCGGTAGCGCACGGCACGCTTACCTGTACCCTTGCCAATTTTTTGGATGGCGTTCAGATATGCCTGCAGCGCAGCCCTAATACTGGGTGAAGCGTTCTCGGTGAGTTTCAGCCAAGTTCTCTTCACAACAATGTCACGGTAAGCACGTGACAAGTCGTTTTCCATATCTTGACGATCCCTCGCCAGTTTCTTTAGCTCCTCCTTTGCATCGATCGCTTCGAGGTAAGTAGCCATACGCCTCAAACGCCAAGCTTTTCGCCAATTGTCTGGGAGAAGCATGTCCACCGTACTTTCAAGTGGCTGCTTGAGCGCAGTGGCGTACATCGTCGCGCCGGAATTTTCCACTTTGTCGCACACGTCGCGCACCGTGGCAAGGTGAGCGCGAAGCCCATGCACACGCGCGAGTTCTGACATCAACTTAGACCACAAAGCTTGCATCCGCGCATCCTCAATTGCCGGATTACCTAGCGTCTCAGCTAGGAAGACTCGAATGTCATCAATTACGCGCCCAGTACGCCCTTCCAGCACTTTTTGGCAACGCTCTTTTGCGGCCCAAACATTGGCGAGTCTATTTTTGGTGAGGTGATGCCGCAAAGCTTTCTCTAATTCCGCCAGCCGTTGTGCGTTATCGATTACCTCTTGCGCATAAGCCCAATTGGGAAAGACTTGAAATGCGGCAGCAGGTAGCTCGATTTCTGCCTTCACAATATTTTTAACCTTGAGATACAGAGAATAGCCTTGGGCGGCAGCCAAACCGCCCTCTGGCTTATCGTCCGGCACAACATCGATATGAAGCTCATTAGCAAGGGCGTTCCAGCGCAACGCTAGTTCCCGCAGTGATCGCAGCAAACCGAAATGCTCTTTTACGTGTTCCCATTCTTCGACACTACTTGGACGATCCCCGAGGAGCTTGACTGCCTCAAGCCATTTCTTCCGCTCGGCCATTCCGAACAGAC
>JAYVSR010000094.1:0-7580 GCA_043775155.1 Burkholderiales bacterium | reverse complement strand
CATCTGGGCCGTACCACCCATGTGTGGGATGCAACGGTCACGCACCGCGAAACGCAAAAGACCATCGCGCTGTTTCGCTGCACTCAAATGATCTTGTGGCCCAAGTGAAGCGATTGAAGTAACACGCAACGCATGGGCAGGATCGAGAAGGTAACGCTCACCGCGCACGACGGCCATGCCTTGGCCGGCACGCGTTTTCACCCGCCCGGCCCGCCCAAAGCGAACATCGTGTTCGGCCCGGCGATGGCGGTGCCGCAAAGTTTTTACGCTGCTTTCGCCAGCCATCTCGCTGCCGAAGGCTATGCCGTATGGACGTTTGACTATCGCGGCACCGGTGAATCGCTCAAGGGTTCGATGCGCGGCGTGAAGGCTGACCTCACCGATTGGTTCGAGCTCGATTACGACGCGGTGCTGCAAGCAGTCGCCGCCGAAGGCCACCCCGTGTATCTGGCGGGCCATAGCCTTGGCGGCCAGGTTGCGCCCTTGTTGCCTTCGCGCGAACACATCGCCGGTCTCGTTAACATTGCCGTCGGCAGCGGCTCGATGCGCCACAACGTGCCCAGTTTGCGCCGCAAGGCACCGTTGATGTGGCATGTGATGGCACCGCTCTTGTGTCCGCTGTTCGGCTACTTCCCCGGCTCAAAAATCGGCGTGATCGGTGATCTGCCCACCGGCGCAATATTCCAGTGGCGCAAGTGGTGCCTGACGCCGGACTACATTTTGAGCGGCGAACCCGGCGCGCGCGAAGCGTATGCCAGCGCCACGTATCCAGTGCTGTCGCTGTTTTTCAGCGACGACGAACTGCTGCTGCCGGAAGGCTCGCACCTGCTGCACGCCGCTTATCGGCAGACCACGCCAGACTGCCGCGTCGTCACGCCGCAGCAGGCGAATTTGAATCGCATCGGCCACTTCGTTTTTTTCAAACCCGCGAGCGCGGCCCTGTGGCCACTGGTGACAGCGTGGCTGGAGCAGCAACTCGCATCGCGCCTGTCCCCACCTTCTCACTCTCAACTAAGGAACGCAGCATGAGCGCAACGCAGTCCACTCCGGTTCTCGCCACGCGTGATGGCGGCGTGCTAATTCTTGAACTCAACCGCCCCGAAAAAAAGAACGCCATCACCGCTGCGATGTACCAGGCGCTCGCTGACGGCTTGAAGGCGGCAGACAACGATGCCACCGTGCGCGCCGTGCTGATTCAGGGCAAGCCAGAAATTTTCACTGCCGGCAATGACCTTGACGACTTCATGAAAAATCCGCCGCAGGGCGAGAACAGCCCGGTGTTTCAGTTTCTTTACAACATCTCGCACGCGAAAAAACCGGTGGTCGCCGCTGTGTGTGGCGCGGCCATCGGCATCGGCACCACCATGCTCCTGCATTGCGATCTGGTCTACGCCGGCGACAACGCGAAATTCAGCACGCCCTTCACCACGCTCGGCTTGTGTCCGGAGGCGGCGTCGAGCTACTTGCTGCCGCTGATCGGCGGGTATCAGCGCGCTGCGGAGAAGCTGCTGTTGGGCGAGGCGTTCGGTGCGGCTGAGGCCGAGAAACTCGGTTTCGTTAATCAGGTGTTGCCCGCCGCCGAGGTACACGCGCACGCGCTGGCGCGCGCGCACAAACTCGCAGCGCTGCCGGGCTCTTCGATCCGCGCCACCAAGGCGTTAATGCGCGGCGCACAGCAAAAAATGGTTGAAGCGCAAATGAGCGAAGAGAGCGCGCAGTTTCGCAAAATGCTCACCTCGCCCGAAGCGAAAGAAGCGTTCAGCGCCTTCTTCGAAAAGCGCAAGCCGGATTTCTCGAAATTTCCCTGATCTGGCCGGATGGCGCCTTGGAAACCG
This sequence comes from Burkholderiales bacterium, assembly GCA_043775155.1. Lineage (GTDB taxonomy): Bacteria > Pseudomonadota > Gammaproteobacteria > Burkholderiales > JAEUOS01 > CANJDH01. The sequence goes on along the minus strand of JAYVSR010000094.1, from coordinate 5,745 downwards.
TTGGTGTAAGCGGGTGTTGGCTCTGGTCTGCCGGAAACGATTGGTGGAAGCAGGTTTTGGAGGGTTGGCTTTTGCGTTGGCGCATTTGCGGCCGGGGATCACGACAGCTACGGGTAGATTGGCGCAGCTTGCCACTGAAAATTCGGGGGATGACCGGGCGCTGCGTTTCGGTTAATATGGACAGACTGGACAGATCGATGGAGGCCACCATGAATGCGCAATGGCAACTGCAGGAAGCAAAAAACCGGTTCAGCGAGGTGGTGGATCAGGCGCTCGCGCACGGCCCGCAAATAGTCACCCGTCACGGACGCGAGGTAGCCGTGATCGTTTCAGCGGACGAGTTCCGCCGCCTGAAACAACCCAAGGGAAGTCTGCTCAAGTGTCTGCAAGTGCCTGCTGAATATGCGGTCGAACTTGACGTCACGCGCAGCCGTGACATGCCGCGAAAGCTCGCCTTGTGAAGTATCTGCTCGACACCTCCGTCGTTTCCGAGCTTGTCAAACCGCATCCTGATCGCGGCGTGACCGCTTGGCTATCGCAACAGGATGAGCTGATGTTGTGCCTGTCTGCGTTGTCCTTGGGCGAACTCAAGCGCGGCATCGAAAAGCTCGCCGCCGGAAAACGAAAGTCGTTCCTGCAGAAGTGGCTGGCCGAACATATCGTGGAGCGTTTCGGTGACAGGGTGTTACCCGTCAGCGCCGAGATTGGCCAGCTTTGGGGTGAACTGCAGGCGCAATTGGACAAGAAGGGCAAACCCATTCCAGCAATCGATGGCCTGATTGCTGCAACGGCTTTGCATCACCGGCTTGCCGTGGTCACGCGCAACACCAGGGACATGGAAGAAAGTGGTGTTGCGCTCCTCAATCCATGGACTGCATGACGCAGATCGAGCGCCCAATTTTTCGGAGTTGCAACCATGTCTCTCAAAGGTAAAACGCTGTTCATCACCGGCGCGTCGCGTGGCATCGGCCTCGCCATCGCCAAACGCTGCGCAGCGGAGGGTGCCAACATCGTCATCGCCGCCAAGACCACCGAGCCGCACCCGAAACTCGAAGGCACGATCTACACCGCTGCCGAAGAAGTGGTGCAGGCCGGCATCGCGCACCGGGCGCAAGCGCTACCGGTCATGTGCGACATTCGTGACGAAGAGAGCGTGAAAGCCGCCGTCAAGCAAACGCTCGACAAATTTGGCTGCATCGACATCTGCATCAACAATGCCTCGGCAATCAGCATCAGCGATACGCTGAATACGCCGATGAAGCGTTTCGATTTGATGTTCGGCGTCAACGTGCGCGGTACTTACATGACGTCTGCCATCTGCGCGCCGCACTTGATCGAGTCAGCAAAGCAGGGCCGCAACCCGCACATCCTCAACCTCGCGCCGCCGCTCAATCTCAACCCGAAATGGTTCAAGCACCACACCGCCTACACGATGGCGAAGTACGGCATGAGCATGTGCGTTGTCGGCATGGCGGCCGAGTTCAAGGATCGCGGCCTCGCGGTCAACGGCCTGTGGCCGCGCACCATCATTGCCACGGCGGCGCTGCAGGTGATCCCCGGTGTTGATTGGAAGAAGGGCCGCACACCGGCCATCATGGCTGATGCCGCGCAAGTGGTGCTGTCGCGGCCATCGAGCCACACCACCGGGCAAATATTGATCGATGATGAAGTGCTGGCGTCGGCTGGCGTCACTGATCTCACTCAGTACGCGACGACACCCGGCAACACCAATTTCATCCCCGATTTATTTCTCGACTGAGGACTGGGTATTGACGCTGTTGCGCGTCGCGGCGAAATGACAGTCGCCGGTTTTTGGCTGCTATAGTCCAACGCATGTTGCAGCGTCTTTTCAACGCGTTTAAATCTGCGCCGTCTCGAGACGCCGCACGGCCTGCCGCCGTTTCGCGCCCCTCTGACGGCGCGCCGGACACATCGGTTGAAGTAGCGCATGGTTTGCTGCTCGGCGGCCACAGCACCGCAGCATTGCGTCTGCTGGAGCAGCGCTTGAGCCTGGCACCGGACGACGCGGATGCGCTCGCACTCAAGGGCTGGATTTTGTTTGATCAAGGCGAGGCCGACGGCGCGCGCGCGGTGCTGGCACGCGTGCTGCAACTTAAACCCGGCCATGTCGAAGCGCTCAATACGCTGGGCGCACTGGACGCCGATGACCCCGATCCGCAGCGCGCGATCCACTGGTTTCGCGCGGCACTCAAATCTGATCCGCACAACCACGCCGCGCAATACAACTTCGCGCAAAAATTGTTTTTCATCGGCGAATACGAGGAAGGATTCGACCGGCTGCGCGCGCGGCATCCACTACATTTCAAACGCGACAATCCGCTTGCGCCATTGCCGATGTGGCAAGGTGAGCCGCTTGACGGCAAGCGCGTGTTCGTCTGGTGCGATTGGGGCGGGCTGGGCGATCACTTGATGTTTATCCGCTTCGTGCAGCAGTTGCGCGCCCAGGCCAATCCGGCGCGAATCATCGTCGGCGCGCAGCCGCAGTGCGCCCGGCTGTTTGCCGGCCTGCCGTGGATTGATGAAGTGAGCGCACCTGGTGTTGTGCCGGTGGCAGATGTGCATTGCCCGCTGCTCGATTTGCCGCATCGCCTCAGGGTCAGTGTGGCGAGTCTAGAGGCGGACGCGGTTGCGTTTGAGCCGTATCTAAGCGCAGACCCTGCACTGGCGCAGCAATGGGCGGAACGAATGGCCAGCCTGCGCGCACCGGGCCGCGCGCTACGTGCGGGGCTGGTCTGGGGCAACGATCAACGCACGGGCGCGGCCGCGCACGAACGCGCGCGCCAGGCCAAATCGGTGCCGCCGCAGGCGCTGGCCGCACTCGCCGCTCAAGGCGTGCAGTTTTTTGGTTTGCAGTTAGGCGCAACAGCAGATGAATGGAGCACCACCGGCCTGGACGTGATTGATCTCGCCGCAGAGATAGAGGACTTTGCCGATACCGCTGCGATCATTGATGCGCTCGATGTGGTGATCAGCGCTGATACCTCGGTCGCCCATCTGGCCGGGGCGATGGGCAAGCCGGTGATCTTGCTGTTGAGCGGGGCCGGTGGCATGCTGTGGCCGCAGCAGGGTCGGCGCACACCCTGGTACCCATCGATGACGATCGTGCGGCAGCAGCGCGATTCCTGGAGCGGCACCATCGACGAGGTGTGTGCAATCATCCGAAAAATGACCAGCCAGTTGCCGCATGAACGCGGCATCAATCCACAGCATCAATCGCAATAGGCGCGAAAGGCGGGGTGCGCGGTGCGCGCCGCGTGCGCCGGGACGCTGGCGGATATCGTCCAGAAGCAGCCGTCAATTTCGTCTGCCGGCGGATCGGAAATTTCTGGACTGTCAGTGCATCGAAGCACTCGATCCGGCAACAGCAGGACGTCACTGCCGGGCGCGGTTTTCGAGTACGCCACCATCGCCAGCAACGCGGCCTGATCAAGGAACCAGAAGCCGCGGCCTTCGGATATTTCTTCCAGAATATAGTTTGCCGTCAGTACGGCAAGCGTTTGCGCGGACGGTCCAGTGGAAAAATACACGAGCGACGCCGAGATAATTTCGACCGGTTCACCGCGCCACTGGTTCGCCGTTGGCAGGGCGACGCTGTGGCCTGAAACCGTGCGCCACAATTCAGCGAGGCTGCGCATTACCAGCAAATCCATGTCGAGCACGAATACCGGTTTGCGATACCACTCCATCAATGCCGGCAGCAGGATGAAGCGGGCGCAGGCATAGAGCAGCTTGGGGGTGGTCTGTGCCGCCGTGTCAACTGACTCCTGCGTCAGCACGACCTCAACCCCGGCATGGCGGGCGGCAAGCGACTGCACGATTTCAACCACCCGCGCCACCGGGTTGATCACATGAAAATGCATCGTGCAATCAACCCCGGCGTTGCGGCCCATCGAATTGACCAGGGCGGCCGCATAGCGCTCGAAGTAGACGGAATCGCAACTGAGCAGAAACACCAGCTCGCCGCGCGCTACGCTCGGCAGGGCAGGCAGAGCCGCAGCAGACGCTCGCTTCCAAGCGGTCGATTGCGCCAGTCTGGCCAGGCGTGCGGCATCAAAATTGAGCATGCCGTCGGGCATCAGACCAGCAGCCGATGCGGCCCGAAAATACGGCGCGGATTCTGCAAAGCGGCCCTGGTTGCACAAAATTGCGCCGACTCGCCCAAGCAGGAAAAGATTTTCCGGCATTGCACTAAGAGCGGTGCGATAGGCGGTTTCCGCCTCATCAAAGCGGCCTTGATTGCGCAGTGCATTGCCGGCTGCGACCTGACGCCATGGCGCCGCAGCTACAGCAGTGGCGCCGGTCAGGCCGAGGTTGCAGGTGATGTATTTCATGCATCCCATGAAATTCAAATCGGCCGGCGACTGCGAAAAAGCTTGCCAGGCCAATGGTGCGGCTTCCTCCAGCCGGTTCAATCCGCACAAGGCAGAGGCCAGATGAAACGCATAAACCGGGTTGCCGCTGGCGGCGGCATAGGCGCGGCGAAACGCCGCTTCAGCAGCCAGATAGTCGCCCGCCTGGAACGCCGTCAGCCCTTGCTCGGTGAGCGAACCTGCCGTCCCCGGCCCGGTTTGCGTGGTGGAGACGGCCGATTTGCTGCGCCAGTAGAGGAGAAGTTTATTGAGCACTGGCGATGCGCAAAGCGCAGGTTCGGGGGGATTGACGCAGATCAGCTTTGCAACGATAAACCATAGCAGGGGAAATCATGTCTGAGCTGGCCGCTGCACTGCCGGAATCGCGCCTCCCGGCGTCCCCCGCGAAACCTCGATCGACCCCTTACCCCTGCCCCCTTACCCCTGCCCCCGCGACCGCACTGCAAACACCGGCACCGGCTGTGCCTTGCCCTTGAACCGCACGTCCCCGATCGCGTCGACCGGCACGCGCTCGCCTAACGCAGCGCGGGTGTCAGCATCGACCAGAATGCCGCGCTCGGCCTCCTTGGTGTGCGCCTCCAGGCGCGCGGCCAGATTGACGGTGTCGCCGATGCAGGTGTAGGTGGCGCGCGCTTCGGTGCCGGTGTAGCCGGCCACCATGTCGCCGGAGGCGATGCCGATGCCAATGCGGATCGGCGCTTTGCCCAAGGCCGCGCGCTTGAGGTTGAACGCGTCGATCATTTCCTGCATGTCGAGCGCGGCGTGTGCGGCGGCCAGTTCCGGTTCGGCCAGCGCCAGCGGCGCGCCGAACACCGCCATCAAGCCATCGCCGATCATCTGGTTGACCACCCCGCCGTGACCGCTGATGGCGTCGAACATCAGGGCGTAGTAGCTGTTGAGCAGCAGGATGGTCTCTTCAGGCGTCTGTGCCTCGCAGATTGAAGTGAAGCCGCGGATGTCGGCAAACATCACCGTGCCGCGCAAGCGCCGCCCGCCGAGCGCAAAGCCGGATTGCTGCAAATCTTCGGCCACCTCCGAGGTGGCGAAGCGGCGCACCATGTCCTTCTGCTGGTCGCGCAGGCGTTTTTTTTCCAGGCTGGAGCCGACGCGCGCCTTCAGCAACACCGGGTTCACCGGCTTCGGCAGGTAGTCGTCGGCACCCAGCTCAATGCAGCGCACGACGTTGTGGATGCCTTCCAGTGAGCTGGTCACGATCACCGGAATGTCGCGCAGCTTCGGCTCGCCCACCATCTGCTCCAACACCTGGAAGCCGTCCATCTCGGGCATTTCCATGTCCAGCAGCAGCAGGTCGCAGGGGTCGGCGCGCAGCATGTCGAGCGCGATGCGGCCGTTC
>JAYVSR010000093.1:0-4708 GCA_043775155.1 Burkholderiales bacterium | reverse complement strand
TTCAGCTTTTCTAAGTCTTGAATAAAAATACTATTGGTGCGGGGGCGAGCAAACAACACCCATGTGTCAGTGACTTTGAGCTTGCCCTCCGGTTTGGGTAGCGTCCGATCTTCCGCTGGTACTTCGTTCGGCCAGTAAACACCATTCGAGTCGAGATGTGTTGCGGCGGTGCGAAGCAAGGATTCGAACGTGCCACGGTCGAACGGTGAAAAGGTTGCCGTCGCTAAGCCGAAAAATTCCTTCGATGCCTTTTCTAAGGCAGCAACACCGGGATTGTCGACGGAAGCGTACCAGTCAACTTCAAGGCGAGCATCGGCTTCCCGCGGTCGAATTTCAATTTCCGCCGTTTCTGGATTGAGCGACAACTCAACCAATCGCCCCAAAATTGGATAACCCACAGTAACGCTGTCGCAAATCCAAATGCCGAGACCTACACCCCAGACAAGTTCGATTTGTGCTTCTAAGATGCTTCCCTCAAGCTGCTGTTTCAACGTGAAGAGTTGAGAATAAAAGCGAATCGTTCTGAGACGACGCTTTTCTTCCTCGGCCCATGGGCGCCACTTTGTATCCAAATAGGTAACAAATTGGGCTCGGACCTGCACGGCCTTGTCATATTCTAAGAGGGCGATGAATTCCTTAGGGTCCACGACAGGCATGCCTTGCACGGGCGGAATCGCAGAAGAGCAGTGTGTGCCGGCCGCAATCAGGCCGGCGCCATCAGCAATTTCTCGAAGTCGTGGCTCTTCTGTCGGTCCTTGCGTTAACTGCACCCAAGGCTGAAGCACTGCATTCGCAATACTCGGCGGCGCTAGTTCGTGTAGGCGCTCGACCGCAAGCCAAACTTCATCTTCGCTCTCGACACCATTGACGTTCACCCGGATGCCAGGTAACCCTTGCATCTGATGCTCGTAGAGCGAGAATAGTTTGTGTTCAGCGACGGTTGACGGGGTTTTGCTCCGCAGTCGTGCCGACTGTTGAGCGAACTCAACAAGAGAAATGAGCCGATCTTTTTGAGTGCTCATGCGGTTTCGTATTTTGGAATTTGCGGGGACTGACTCATCCCATATTGCAACATTCTTTTTATGCGAGGTAAAAGAGGTGTTCAACTCGAAATCGTGATCACAAAATCAAGGAAACAATCACCCGTCTAATACCCGCTCCCACCAACGCTTTCCGGCCAATTCTCCTCTGACAGCCCGGCTCAATCTTGCAGCCACTTCAATATCGGCTTCCACTGCTCCAGATCCTGCTCCACCCGGTTCGGGTTGACATCAAACAGCGTCAACCCGCGCGCCGCGAGCTGCACGTAGTTCTGCGTGTTGCGGATATTGCCCAGCACCGGCAGCCCGAGGCCGTCGAGGAAGCGCTGCAATTCGTCATAGGAGCGGGTGCGCGAATCGACGCGCATGCCGACCACACCGACCAGCGCGTCGCTCTCGCGCACCGCTTTGTCATTGGCTAGCTCTTCGAGAAAACTTTTAGTCGAGAGAATGTCGAACATCGACGCTTGCAGCGGCACGATGACGCGATTCGCGTCTCTGATCACGGTGTCGAGCAGTTTGCCGCCCAGACCGGCTGGCGTGTCGATCACCGCATGGGTTGTGCCTTTGGGCAGCTTGGCCGGTTTGCCGGCTTCGATCTCCCAGGTGTGAATCGCCGGCACGGTATCGGGGCGGAACCTGAGCCACTCGCGCGCGGACTGCTGCTTATCGACGTCGCCCAGCATCACATGGCGGCCTTGATTGGCGTAATAGCCAGCCAGGTTGGTGGCGAGGGTGGACTTGCCGACGCCTCCCTTGGGATTCATCACGACGGTGACACGAGCCATGGTTTTCCTCTCGTAGCGCGCTAAAATGGCGGGTTGTTTCTGCGTCGAAGCAGCGCCCGCTTCGGCCTATTTTGCAGCGACCCCGAGTTTGCATTTTTGTTGCCTCTTTGTTGCTTTTTTCCTGCTGCCGATAGTTTTATCACACAATGATTCGTCTCCAAGCCCTGACCCTGATTCGCGGCACCAAGCCGCTCTTGACTGCCGTCGATGTGACCCTCAATCCGGGCGAGCGGGCCGGCTTGATCGGCGCGAACGGTTCCGGCAAGTCGAGCCTGTTCGCATTGATGCGCGGCGAGTTGCACGCGGACGGCGGCGACTTCGACATTCCGGCGCACTGGCGCATGGCGCACGTGGCGCAGGAGACCCCGGCGCTGGATCGCAGCGCGCTCGATTACGTGATCGACGGTGACGCCGACTTGCGCAAAATCGAAGCCGAACTTGCCGCGCTCGAAGCACAGGATGAAGCGCATGACGATCACGAGCACGGCACCCGCATCGGCGAGCTGCACGGCATGCTGGCCGATGCCGACGCCTACACAGTACGCTCGCGCGCTGAGCAGTTATTGACTGGCCTTGGTTTTTCGCAAGAGCAAATGCAGCAGTCGGTCGCGCATTTTTCCGGCGGCTGGCGCATGCGCTTGAACTTGGGCCAAGCGCTGATGTGTCCGTCCGATCTGTTGCTGCTCGACGAGCCGACCAACCACCTTGACCTCGACGCCATCCTCTGGCTCGAAGATTGGCTCAAGCGCTATCCCGGCACCCTGATCATCATTTCGCACGACCGCGATTTTCTCGATGGTGTGGTCAACGTGATTGTGCATATCGACCAGTGCAAGCTCAAGCGCTACGGTGGCAACTACTCGCAGTTTGAAGTGCAGCGCGCGATGGGCCTGGTGCTCAACCAGGCCACTTACGAAAAGCAAAAGCGCGAGCGCGATCACTTGCAATCTTTCATCGACCGCTTCAAGGCCAAGGCGTCGAAGGCAAAGCAGGCGCAAAGCCGGATGAAGATGCTGGCGAAGATGGAAGACCTGGCGCCGATCCATGCGTCGTCACCGTTCTCGTTCGAGTTCCGCGAGCCATTGAGTGCGCCGAATCCGCTGCTAGTGCTCGAAGGCGCAGACGCTGGTTACACGCTCGACGATGGCGCGCGCAAAGCGATTGTCTCGTCGATCAACTTCTCGTTGCAAAACGAGCAGCGCATCGGCTTGCTCGGCGTCAACGGCGCCGGCAAATCAACTTTGATCAAAACCATCGCCGGTGAATTGCCGCTCGTCAACGGCGTCGCCCATTTCGGCAAAGGCCTGGTGATCGGCTATTTCGCTCAGCATCAGGTCGAGATGTTGCGGCACGACGAATCACCCTTGTGGCATTTGGTGCGTTTGGCGCCGACGGTGCGCGAGCAAGAGCTGCGCAACTTTCTCGGCGGCTTCAACTTCCCCGGTGAGATGGTGACGAGTTCGATCAAACCGTTTTCTGGTGGCGAGAAGGCGCGCCTCGCGCTTGCATTGATCGCCTGGCAGCGCCCCAACCTGCTCTTGCTCGACGAGCCGACCAATCACCTCGATCTCGAAACCCGCGAAGCGCTCACGGTGGCGCTGGCGCAATTCGAAGGCACCCTCGTTTTGGTCTCGCATGACCGGCATTTGCTGCGCGCCACCACCGATCAATTCATGATTGTTGCCGACGGCGGGTTGGAAGAATTCGACGGCGACCTTGACGATTACCGTGATTGGCTGTTCAAGACCAAGCTCGCCAAACCGGCCGACGCGGCACCCGCACTGGCGAAAGCGGTAGAGAAGAAAGCCCTGAAACCCGCTCCAGCAGCGCCTCTTAGCCAGATTGGTCAACCCGACAAGCGCGAACAAAAGCGGGTTGAAGCAGGCAAACGGCAGCAGCGCTCCGCGCAAACCAAACCGCTGGAGACGCGCATCAAGCGCCTCGAAGAACAACTCGCCAAAGTCAGTGCGCAGAAAAAAACCATCGACGCGCAGTTGACCGAGCCGTCGATCTACGACGACGCCAACCGTGACAAACTCAAGTCTTTGATGCTCGACCAGGCCTACGCCGCGAAGGAACTCGAACAGGTCGAGAGTGAATGGCTCGACAAACAGGCCGAGCTGGAGACCTTGCAGGCGGCGTAACATCGCACGGCAACCACTGCCCTGCAACCCTGCGGAGAAGTCGTAGCGTGTCTGCGAAAGCGCCGTCCACTGTTGGAACACCGCCCGCCGCCGAAGCACCGCAGGCGTCTCAAACATCGTTCGTCGCCCGGGCACTGCCCGCAATCGAGGCGCGCTTCATCGGGCTCGATGCGCTACGCGGAACGATGATGATGTTGGGCATCGCTCTGCACGCCTCGATGCTCTACATGCAGGCACCGCCCCCAGCCGCACCGTTCCCGACCGACCGCAACAACGCCTACGCGTTCGATCTGATCTTTACGTTGATTCACGACTTTCGCATGCCGGCGTTTTTTGTCCTGGCCGGGTTTTTCACCGCGCTGCTGGTGGGCAAGCGCGGCGTGCGCGGCACCTGGAAAAACCGGGTGCGCCGGGTGCTTTTCCCGCTGATTGCCGCAATGGTGTTGATCCTGCCGCTCACCGGCCTTTTGATGCTGGACTTTTTTCTCAGCGTGCGTTTCGGCACGCATGACTTGATTCCAGACCTCAATGCGCTGAAGCGATTGGCCACTGAGACCGCCGCCAAAACCAGCGAGGACATCACACGCCCCGCTCTCGGCCACCTGTGGTTCCTCTACTACCTGTGCATGTTCTATGTGCCGATTCCGCTCTATCGCTGGCTGGCGCGTCGCAGCCGGTCGTATACGCCAGCCATCACGCGCTGGCTAATCTCGCCGCTGGCGTTCGTTGCGCTCAC
>JAYVSR010000092.1:0-4644 GCA_043775155.1 Burkholderiales bacterium | reverse complement strand
GGGTAATGCCGCTCGCGCTCGGCGAGGCCCACTCGCTTCAAAGTCTCGCGCGCGACCTGCTCAGCGTCACCGCGGCCGGCGAGTTCGAGCGGCAGCATGACGTTTTCCAGCGCGTTCAAATGCGGCATTAACTGAAACGACTGAAACACGAAACCCGCCAGGCGTCCGCGTAGTGCGGCGCGGCCATCTTCATCGAGTGCAAACAGGCTTTCACCACCAAGGCGCACTACCCCGCTGCTCGGCACATCCAGGCCGGCCAGCAGCGCGAGCAGGGTCGATTTACCGGAGCCGGAACTCCCCACCACGGCCAGGGTCTCACCAGCGCGCACGGCAAAACTCACATCGTGCAAAATGGTGAGCGGCGTCGCCCCATTCGGCACCGACTTGGTTAAGGACTTAACCCACAGTATGAAATCGTTCACGCGTTTTTTGCTCAGTGCCGCGCTCGGCGTCGGCGTTGTAGTGGCGGCGTTTTCGGCGCGCGCACAAGGGACAGTAGTCGGGCCGACAATCGGCCCGGTGATCCTGATTTTTGGAGATAGCCTCTCGGCCGAATATGGCTTGGCGCGCGGGACTGGCTGGGGCGCTTTGCTCGAAAAACGGCTGCAAGAAAAGCGTTTGAATTATAGCGTTGCCAATGCCAGCATTAGCGGCGAAACCACGAGTGGCGGGGCGGCGCGGATTGATGCGGTATTGAAACAATCGAAGCCGTCGGTCATCATCATTGAGTTGGGCGGCAACGATGGCTTGCGCGGATTGGCGCTGGAAGCCACGCGAACGAATTTTGAAAAAATGATTGTGGCGTCGAAGGCAGCCGGCGCAAAGGTGGTGCTGGCCGGCATGCAATTACCACCGAACTACGGGCCCGCCTATACGCGTACTTTTTCGGCAATGTATGGCGAGCTGGCGGCGCGCCATAAGACAGCGCTGGTGCCGTTTTTTCTCGCAGGCGTGGCGGAAAAACGGGAGCTGTTTCAGGCCGACGGGATTCATCCGGTAGCACATGCGCAGGGCGCATTGCTCGACAACGTCTGGAAGAACCTGGCACCGCTGCTCAGCGCTGTGCCGAAGAAGGCAGCGCCCAAAGGATGAGTGGCGGCGGCGCGACCGGCAACGGGATGAGTGACGGCGCCACGGCGCCGACGCAAACTGCGCCCGCATCACACAGCACCGCAGCCCACTGCCCTTCGCAGCTAAAATAGTGTCGATCATGAACTTTCCCTTGCCCCCCAAAGATGCCGACGATTCGAGCCAGTTGCCGCCGCCGCTCTACGAGGTGGAAGAGCAGCCGGTCGAGCGCCGCATCAATCCCGACGGCCTGCACGTCGAGGTCATCAACGGCGAACAAGTGGTAATCGAGCGGCGCCACGAGCCGGGCGCATCATCTGCTCAACCCTAAGCACCCGCGTGGCACCCGGCAATCAGTTAAGCGTGGCGCAATTCGCTGCGCACCCCGATGCGTGCGACACAATCATCGACGTGCGCTCACCGGCGGAATTCACCGAGGACCATTTGCCCGGTGCCATCTCCGCCCCTGTGTTGAGTGATGATGAACGCGTACGCATCGGCACTTTGCACAAACAGTCCTCGGCGTTCGACGCGAAAAAAGCCGGTGCGGCTCTGGTCGCACGGAATATTGCGCGCCATCTCGAAGAACAATTTTCCGGCCGCCCAAAAAATTGGCGTCCGCTAATCTACTGCTGGCGCGGTGGCCAGCGCTCCGGCGCAATGACCGAAATTTTTAATCGCATCGGCTGGAAAGCAGTGCAACTCGAAGGCGGCTACAAAGCCTGGCGGCGGCATGTGATCGACTCGCTCGACGCGTTGCCGGCGCGCTATCGATATCGCATCATTTGCGGTGTCACGGGCAGCGGCAAGAGCCGCCTGCTGCGCGCACTCGACGCTGAAGGTGCCCAGGTGCTAGATCTTGAAGATATTGCCAAGCATCGCGGCTCAGTGCTGGGTAATCTACCCGATGCTGCGCAACCGTCGCAAAAAATGTTTGAGAGTTTGGTGCTGGCCAAATTGTCAGGGTTCGACGCTGCGCGCCCAGTATTCGTGGAAGCCGAGAGCAAAAAGGTTGGGGAGGTGCGCGTACCGGAAGCCTTGATGGCGGCGATGCGCGCCAGCCCCTGCCTGCGGGTTGAAATGAGCACGCCGCTGCGGGTGGAACTATTGAAAGATGAATATGCGCATTTCATCCACAATCCACAGTCGCTCGGCACCCAGCTCGATTGCCTGACCGCGCTACATGGACGCGAACGGATCGACGCCTGGAAAAACCTGACCGCGCACGGCCAGTGGGATGAATTTGTCGAGCGCCTGCTGGTGGATCATTACGACCCAGCCTACCTGCGCGGCATGGGGCGCAACTACGCCGGATTTGACGCGGCATTGCCGCTGGAACTACTCGATATCAGCGCGGCGGGAATGCAGGCGTCAGCACAACAGTCGATTGCGCTGGCGGGTTAAGCAAGCTTAAACCCGCCGCGGGCTAATCAGTTCGGCTTTTTCTCGACGTTCTCCGGGTGAAGTTCCACCTTGGCGGTCTTTTTGAGACTCTCCAGAAAACTGGCAAAGTCGGCCTCTGACTGCGCGCGTGTCAGCGCGACGCGCGTGTTCTCGCGCTTGGCAACATCCGTTTTCTCCGGCTGCGCGGACTTGTTGATTCGATAGATGCCGTAGCCGCTATCAAGTTCGACACCGATCACCGCTGGCACCCTCGCCAAGCCCGCAGCCATCACGTCCTTGATCGCGCCAGGGTTGATGCCCTCGGGCTTGTCGCGTGAAATCGTTTTTGCAGCACTAAACGCGACTGCGTCCATACTGGCCGCAGCCGCTTTTAATTTGGCTTCGCCCTCTTTTTTTGCCAGCGCCTGCGCTTCTCTTGCGTTCAGGCGCGCGGTGATGTCAGCCTGCACTTCCACCAGCGGGCGGATCGCCTGCGGCTTGAAATCGATCACACGCGCCGACACCAGTGTCGCCGGTGAGGCCTCTACGGCCTCGGTATTTCGCTTGCCCTTGATCGCGTCGTCGCCGAACAAACGGTCAAGCAGTTTGGGATTGTTTAGCGGCGCAGCCGCGCCCGCACGCGCAAAGAACGCCGTCGTCTTGACTTCGAGTTTGAATTTGTCCGCCGCCGGTTTCAGGCTGTCAGCCTGTTCATAAACGGTATTGCTGAACGACTCAGCGCTTTCGGAATACTTCTTTTGCGCCTGCTGCTTTTTCCATTCTTTTTCGATCTCCGGACGCATCTCTTCAAACGGCTTGACCTTCGAACCTTTTACGCCCGTAAGCTTGATGATGTGCAGGCCAAAATCCGACTCGACCAACCCGGATATTTCACCCTCCTTCAACTTAAAGGCGGCATCTTCAAACGGCTTCACCATCGCGCCACGCGCGAACAAGCCGAGATCGCCACCCTGCGCCGCAGACCCGGGGTCTTGCGAATATTTTTTCGCCAGCGCCGCGAAATCAGCGCCGGGGGCGCGCACTTCTTTCAACACACCCTCTGCCTTGGAGCGTGCGGCCACCTTGTCGCCGTCGGCTTTCAACAAAATATGGCTGGCCTGGCGCTGCTCGTCCTGGCTGTAGCGCGCCTGGTTCTCGACGTAGAACGCCTTGATCTCATCGTTGTTCGCGACGATCGACGCAGCAATTGTCTCCTGGCTCAACACCAGGTATTCCACCTTGACTTGCGCGGACACCTGAAACTCGCGCTGATTCGCCTCGTAATACTTTTGGGCCGCGCCATCAGCTAGCTTGACCTGCGACGCGAAATCACTCGCCTTCACCACTAGCTCTTGCACCTCGCGCTCTTCGCTTTGCGCGCGCAGCAGCAGGTCGACGACTGTCTTGGGAGCGAAAGCGGAGTCTGACACGCCTGCACTAGCCGCTTGAATCGCCAAGTCCTGGCGCAGCTTGGCCTCAAACGTTTGCGGCGTCATGCCCTGCGAGCTCAACAGCACGTTGTAGCGGTCTTTACTGAACTGGCCATTCTCTTGCAGCGCGGGAATCGCCAGAATCACGTTGCGCAGGCGCTCGTCCGACACGATCAGGTTACGCTTTGCCGACTGCGTGATCAGCACGCGCTGATTTACCAGGCCATCGAGAACGGCTTGCCGCGCCTCCGGGTTATCCAACATCGACGGATCGAAATTGCCACGCAGCATCTGGCGCATGCGGTCGCTTTGCTCACGCTGGGCGTTGGCAAATTCTTGCTGGCTGATCGGCTGGCCCGCCACCTTGGCGACCGCGTTCGGGTCATCCGAAATTTTGCGGTAACCGTCAATTCCGAAAAAAGCAAACGGCGGAACAATCAGGATCAGCAGCAAAAACTGCATCAGACGCTGGTGGGTGCGGATGAATTCAAACATGATGTGCTCACTGCCAATCTTGAGAGGAAGATGCTGAGAACTACACGGAATTTGAAGTTAACTTCCGCGCTTGACCGTTCGGTACTTCTATCGCGCCACATCTTTCTACTGCGCCGCTTCAATTTGGGTAGCGCCGCGTTCGATTGCCAGTGGGCGCAACCTATGATGATAATGAAAAAGCCGAACGCAAGTTCGGCTTTTCGATTTTATTGGCGGAGTGGACGGGACTCGAACCCGCGACCCCCGGCGTGACAGGCCGGTATTCTAA
>JAYVSR010000091.1:0-8839 GCA_043775155.1 Burkholderiales bacterium | reverse complement strand
TCTACGTGGGTTACGGTACCACCGGTACGAGCATGATCAACAACGGCGTGAATCGTAGTGTGGCCTCCATCCCCGGCACCCAGACCTGCCAACCGCAAGCGCCGCAAACTGGGTGGTGGTGGGACCCCGTACAGCGTGATCGCGGCTACGGCATTGAAGTCAGAGGCAACAACCTCTACTACGTGAGTTTTATGAACAATCCCACCGGCACACCGAGCTGGATGGTCGCCTCGGGTCCTACTGCATTGGACGGTTCACTATTTCAAGCCAGCCTCTACAGCTACGCCAACGGGCAGACTCTGACTGGCGCGCTGAGGGCGCCAACCGGACCAACGAGCGAAGGTCTCATCACCATCTCGACGGCTACGGCCACCCAAAGCACGTTAATCGCCCCAGCAGGAACACGCAGCATTACCCGAATGGAGTTCATTCCGAACGGCCTCAGCACCACTCCACAAACGAGCCAACCGGAGTCCGGCTGGTGGTGGAACAAGGACGAACCCGGTCGCGGTTACTTCATTGAGTGGCAAAACGGCTACGCCAACGTGACTGGATACATGTACGACGAGGCGGGCAAACCGATCTGGTACCAGAGCATGGCACCGAGCACAGACCCCAAAGCCTTCAGTGGCACGTTCAACATCTTTGGTAGCGGCTATCCGCTGACGCAGATGGGCAGCACCATCAACCGCAAGATCGCGAGGCTGACGGATAACTTCCAATCGTTGAGTATTCGGTTTAGTGATGCGGCCAATGGGACGCTGACACTGCCGGGTGGGCGCAATATTGCGATTACAAGATTGCGGTTTTAGAACAAACGGCGCAGCAACAAGTAACCCTATAAGTTGATTTTGTGTAAGGTCAATATGTGCCTTCTGAACACATTAACAAGACTGCTCATCGCGTGCGTGATGTGTGTCGTATCGTCAATTGGGTCAGCAGCGACGCCGATGATTCAGGGGAGCTCTGGCGGCGCGCTGATCATGAAATCAGACGCATCCTTGTGGGTAGTTGGTCGGGCCTGCAACGACACCGGGACGTGCGTATTTACCAGTCCCGTACGAGCGACAACTCTCTCTGGCACGAAGTCCATCGCGATTGCCGGCCAAACCAACTTCGTTGTGAAGGAGGACGGGACCGTTTGGACTTGGGGCACTGACGACATACTTGGTATTGGGTTGGTGCCATCCAACGGGTTGGCGCCATCATCCAGCAACCAATTTCCGTTGCAACAGGTCACTGCGCTCAGCCAAATTCAATCACTACATTGTCAATGGAGGAATTGTCTTGCGCTCGGTCGGGACGGCCGCGTGTGGTCCTGGGGGCAAAACGACCTTGGTCAGGTCGGAGACGGGACAACGATTGACCGCTGGACGCCCATTCTCATCAATGGGTTACCGACCATCATTCAGATCTGGTCGATACCGTTTCGCTCACTCGCTCTCGCGGCTGATGGCTCAATATGGGGTTGGGGCTCAGGTCTTGGCCAGGTTCCTGCGTTGTACGGCGGCGCACCTAATTTGATCAGCAACGTGACCGCCGTGGCAGGGTCTATCCACGGAGACGTCTTTCTTAAGTCTGACGGGTCAGTTTGGACATATGGGGGCAATGAATATGGTCAACGCGGAAATGGTTCCGTTTCTGTTCTGGATAATACGTTCACGCGCGTAAACAACCTGTCAGACATCATCATCGTTCGCGCAAACTCGAATCGCTTCTTGGCGCTGAAGCGTGATGGCACAGTATGGGCCTGGGGTAGCAATATAGGCGGTGCGATGGGCGCTGGTAGCTTTACGCAATCTGTGTACGACCAACCGGTCATGCTCGCACTGCCGACCATCGTCGCTATTGAGGTGGGTGCCATGAGCTCTTACGCCATCGCACCTGACGGGACAATCTATGGGTGGGGTAACAATGAGTTAGGGGGGCTGGGTGACAACGGCGCGACCAATCGCGCGTCGCCGGTGCGCATGAGTGGCCCCGGCGGATCGGGACTCTTCAACGTCAATCTCGATCAGGTACCAACCAACCGTCTGCCGCTCGCCAGATATAGTGTGACGCCTACCCAAGGAACCGTGCCATTGCTTGTTACTGTCGACGGGTCTGCCTCTACCGACCCGGACGGCACCATTGTGAGCTACCAGTGGTTCAGCAGCGACGGCCAGACGCGTTCCGGGAAACAGGCGACATTTACGTTCAATTCCGGCGGGCGCTATTTCATTCGTCCGCTCGTCACTGACAACGCCGGTGCGACCGCGACAACTTACCCCGCACAGATTGTCGCAGCCTCCTCGCTCGGACCAATCAGCACGCCGCCGATGCTTGCGGCGGGCGGCATTTCAGCTGCAGCGTTGCGTAATGACGGCAAGGCATTTTCGTGGGGAGGTCGAAACGTTTTGGGTCGTCAAGTATCTGGTGGATTTCAGGGGGCATTCCCAAAGCTAATAGACAACCTTTCGGGCATCACACAAATTTCGATGGGAATCGAGCATGGTCTCGCTGTCCTGGCTGACGGCACGTTGGCGGCTTGGGGTGTCAACAGCTATGGTCAGCTTGGTGACGGAACCACGCAGTTGGGAACAGAAATCCCCGTAACTGTCGCTGGCCTCTCAAATATGATTGCAGTTTCTGCCGGCGGGACACACAGTCTCGCGCTGAAGTCGGACGGTACCGTGTACGCATGGGGCGCAAACCAATATGGTCAGTTTGGTACTGGTGTGTTAGCCGATTCGTTTGTCCCGATTCGAACGCCTGGGATTAGCGATGTCGTCGCGATTGCGACGCCTAAGCATTCAAGCGTCGCACTCAAACGCGATGGCACGGTATGGGCCTGGGGCAATAACACGCGAGGCGAGCTTGGAATCGGTACTCGCGCAGTAACACAGTCACCAACGCAGATCGTGGGACTGTCAGGCATCGCGAAGATTTGGTGCGGTGCCCAGCACTGCTTCGCGCGCGCTACTAATGGTAGTACCTGGGCCTGGGGTGCGGGCGACGATGGTTCGCTAGGCACTATGTTGACCTCTGACGCACTATCCCCCATTCGCGTTACGCTTCTCGATGACTTCTCCGAGTTCGCGCTGATGGGAACGGCGGCGCTGGGCCTAAGGCCCGATGGAACGGTGTGGGCGTTGGGTTCCAATCGGGCGGGTGAACTTGGTCAGGGCTTCAGCTCAACGGCGAGCCAGCTAACGCCAATCAGGGTGCCTAACATTACGAATGCCATCAAGGTCGCGTTCGGCGGCAGCGGAACCGGGTATGCGCTTCGAGCCGATGGCACGGTTCGAAGTTGGGGAGACAACAGAGTGGGTACGATTGGCGATGGCACGCTTGCGCGGCGGTTGTCCGCTGTAAGCGTCACCAACTCCACCCTTGATGGTCCGCTGGATCTGCTACCAGATGTGCCGAACGACACTGGGACTTCCCTTGATCCGCTGTTCTATGTTCAAACGGCATCGACAGGCGACTTGAGTGCGTCGACTGTCGTCGTTGATAGCACGGTGCGATTTAGACCCACCGATGTTGGCACCACTGCTTCCACCTATGTCTTCGCCCTTGCCCCCGCCACGCTCGTCAAGGGCGCACAGCTCAAAGGTGGCGCTGACATCAACGACCCCGCGTATCACATCAATCTCAAGACCACGCCATCTGTTGATGCCAAAGACGGCCCGCTGGGTTGTGTGTTGGCGCAGCTAAATAGTGCTGGTCAACTCACCGCCGTCTCGGCTTCTAATTTGCAGGCCTACGTCACAGGTGTGCTCTCGGCTGGCGGTACTGCGGTGAACGTCTTGAACAACATCAGCGCTGCTGCCATTCAAGGCTCGACCTTCTATGTGGGTTACGGTGCCACCGGTACGAGCATGATCAATAACGGCGTGAATCGTAGTGTCGCCTCCATACCCGGCACGCAGACCTGCCAACCCCAAGCGCCACAAACGGGCTGGTGGTGGGACCCCGTGCAGCGCGACCGCGGCTACGGCATTGAAGTCAGAGGTAACAAGCTTTACTACGTGAGCTTTATGAACAATCCCACCGGCACACCGAGTTGGACGGTCGCCTCTGGCCCCACGGCACTCGACGGTTCACTGTTTCAAGCCAGCCTCTACAGCTATGCCAACGGTCAAACCCTCACCGGCCCACTCAAAGCCCCAACGGGACCGGCCACCGAAGGCCTTATCACCATCTCCACGGCTACGGCTACGCAAAGCACGTTAATCGCCCCGGCAGGCACCCGCAGCATTGCCCGCATGGAGTTCATCCCTACTGGCCTCACCACCGCATCACAAACGACTCAGCCTGAGAGCGGCTGGTGGTGGAACAAAGATGAGCCGGGCCGTGGCTACTTCATTGAATGGCAGAACGGCTATGCGAAGGTGACCGGCTACATGTACGACGACGCGGGCAAACCGATCTGGTACCAGAGCATGGCACCGACCGCAGACCCCAGAGTCCTCAACGGCACGTGGTTTATCTTTGGTAGTGGTTATCCGCTGACGCAAATGGGCAGCAGCGTCAACCGCAAGATGGCGCGATTGACGGATAACTTCCAACCGCTGAGCATTCGGTTTAGTGATGCGAGCAACGGGACGCTGACGCTGCCGGGTGGGCGCAATATTGCGATCACGAGGCTGAGGTTTTAGAACGAATGACGCATTAACAGCTGGCCGCATCAGTTGCGTTTATGCGAGGTCAATACTCGCCTTTCGAAGGCACTATTAAAACTGCTCGACTCCTGGCGATGTATGTCTTAGTGTGAATCGAAACAGTGGAATCGTGCCGTGCGATTGAGGACCTCGATAGAGATTGCATTAAAGACTTCGTTTGGCGTCGATTAAACGCCACCTTAAGAAATCGGCTAATGAAACCTAATGGAGTAATGCCGAACATAATTCAGAAAGCAGCGGCCGCGGCCCCTTGGACGTAGCGCGATTCCAAATGGCGGCTCGTAGCGCCAACGAAAACGTCTTATAGATTTATGGATCATGCTCGTTGTGCCGCATTAAACTTGCGTTAGTTTGTGGCGGGGTCCACCTTAGCAGCACTAATTTTTGTCGGAGGCGATGGATGTTCTCAAGGCGGTTGATATGTTTAGGCGGTTGGTTTTTGTTGACGATTTGGGGTGGCCTTCATCCGACATGTGGCTTTGGGGTAACGCCATCTGTTAGCGCAGGTTATTCTCATGCCGCAAGCGTAAAGGCTGATGGCACGGTTCGAACGTGGGGTGAAGATCGCTCAGGTCAACTGGGCCTAAGCCGCCCGCTGCGCGCCCCTACACCCATTTCTTCACAGATTTCCGGTGTCAAAGCAGTATCCGCGGGCTCGCAGCACTCCGTAGCGCTCAAGTCCGACGGTACGGTTTGGGCGTGGGGTTATAACCCTTCCGGGCAACTCGGTGACGGTTCAAATATTTCGCGAGCGGTGCCGTCACCTGTGGCTGGCTTAGTCGACGTAGTTGCCATTTCCGCAGGTGGACAGCACTCAGTAGCGTTGACTAGGGATGGAGGCGTGTGGGCGTGGGGAGACAACGGTGGCGGGTTGCTGGGCGACGGTACTACCGAATTTAGGCTAATGCCGGTCCGAGTGAATGGTTTGACGAATGTTATGTCGGTCGCCGCAGGTTCCAGCGTTACGTTCGCGCTAAAGGTAGATGGCACAGTTTGGGCTTGGGGACAGAATCAGTATGGCGAGATTGGTGACGGTACGTTTGTGAGTCGCGCAATTCCTGCCATCGTTACCGGATTGAACGGTATCACAGCCATTTCGGCGCGTGGAAACCATACGCTTGCGTTGAAGAGCGACGGCACTGTATGGGCTTGGGGAAAAATCATTCTGGAAGACGGAACGGAAACGCGTCGGCCTACGCCAAGCCAGGTCGTCGGACTATCTGGGGTCATTTCCGTCTCCACGGGCGGCATTCATCATGTTGCATTAACAGCGGATGGAAGTGTCAGGACGTGGGGGTACAACGGGTATGGCGCACTTGGCTACTCTACGGCCGGGGTTTTTCAGTCAGTACCCGCTATCGTAAGCCCGCTGACGAAGGCGGTAGCCATTGCTGCTGGCAGCAACCACACAGTTACGCTTTTGGCTGATAGCTCGGTTTGGAGTTGGGGGTACAACATTGATGGCCAGTTAGGAAATGGTACGACCAGCAGCGCTAGGTTTACTCCTGTCCGCGTCAATGAATTGGCTGGCGTTACTTCCGTGTCGTCGCGAGGCGACCATACGCTGGCGTTGAAGAGCGATGGCACCGTTTGGGCTTGGGGCGCGAACGACTGGGGCCAGCTCGGAGACGGCTTCCTAGTGGCACGGCCGACACCTGAATTGGTGAGTGGATTAGCAGGCGTCGCCTCAGTTTCGGCGGGCAACAATTTCACGGTTGCCCTGAAGGTTGATGGCACAG
Source organism: Burkholderiales bacterium (assembly GCA_043775155.1). Taxonomy (GTDB): domain Bacteria; phylum Pseudomonadota; class Gammaproteobacteria; order Burkholderiales; family JAEUOS01; genus CANJDH01. The sequence goes on along the minus strand of JAYVSR010000091.1, from coordinate 2,436 downwards.
TCTGGGCTTGGGGTACAAACAAGGGCGCTGGCCAGCTTGGCGACGGTACAAATATTGATCGCTCAACTCCCGCGCCGGTACTTGGACTAACGGGAGTTTCGGCTGTCTCGGCGGGCGGAGGACATGCGGTCGCGCTTAAAGCCGATGGCACCGCCTGGGCCTGGGGAAACAATGTTGTTGGACAACTCGGCATCGGGTCGGCCTCGAACAGATTGGTTCCCAGCCAGGTTAGCGGTTTTACTGGTGGTACTGCTGTCTCGGCGGGCGGCAGTCACACCGTCGCGGTTAAGGGAGACGGCACGGTGTGGGCGTGGGGTCTGAACGAATTCGGCCAACTTGGCGACGGGACTAGCGTTAATAGATCTGTGCCCATCCAAGTCAGCGGATTAGCTGGGGTGGTCTCGGTGTCCGCCGGATACTCTCACTCTATAGCCTTAAGGTCGGATGGTACGGTTTGGGCGTGGGGCCGAAATAGCTCAGGAGAACTGGGCGACAACACTTTCGCATTTCGAGCGACACCACGTCAGGTAAACGGAATTTCAGGAGTCATTGCCATCTCTGCTGGAATATATGGCACTCTAGCGCTTAAAGGAGACGGCTCCGTTTGGATGTGGGGTTACATCTCCGGGACGACCCTCTACGGTACACCTACCCCCGCGCAAGTCATCGGCTTGAGTGCGGTTGCGGCAATATCGACCGGAAACTTTTTTGGTTTCTCGCTCGCACTTAAGACTGATGGCACGGTTGTGTCGTGGGGGCGCGGTGGCCTTGGTCAACTCGGCGATGGTACATACGTCGACCGCAACAGACCTGTCGTCGTCGTTCGAGAAAATGGTGTGGGGTCCATATCGAGCAATGACTGGTTTTTGGATTTAAATCCGGCAATTTCGAAGAGGGTTGATTTGACGCCGGCGTTTCTGGCGTTGACGAGCGCGATCGGCGGCCGAATCGATGCGACAGTCAAGCACAACACTGCCGACATCGGCAAGACCGCCTCCACCTATGTCTTCGCGCTTGCTCCTGCGAACTTGGTGAAAGGCGCGATGCTAAAGGGCGGCGCAGACGTTAACGACCCTGCGTATCACATCAATCTCAAGACTACGCCATCGGTAGACGCTAAAGAGGGCCCGCTCGGTTGCGTGCTGGCGCAACTGAACAGCGCAGGTCAACTCACTGCCGTCTCAGCATCCAACCTGCAAGCCTACGTTACTGGGGTTCTGTCTGCAGGTGGTACTGCGGTAAACGTCTTGAACAATATCAGCGCGGCGGCTATTCAAGGCTCGACCTTCTACGTGGGTTATGGCACCAGCGGTACGAGCATGATCAACAACGGCGTGAACCGTAGCGTGGTCACCGTACCGGGTACACAGAACTGCCAACCACAAGCCCCCCAAACCGGCTGGTGGTGGGACCCCGTACAGCGTGATCGCGGCTACGGCATTGAGGTTCGAGGCAATAACCTCTACTACGTCAGCTTTATGAACAATCCTACCGGTACCCCGAGCTGGATGGTTGCTTCGGGACCGACTGCATTAGACGGTTCACTATTTCAAGCCAGCCTCTACAGCTACGCCAACGGCCAGACTCTCACCGGCGCATACAAAGCCCCAACAGGGCCGACCACTGAAGGTCTCATCACCATCTCGACGGCCACCGCAACCCAGGGCACATTGATTGCCCCAACAGGAACACGCAGCGTGACCCGCATGGAGTTCATCCCTAACGGCCTGACCGCCGCACCACAAGCGAACCAACCCGAGAGCGGTTGGTGGTGGAACAAAGACGAACCCGGTCGCGGTTACTTCATTGAATGGCAGTCGGGCTACGCGAGTGTGACCGGCTACATGTACGACGATGCCGGCAAACCGATCTGGTACCAGAGCATGTTGCCAACAACAGATCCCAGAGTGTTCAACGGCACGTTCAGCATCTTTGGCAACGGCTATCCGGTGACGCAGATGGGCAGCAGCATCAACCGCAAGATGGCGCGATTGACGGACAACTTCCAACCGCTGAGCATTCGGTTTAGTGATGCAAGCAATGGTGTCATGACATTGCCGGGTGGGCGCAATATTGCGATTACGAGATTGAGGTTCTAGTGAAAATGCAAACTCTAGCAAAGGCGGGCATTTTGGAGCATAAATGCCTGAAGATGCCCGCCGTTATTGCACTTTCACTTTTGGGAGACTCTCGACACCTCAAAATTTTGTCTCCCCGGCGCAGGCCGGGGGCCAGGTTTGACTATAAATCAGAGAATTACAAAACTTGGATACCGGCCTGCGCCGGTATGACATGGTTTTTTAGAAGTTCCCTTTTTGTGCTTCTGCTTTGGGTGATGCCGCAGGCAGTGGCGCAAGCACCTGATCCTGCTGGTGAGATTCTCAGCCTCGTCGGCAAGGGCGAGTTTCGCGACCCGCAGCAAACCAATTGGCGCGC
>JAYVSR010000090.1:0-2858 GCA_043775155.1 Burkholderiales bacterium | reverse complement strand
TGTGCTTAACGACACGCTCTACGCCGCGCTGACCGCGTGGGTGGCGAAGCACTATCGTGATCGCATGGGAGACGCCGACTTGGCGGATCCTGCGCTGATCACCGAAGTGAGGGTGGCACTGGACGAACTGACATCGATCCTCAAGCTGGGATCGGTGTACCCGTTCCAACGGTAAAGCCTAGCGCGGGCGGGCATTTTCTGGCAAAAATGGCCGAAGCAGCCCGTCAATAGGCGAGTTTGGTGACCGCCCGCGAAAAGGCAGCGACCGCCGATCTGCGCTAGCTACTCATCACATTCGGGAAGATGAATCCGAACGACAGCACGCAAACCGCGAGTTGGAGCACGAAACGAACCTTTCGCCCCCGATCCATTTGCTTGAAGGGGGTTCCGAGGATGCGACTGGGAGCTTGCTCCTCGTGCTTGCGTTTTTCGGCCATTGCCATTCTCGTAGTGGAGCGAGCAAGTGGATTCCTGCAAGCCGTACCACTGTACGCCTTATGCGAAGCTATTCCCGGATTTCGCGGGGCGCCTAACGTTGGTCAGATCCCGTCACTCGCAAGGATGCCCGATTGAACGGTATTGACGGCGCCGACTAGTCGTGTGCAGCCTGGCTACCGGGCGCTGCGCCGCAGTTCCAGCACGATTCAAATTCGCCGGGATTAGATTCGTTACAAGCGGCACAAGCCCAAGTTTCTGCGGTAGGTCGCCGCGTTTGATAGTCGGCGATGACGGCTTTGGCGTGCGGCTCTTGATGGACTTGCGCAATCCAAACCTGCGGTTGTCCGGCCGAAACGGGCACCAGTCCCAACAACGAATTCGCGTTTTCGTTGAATACGTGTGCAGCGATGCCGGCCTGTTGCAGCAAGTCGCGCAGCAAGTGTGCATCCAGAAGGTTCAAGGCGTTGTAAACACGCTTCATGCTGCGATGATGCATGAAGTGATGCGCATCACGCAAGCGACTTCGCCTCCGCCCGAACGCAGACGGGGACTACTTGCGCTTGAGACGGTGCGCAATCTCGCCGACAATACCGCGGCGAAACGCAAGTACGCAGATGACAAATATCGCACCGGTAATGACTGTCACCCACGAGCCGAAGCCGGCAAGGTAGTTTTGCAACCCAACAATGGTGAACGCGCCGACCACGGGGCCGAGCATGGTGCCGAGGCCACCGAGCAGCGTCATTAGTACGACCTCGCCCGATTGATGCCAGTGCACGTCGGTGAGCGACGCGAGTTGAAAGACGACGGTTTTGGTTGCGCCGGCTAGGCCCGCCAACATCGCCGACAGGACAAAGGCGACCAATTTGTAGCGATCGACGTCATAGCCAAGCGAAATTGCACGTGGTTCATTCTCGCGGATCGACTTTAAGATTTGTCCGAAGGGTGAATGAATGGTGCGGTGGATAAGCCAGAAACCGAACACGCAGATCACCAGCACCGTGTAGTACATCGCCATCGGGTTGTCGAGCGAGATCATGCCAAACAGCTTGCCGCGCGGTACACCCTGCAGACCGTCTTCGGCGCCCGTCCAACTTTGTTGGACGCAAAAGAAATACACCAGCTGCGACAACGCCAGCGTAATCATGGCGAAGTAGATGCCTGACCGGCGGATCGCCAGCCAGCCCACGACGAGGCCGAGCAGCGCGGCGACGATGGTCCCCGCAAGAATCCCCAGTTCGGGCGGATAGCCCCACACTTTGATGGAGTGTCCGGCCACATAGCCCGCCATACCAAAGAATGCCGCATGACCGAATGACAACAAGCCGGTGTAGCCCAACAGTAGATTGAACGCGCAGGCGAACAGCGCGAAACACAGGCACTTCATGATGAACACCGGATAGAACAGCGCCGGTGCGATCATCAGGGCCACCAGCAGTGCGCCGTAGCCGATTGCCTGATTGCGGGTCATGATGCGTATCGCATGTGGCTATTTCTCCCGGCCAAACAGGCCGGCCGGTCGTAACAACAACACGATGACCATGAGCACAAACACCACAGTTGTCGAGGCCTCGGGATAAAACACCTTGGTCATTCCTTCAATCAGCCCCAGCGCCAACCCGGTGATGATGGAGCCGAGGATTGATCCCATGCCACCGATAACGACGACGGCGAATACGATAATGATCAAGTTCGAGCCCATCTGCGGCGTGACCTGAATGATGGGCGCGGCGAGTACGCCCGCAAACGCGGCCAGTGCGACGCCGAAGCCATAGGTCAGTGTGATCATCAGCGGCACGTTGACGCCGAACGCCTGCACCATGCGTGGATTCTCCGTGCCTGCACGCAGGTACGTACCGAGCTTGGTGCGCTCAATCACGAACCAGGTGCCGAAGCAGACGATCAGCGACGCGAGTACCACCCATGCGCGATAATTCGGCAGGAACATGAAACCCAGATTGGTCGATCCCTTGAGCAGTTCGGGAACGGGGTACGATTGTCCCGAAGAGCCGAATTGATTGTGAAACATACCTTCAAATATCAGCGCGAGTCCGAACGTCAGCAGCAGTCCATACAGATGATCAAGTTGGTACAGCCTGCGAAGCATGGTGCGTTCTACCACCGCCCCGATTGCACCCACCGCCAACGGCGCAAGCAACAGCGACGCCCAGTAGTTAAGCCCCAGATAGTTCATGCCCATCCACGCGCCGAATGCGCCCATCATGAACAGCGCGCCGTGTGCGAAGTTGATGATGTTGAGCAGGCCAAAGATTACCGCCAGGCCGAGACTCAGCATGGCGTAGAAAGCGCCATTCTGCAGCCCGATGAGCAGCTGGCCCATCATCGCCTGAACAGGTATGCCGAAGATTTCCATTTAGTTGTTGGTCTCAATTCTCACCAGATTCTCTTGTCGTCGCCTG
>JAYVSR010000089.1:0-12070 GCA_043775155.1 Burkholderiales bacterium | reverse complement strand
ATTGCACCGAATCAGCCTTCACCCTGGCACGCCACCAACGTACAACTGTGGAAGCGCTTCGGTCTGATCTCGGCGATTGCGCTCGCAATCCAGCTTTGGTTTGCCATCACCACACAAACCCTGCACAAAGAGTCGGTTGCGATTCTGCCCAAGACTGAATTGTCGATGACGACCCAGCCGTTCAAGGTGACCGGCAAGGGCAACCTGGCGATATCGAGTGAGGCGGGCCTCGACAACTCATGGGCAGCGCTTGGCTTGACCCTGGTAGACCCCGCCACCGGCCGGGTCTGGCGCGCCGAGCAGCAGCTCGAACACTACAGCGGCCGTGATGAAGATGGTGACAGTTGGAGCGAAGGCTCGCGCAGCGGCCTGGTGATGTTCAGCGATGTGCCGGCCGGCACCTACCAGCTGCAGGTCGATGGCGAGATTGCGCGCGATGCCAAAGCCGCAGTGGCGGCGACGCTCAAGGTCGAGCGCGGTCATGCTTCATGGCTCAACTGGGTGCTGCTGCAAGTGCTGCTGCTGTTGCTGCCGCTGGCCGGCTGGTGGCGCGAAAAATCATTCGAGACCGCGCGCTGGGCCGACAGCGATCACCCACGTGATGCAGGAAGCGATGATGATGACTAGTGCAGCGACGATCCAAACAATCGCGAAGGCAGCCCTGACATGACCAAGTTCTATCTCATCAGCAGTATCGCTGCACTGACGTTTTTTTCTTATGCTCAGCATCAAGGCATGAGCCTGACCGGCGCCCGTGCCGGGCAGCAGCTCGCCTCCAGCGTCGCCAGCGGCATCGCCCGGGGCGGCGGTGGCGGCTTGGGGCGTTCAAGCACCATGTCACACAAGTAGGGCAATGAGGATCGACCCACAACCGGGCAAGAACTTGAAATTTACTAGAAGGAGAAGCGCATCATGGATCTGATTAACCCGCAATTTCTGGTCAACTCGCTGGTGTTTTCGCTGCTCGGCGTGTTCGTGTTTTGTGTCGTATTTGTCATCATCGACAAACTCACGCCCTCGGTGGACTTGTGGAAAGAGATTGTCGAGAAGCGCAATCAGGCGGTAGCCACCGTGGTCGCGGCAATGTGTCTGGGGATTGCGCTGATCATCGCCTCCGCGATTCACTGACACGCACCGCTTCTTTGCTTCACCTCGCGATGCTTGTTCAATCCGGCAGCCGCCGGTTTGCCCGGCTCACGCTGCCTCATTGAGGTTCCGGTTTTGCACCACGCGCTGCTGTTTTCCGTCTTTGTCGTTGCCTCCTGCGGTCTCGCCTACGAGCTGATCGCCGCCGCGCTGTCGAGCTACGTGCTGGGCGATTCGGTCACCCAGTTTTCTACCGTGATCGGCACCTACCTGTTTGCGATGGGGGTTGGCTCCTGGCTGTCGCGTTACATCGAGCGTGGCCTGGCGATCCGCTTCGTGCAGATCGAGCTGCTGGTCGGGGTGATCGGCGGCTTCTCGGCGGTGATTTTGTTTTTGGTGTTCGCGCAGTCGAGCGGGTCGTTCCGCCTCGTGCTCTACGGCCTGGTGTTCGTCACCGGCATGCTGGTGGGGCTGGAGATTCCGCTGATCATGCGCATCTTGCGCGGCCAGCTTGCGTTCAAGGAAGTGGTGTCGCAGGTGTTGACCTTCGACTACCTCGGCGCGCTTGCCGTGTCGATTGCGTTTCCGCTGTTGCTCGCGCCGCATCTGGGGCTGATGCGCACCAGCCTGATGTTCGGTATTTTCAATGTGCTGGTCGCGCTGTGGGTGATGAAGGTGTTTGAGCGTGTGGATGACAAGGCCTTGCGCGGCGCCTCGTTCCTGCGCGTACAGGGCGTGTTGGCGCTGCTGCTGCTCAGCGGTGCGTTTCTCTCCGCCAACAAACTCACCACCTGGGCCGAAGAAGGCATCTACGCCGACCAGATCATCTACGCTGAATCAACCCCGTATCAGCGCATCGTGGTGACACGCTGGCGCGATGATATTCGTCTGCATCTGAATGGCAACCTGCAATTCTCCTCGCGTGATGAATACCGCTATCACGATGCGCTGGTGCACCCCGCCCTGGCCACCTTGCCGGGTGCCAAGCGCGTGCTGATACTCGGCGGCGGCGATGGTCTCGCTGCTCGCGAAGTATTGAAGTACCCGCAGATCGAGTCGATCACGCTGGTCGATCTCGATGCGAAGATGACTTCGCTGTTCGCACGCGCGCCGATGCTTACTGAACTCAATCAACACGCGCTGACGTCGCCCAAAGTGAAAGTCTTCAATCAAGATGCGCTGGTCTGGCTCGAAACCAATCCGGACATGTTTGATTTGATCCTGATCGATTTCCCCGACCCGTCCAACTTCGCACTTGGCAAACTCTACTCGACGACCTTTTATCGTCTGCTCGAAAAGCATCTCTCCGTCACCGGCTTGGCGGTGATTCAATCGACCTCGCCCTACTACGCGCGCAAATCGTTCTGGTGCATCGTCGCGACGATTGAAGACGCTGGTCTGGCGACTGCGCCGTATCACGCCTACGTGCCGTCGTTCGGCGAGTGGGGCTACATCATCGCCGGGCGCGGCAAGTTCGCCTTGCCAGAGAAATTCCCGGTGCCGCCGCGCTCGTTCGACGCGCAATCCATCAAGGGGATGTTTGAGTTCCCCCCCGACATGGCACGTGTACCGGTCGAAGTCAACCGCGTCAACAATCAAATCCTCGTGCGCTATTTTGAAGAAGAATGGAAAAAGGTGTTGCGCTGATGACCGACCGCCGCGCGTTCCTCACGTCGCTCTCCGCCGCTGGCGCGAGTCCGTTGCTGGCGAGTTGCAACTTCAAAGACGGCGCGCCGGAATTCAAAGGCGACGTGCTCGGCCCGGCGATGGCGCTCGGGCATCGCCTGCGCAAGCCCGACTTTCCCGCGCCGACCGAGACGATCAATCTCGATCTCGCCATCATCGGCGGCGGTGTGGCCGGGCTTTCTGCGGCGTGGCAGTTGACCCGGCGCGGTGCGAAGAACTTCAAACTGTTCGAGCTCGAAGATGTGCTGGGCGGCAACGCACGCGCGGGCCAGAGCGCAGTCACGCCGTTCCCCTGGGGTGCGCATTATCTGCCGCTGCCGCCGAAGGAGGCGGTGTATGTGCGTCAACTCCTGGCTGACCTCGGCGTGTTGAAAAGCGGCATTGATAGCGACAACCCGCTCTACGACGACAACGCGCTGGTGCATGCGCCGCAAGACCGCTTGTATCGCAACGGCCTGTGGCAAGAAGGCCTGTTGCCGCGCATGGTCGCACCGGGCGAACTCGATCAATATAAAAAGTTTGAAGAGTTGATCGCTGACTTCAAACAGCGGCGCGATTTGTTCGGTGCCAAACCGTTCGCCATCCCCAGTGCGCTCGCCAGCCGCGACGCGCGCTATGCCGCGCTTGACAGCACCGACATGCGCCGCTGGCTGGTCAGCCGGGGCCTCGACTCACCCGCATTGCACTGGTATGTGGACTACGGCTGTCGTGATGACTTCGGCAGTTTGTCGAAAGACACCTCGGCCTGGGCCGGGCTGCATTACTTTGCTTCGCGCAGCGGGCAAGCAAAAAATGCGGATTCGCATTCCGTTTTAACTTGGCCCGAGGGCAACGGATACCTCACCAGAAAGACGGAAGAATGGCTCCAGGAGCGGATTCCAGGCTTTTTCTCCTCTGCGGCTCTGTGCACAAAAGTCGTCACCGCAAAAACCCACACCGAGATCGACGTCTATCACGCGAAAGAAAATCGCAGCGTGCGCTACAAGGTCAAGCGCGTCTTGTGGGCTGCACCGGCTTTCATCCTCGCACGCGTGTGGGACAACGCTTCACCCGCGTTCCAAAGCGCGATCAAGACCATCGAATATGTCCCCTGGCTGGTCGCCAACCTGCACCTGAAAGCCCCACCGGAAGACGCTGGCCCCGCGCCACTATCGTGGGACAACGTGCTCTACAACAGCAACGCCCTGGGCTACGTCGTCGCCACCCATCAGACCATCCGCACCCGCCCCGGCCCCACCGTGCTCACCTATTACTGGCCGCACAGCGGTGAGGCACCGGCACTGGCGCGCAAGCGGATGATGGAAACGCCTTGGCCGGAGTGGATCAAAGCGATCCTGGCTGACCTGCGCCGCCCGCACGAGCGCCTTGCGCATCAGATTGAACGCATCGACTTGTGGCGCTGGGGCCACGCGATGCCACAACCGTCGCCGGGTTTTCTCACTTCACCGGCGCGCGCGGCGCTGGCGTCGTTACAAGGATCGCTGGTGTTTGCGCACAGCGATTTATCCGGTCTCTCTTTGTTCGAGGAAGCGAACTACGCTGGCGTGCGCGCAGTGGAACTCGCGCTTCGCTAAACCTCTCCGCACAATTGAAAAAGCCCCGGCGGGTGCAACGCCCGCCGGGGCTTGAATACCAAAGCGATCAATTTCTACTGCCGCATCTTGCCGTCAGCACTAACCACCGTGAGGTCTACATACTTCGACCCGTTGCGGTCGTTCGGCTTGAAGCCGATGGTGTGACCACCCAGGTCGAGTGACGCGGTCGCATCAAGCGCGGCCATAAAGGCTGCCCGCGTCGGCTCACGGCCGCTCTTCTTCAAGGCGTCGATGATCGCCTTGCCGGTGAGATACGCCTCGAACGAAGTGAACGAGGGTTCCGCTTTGGCATCCACTTCCGCCAACGCCTTTTTGTATTCGCGCACCACCGGCAATTTCATATCCCAGGGGAACGGCACGACCTGCGAGATCACCACGCCTTTTTTGTCGTTACCCAGTGCATTGACGAACTGGGTGCCGCCGACGAATGACAAAGCGACAATCGGCGCGCCGTACCCCGCCGCCTTCGCCGCCTTGATGAACTCGGACGATGGGCCATACAGCCCGGTGACGATGATCGCCTGCGGAAACGCCTTCACCATCGCGGGCGCTTTGGGCGCGGCGTCGCCGCCTTTACGCGACACGCCGGCGGTGGCGATCACTTTGCCGCCACCCGCTTCAATGCCCTTTTGCACCACGTCAAGATTCTCTTTGCCGACCACATCATCGTGATACAAGATGCCAAACGTGGTGATGCCAACGGTCTTGAAATGCTCGACGATCTTGGTTGCTTCTTCGGCATAGCCGGCGCGCAGATTGAACAACACCTTGTTGTAGCCGCGCATCACGCGCGCGCCGGTGAAAGGAAACAAGAAGGGCGCGCCCGCCTCCGCCGCCATCTCGAGCGGCTTGCGCCCGAGCGTCGCGCTGGCGTAGCCATAGAGCGCGAACACCTGATCTTCTTTCAACAGCTTGTCGGTGTTGGCAATCGCTTTTTGCACGTCATTGCCATCGTCGAGGGTGACCAGTTCAATCTGCCGCCCGCCCACGCCGCCAGCCTTATTGACCAGGTTGAACGCAGCGAGCGCGCCGAGACGGATCTCGTTACCGAGGTCTTTATTGCCGCCGGTGGTCGGTGCGGATTGACCGATCAGGATTTTTTGCGCCGTCACGCCTTGTGCAATGACCACGGGTGCGCTCAACGATAGAACGGCGCAACTCAACGCAAGAGTGGTGCGGCGAATAAGATTCATGACTGACTCCTGAAGCAACAATGGACGACTAAACAAGACGGTAGCATGATTCAACCAGCCTCTCACGACACTGGTCAAGCACGCCGGACAGGCACGCTGGTGAAGCACGCTGGTGAAGCACGCTGGTCAAGCAGGCTGGTGAGGCCAGCGCGCTAGGATTTCGGCTTGAGCAAATAGCTCAGTACCACCTCGGTGGCGTGACGCAAGTGGCTCTCCTTCGCCACCGGGCTCATCAAATCACGCGCCAGCACGGTCGACAGCGTATGCCGGTTCGACAGGTAGTAATAATTGAGCGCGACCAGGGTGATGTAAACCTCGGCCGGATCAATGCCGCCGCGAAACACGCCTGACTCCTGCCCGCGCTGCACGATGGCGCGAATGTTGTCCTGCACCGGTGACACCAGTTGCGCCAGCTTGCGCGATTTTTTAAGGTACTTGGCTTCGTGCAGATTTTCGCTATTGATCAGGCTGATGAATTCGGGATGCGAGATGTAGTAGTTCCAGATGAACTCGATCAGTTTTTTGACCGCCTCAACCGGGTCAAGATGGTCCAGCTCCAGCGCCTTCTCCGCTTCAGCGAGCTTGATGTAGACGTTCTCGAGCACCGTGAGGAAGAGTTGATCCTTCGAGACAAAGTAGTAATACAACATGCGCTCGTTGGTGCCGGCCCGCTTGGCAATCTTGTCAACGCGCGCGCCGCCCAAGCCGTGCTTGGTGAACTCATCGGTCGCCGCTTCGAGAATCTTCGCGCGCGTACGCTCCGGGTCGCGTTTGACGACGCGCGATTTTTTTGCGGCGGCTAGTACTGCTTCACTCGCGCTCATGGTGTGGCCTCGATTGACAATCTTGTATTGCAAACAGCAGACTGCGCGTACCGCTGCCGCAGGCAGGCGGTGAAAAACCGGTTTGTGCGATGCATCAAATGAGATAATTCTAGCCTGAATCGCAATCTGCCAGAGTCACCTCCGCCGCTCTGGAAAACGTGTCTGCCCAAGCCCCGAACATGTCCACCGACACACTCGTTGACCGCATCGACGCGCTGTTGCCGCAGACGCAATGCACGCGTTGTGGCTTTTCCGGTTGCCGACCTTATGCCGAGGCGATTGCAAAAGGTGAAGCGCCGATTAACCAATGCCCGCCCGGCGGCGCAACGGGCATCGTCAAGCTGGCGGATTTATTGAAGACGCTGCCGCAGCCGCTCAACCCGGCAAACGGCGTCGAGAAGCCGCTTGAAGTCGCGTTGATCGACGAGAGCCTGTGCATCGGCTGCACCCTGTGCATTCAAGCCTGCCCGGTCGACGCGATCATCGGCGCGCCGAAGCTGATGCACACGATTTTGAATAGCTGGTGTACCGGCTGCGAGCTGTGCATCGCGCCCTGCCCGGTCGATTGCATCTCGATGGTGCCTGCCGTTTCCGACACGGCGCCGATGCGGCTGTGGAGCGATGCGGATGCGGCGCTGGCGCGCCAGCGGTATTACTCGCGCAATGACCGGCTCGATCAAGAGCAGCGCGAGAAGGAAGCGCGGCTGGCGGGTAAGTCGCTCGCCGCCAAGGCACCGGCATCGGTGTCGGACGCAGCAAGCGTAGCGACAGACGCCACGGCGGCAGCCGCCCAGACCGAAGCCGACGCCGCCACTGCAAAAAAGAAAGCCATCATTGCCGCTGCCATCGAACGCGCGAAGCAGCAGCGCGCAGCAGCGCAACCGAAAAACGTTGATGCTGCCTCAGCCGAAGTCGCGCGCCAAATCGCCGAAGCAGACGCACGCCGGGCGCGCCAGGCAGGCCACGCAGAGGCTGGCAAAAAATCATGAACCCGCACATCCGTCACGAGATTTTCACCCGCTGGCGCGCCGCCAATCCACACCCGAAGAGCGACCTCACCTACGACTCGACCTTCGAGCTGCTGGTCGCCGTGATCCTCTCGGCGCAAGCCACCGACAAGGGCGTCAACGCGGCGACGAGAAAGCTCTACGCCGTCGCCAACACACCAGAGAAAATTCTCGCGTTGGGCGAAGCCGGCCTGATGCACTACATCGCTACTATCGGCCTCTACAGAGCCAAAGCGAAAAACGTCATTGCCACCTGCCGCATGTTGATCGAGCAGCACGGCAGCGTCGTGCCCGGCACGCGCGAGGCGCTCGAAGCCTTGCCCGGTGTCGGCCGCAAGACCGCCAACGTCGTCCTCAACATGGCGTTTGGCGAGCCGACCATCGCGGTCGATACGCACAACTTCCGCGTCGCCAACCGCACCGGCATCGCGCCTGGCAAGACGGTGGAAATCGTCGAGCGCAAGTTGGTCAAGTTTGTGCCGGATGAATTCAAACAACACGCGCATCACTGGCTAATCTTGCACGGGCGCTACACCTGCAAGGCGATCAAGCCCGATTGCCCGGCGTGCGGGATTGCCGAGCTTTGTGAGTTCAAACAGAAGACGCCGAAACCGGAAGATGGCCTGCCCGCAAAGCGGCTCCCACCAAAACGGCTCCCACCAAGGGGTTTCAAGGCCAAGGCGCGAAAACTGGCTCCTGCCAAGCCTTTGCGGGCAGCGGCTCAAAGAAAAACGACAGTGCCGGTGAACACACGCCCTCTGAAATCCGCACCGCTCGCACCACCTGCACCACTCGCACCACTTGCACCACTCGGCCGGAAAATTTCCGCGCGCAGGAAGTCGGCCTGAGATGTTCAACCCCTCCCGCGACGAAGTGCGTGATTTCTTTTTTGGCGTCTGGAAAAAATACAACGCCAAAGAGATCATGACGCCGCTCGAAACCCAAGCGCTCGACTGGGTACTCGAACACCCCGAGTACCACCCACTCCTGGCCGCGCCCGAGAAGTATCGCGACAAGGACTACCTGCCCGAGTTCGGCGAGACCAATCCGTTCCTACACCTCTCGCTACATTTGTCAGTCACCGAACAAGTCTCGATTGATCAGCCACCAGGGTTGCGCGGCGAATACGAACGCCTTGCGCAGAAGCACGGCTCATTGCACGAAGCTGCACACGACATTCTCGAATGCCTCGGCGAGACCGTGTGGCGCGCCCAGCAGGGCGGCACGCCGCCGGATGGAATGGCGTATCTTGAATGCGTAAAACGAAAATGAAACAAAAGTAAGGCCCCCGACATGACCACTGCTGACACTATCGATCCTGCCGCTTCGTCGCGAACGAATAACGCCGACCCAGCCGAACTCGCAAAATTCTCAGCCCTCGCCGCCAAGTGGTGGGACCCAACCTCCGAGTTCAAGCCGCTGCACGAGATCAATCCACTGCGGCTTGAGGGGATTGACCAACTCGCATCGCTCGCAGGCAAACGCGTGCTCGATGTCGGTTGCGGCGGCGGCATCCTCGCCGAGGCGATGGCGAGCAAAGGCGCGAGTGTCACCGGCATCGACCTCGCGGAGAAATCGCTCAAGGTAGCGGAGTTGCACCAACTCGAATCCGGCGTGGCCGTGACCTACGAATGCATCAGCGCGGAAGACCTTGCCGCGCGCGCGCCAGCGTCGTTCGACATCGTCACCTGCATGGAAATGCTCGAACACGTTCCCGACCCGGCCTCCGTCGTGCGCGCTTGCGCGGTGCTGGTTAAACCCGGCGGCCACGTGTTCTTCTCGACCATCAACCGCAACCCGAAGGCCTATGTGTTCGCCGTGCTCGGCGCGGAATACATTCTCAATTTGCTGCCGCGCGGCACGCACGACTACATGAAGTTCATCAATCCTTCGGAACTCTCGCGCTTCTGCCGCGGCGCCGGTCTTGATGTGGGCGAGCTCACCGGCATGCACTACAACCCGCTGACGAACCGCTATTGGCTGGAGCGTGATGCGGGCGTCAACTACCTCATGCATACGGTGAAGGGTTGACCGTCGCATCCACAAGCGGCAAGGCAGTCGCCCCGGTACGAGGCAAAGCAGTCGCCTTGCTCGGCCCGACCGCCTCGGGCAAAACCGGCGCGGCCATCGCGCTCGCGCAGCAGTTCAACGGCGAAGTCATCAGCATCGATTCCGCGCTGGTGTATCGCGGCATGAACATCGGCACCGCCAAACCATCGATGGAAGAACGCGACAGCGTGCCGCATCACTTGATCGACTTGATCGACCCTACCGAGAGTTACTCGGCAGCGTTCTTCCGCACCGACGCACTCACCGCCATCGCCGACATTCACGCACGCGGCAAGCTGCCGATCTTGGCCGGCGGCACCATGCTCTATTTCAAGGCGCTGCGCGACGGCATCGACGACCTGCCGTCCGCCGACGAAGAGATTCGCGCGGAGATCGAGCAGGCCGCACACCAACACGGCTGGCCCGCCCTGCACGCCAAGCTCGCCACGCTCGACCCCGCCACCGCGCAACGCTTGAAACCGAATGACTCGCAGCGCATCTCGCGCGCCCTCGAAATCATCCGCATTACCGGTGAGCCGATGTCGGCGCTGTTGAAACGCAACGCACAAGCGCCCGCGCCGCTGCCCTTCGACCTGCTCACGATTGCGCTCGAACCGTCCGACCGCGCTGTGCTGCACGAACGCATCGCGCACCGCTTCGACGCCATGATCGAGCGCGGGCTAATTGATGAATTGAAAGAACTGCGCCGCCGCCATCCGCGCCTGCACGCCGATCTGCCGTCGATGCGCTGCGTCGGCTACCGTCAGGCATGGGAGTTTCTCGAAGGCCAGATCGACCGCGATGCGCTGCGCGACAAAGGCCTCGCCGCGACGCGGCAACTCGCCAAGCGGCAGATCACCTGGCTGCGCAGCATGACCAATCTGACCCGCATCGATTGTTTGCAGACTGGCCTGGAAGCCGTTCTGGGAGCCATTCTTCGGTCATTTATTGAAGAGAAATAAAATGAGCTCCCACCTACTGACCCACGGTGTCTGGCTGACTATTGGAAAAAAGACTGAAGAGCTACCGGACAATTTTCTGAAAGCGGGAATTGCATGACAACCCAAAAAGCAACTGCTGGTGTCAAGCGCGCCGTCGTCAAACACGCCCTTGTCAAACACGCCCTTGTCAAACGCGCCGTCGTCAAACGCGCCGTCGCCAGACGCCTGCCGGTAAAGCCGGTCGAGGCCGCCTTCTCGGAAGTCGTTGCCCTCATCGAACAGGCGCGTACCCGTGCCTATCAGGCGGTCAGCAACGAACTTGTCGGCCTGTATTGGCAGATCGGCGAGTACATCAGCGGAAAGATCGAGACCGCCGAATGGGGCGAAGGCGTTGTCGATGGCCTTGCGAAACATCTCGCCCGAACATTGCGGGGCGCGCGGGGTTTTACCCGGTCGAATCTTTTTCGCATGCGGCAGTTTTACGAAACTTACGCACCAGATACAAAAGTCGCACCACTGGCGCGACAATTGCCGTGGGCCCATAACCTCATCATTTTGGGGCAATCGAAGCGATCAGAAGAACGTGAATTCTACGTGCGCAGATCCCTTCAGGAGCGATGGGGAAAGCGAGAGTTGGAACAACAATTCCGGCAGGCACTGTTTGAACGCACTGTGCTGCATCCACCAAAAGTCGCACCACTGGCGCGACAATTGCACGGCACCGCAATCGACAGCGTATTCAAAGACGCCTATTTCGTCGAATTCCTCGACCTGCCCTCACCCCATTCGGAATCCGACCTGCACCAAGGCCTGCTCGCCCGCCTCAAGGATTTTCTGATCGAACTCGGCCGCGATTTCTGCTTCATCGGTTCCGAATACCCGGTGCAAGTGGGCCGCCGCGACTTCGCGCTCGACCTGCTGTTCTTCCATCGCGGCCTCAACTGCCTCGTCGCCATCGAACTCAAAGTCGATCGCTTTGAACCCGAGTATCTCGGCAAACTCGGCTTCTACCTCGAAGCCCTCGACCGCGACCACCGCAAACCTCACGAAAACCCCGCCATCGGGGTGTTGTTGTGCGCGTCGAAAGATAGTGAGGTAGTTGAATATGCACTCAGCCGCTCACTCTCGCCCGCGCTGGTCGCGCAATACCAGACCCAATTGCCCGACAAGGAATTGCTCGCAGCCAAGCTGCATGAGTTTTACGCGTTGAACGCACCGGATGCCGTCCAAGTGGCCGCTGCGCCGCGCAAGCGCAGCCGCAAGACGAACAAGAAATGATTGCCGACCGACAACATTTTCCCAAGGAGATCAAAAAGTGAAAAGCGACATGAGCACATTTGTATTGATCCACGGCGCCTGGCACGGCGGCTGGTGCTGGTCGCGCGTCGCCAAATTGCTGCGCGCGACCGGCCACGAAGTCCACACCCCAACCCTGGCCGGCATGGGCGAGCACGCACACCTGGCGTCGAAGCAGATCACTCTCGACACGCACATCGAAGACGTGGTGAATTACATAGAGACCTATGAACTCACCGACGTGGTGCTGGCCGGCCACTCCTACGGCTGCGCCATCATCACCGCCGCTGCCGACCGCTTCGATGGCTCCGGCCGCGTCGGGCGCGTGGTGTATGTGGACGGCGCCGTGCCGCGCGACGGCGACGGCTGGTTCACCACCAGCAAGCCGGAACA
>JAYVSR010000088.1:0-8274 GCA_043775155.1 Burkholderiales bacterium | reverse complement strand
ACGGGAAGCCGTCCCTGAGCTTTGCGCTGTTCCCCGGTCGCTTCGGCGACCGGGTTTTCCCGATCCGCCCGTTGAGCAATCAGGACCCGCTCATGTGCGGATTTTTCATTTGAGATCGAGGTGTTAGTGTGTGGGATGACGTGGCGGGGATACTGGTCAAGGCAGTCTATTGGCTGCTGGTGCCTGCCGCACTGCTGCGTTTTTATATGCAGTGGGTGCGGGTACCGTTTCGCAACCCGGTTGGGCAGTTCATCTGTGCGATGACTGACTGGATCGTGCTGCCTTTGCGCCGCCTGATCAAGGGCCGTCTTGGTGTTGATTGGGCCAGCATCATCGCGGCACTCATCCTCGAACTGTTGCTAGCGCTGCTATTGGACGCGCTCACTGGCAGACTGAGTCACTACACCAGCACGCATGGAGCCGGCCGCTGGGTGTTGCTCGGGCTGTTCGGTATTAGCATTACCGCGCTGACCATGATGCTGTGGCTCACGATTGCTTGTGCCATCATGTCGTGGTTCCGGTTTGATTCGCCGGCGGTAGATGCGCTCGACGCGATTACCGCGCCGTGGCTCCGGCCGATTCGCCGCCGCCTGCCGCTGGCGGGCGGATTCGATCTATCGCCGCTAGTGTTGCTCGTGCTCCTGCAAATTGCTCTGGCGCTGCTGGGGCACCTGCAACTTTACGCGGCGCTGGCCCTGCGCTAGATAGGGTCGTTGGCGAATCCGCCGGGCGCGGGAAAATTCTGTACCACACGGCATGTCTGCGCTATTTCATCCGCCATTTCAGTGCGTGACGCGGGTAACGCCGGTACCCGACACTAGGCGCACGCGGTCCCCCGGTTTGAATTGCTCGTCAGCTTCTTGCGTGATCGCGCGCAGCTCGCCGTTATCGAGTTTGACGGTGATCTCCAGACCGGCTTTACGACCGATGCTGCTCTCTACCGCTTGACCCGCCAGACCACCGGCAATCGCCCCGAGGACGGAGGTAATGGTTGAGCCTTTACCGCCACCGACACTGCTGCCCGCGACGCCGCCGACTGCGCCACCGGCGACTGCGCCAACACCGGACGGCGCTTTTTCAATCGTCACCTGACGCACCCCTTCGACCACGGCCATGCGCACGGTTTGCTCGCGCTGCGCCTGGCCGGGCGTGTACACGCTGCCGGAGTTTGAGGGGCTGGCGCAGCCGCCGAGTGCTAACGCACCGGCAGCAACAGCGGCACAACCGGCAAGGCGGGAAATCGTTTTTGCATACGTCATTAAATGCTCCTTGGCAGCCGCGCCGCCGCCGTCGTCACTTTAAATCGGACTACTAACTCACCACAAACTAAATCCAAAATGTTGCGCATATAGCGCGCCAATTTCGTCGCGCGTCAACCGGTGATTCTGCGCGCCGCTGTGAGCGATCTTCAGCGCGCCCATAATGCCCGCCAGGCGGCCCACATCTTCCCAATCGAGCTGATTGACGATGCCGAACAGCAAGCCGGCCCGGTAAGCGTCGCCACAACCGGTCGGATCAACCACCTGCTCCGCTTTAACGCTTGGAATATCGAGGCGTTGACCGTCGGCATAGATGTAAGACCCTTCTGCGCCGCGCGTGATCACCAGCGCCTGCACCAGTTTCGCAATTTGCTCTGGGGTCTGGCCCGTTTTATCTTGTAACAATCGCGCTTCGTAGTCGTTCACCGCCAGATAGTCGGCCATGCTGATGAAGTCCATCAGTTCATCGCCGGAAAACATCGGTAGCCCCTGGCCGGGGTCAAACACGAATGGAATCCCGGCCTCAGCGAACTCGCGCGCGTGCTGCAACATCGCTTCGCGTCCGTCGGGTGCCACGATGCCAAGCTTGACATCAGAGGCGTCGGCGACGTGATTGACTTGCGATGAATTCATTGCGCCAGGGTGGAACGCAGTGATCTGGTTGTCGTCCAGGTCGGTGGTGATGAAGGCTTGCGCGGTGAAGGTCTCGGGGATTACGGAAACGTGGCGCGCTTCCAGTCCTAGCGAGGTCAGGCGGGAGAAGTATCCGTCACTGTCTTCACCGACCGTCGCCATGATGACCGGTTCTTCTTCTGGCCGCGCAGCAATCATTTTCAGGTTGTACGCGATGTTGCCAGCACAGCCGCCATATTCGCGGCGCAATTCGGGTACCAGAAACGCCACATTGAGAATGTGTACTTGGTCGGGCAGGATATGTTCCTTGAAGCGGCCGCTGAAGACCATGATGTTGTCGAAGGCCATCGAGCCACAGATCAGAACCGACATGTTGTTCCTTTTGGGTTATGCGGGTTAAGCGAAACAGAAGTCAATGCGAACGGCGCAAGCCGCCCAAGAAAAAAGATTGTATGCCGCGGCGCTACGGGTAGAACGCATAGAGCCGATAGCCGCTCGCTTTGAGCAGACCGGCGTCAATCACGACGCGCATTTGAATCTCTGCCCCGGCGGCGAATAGCGCAGTACCGGCATAGTCGCGCGGTAGCAACACGCGCCGCGCGACCAGCGCGTCTTGCGCGTCAGTCAGCGCCAGTTCAAGATGCGGCACCTCTTGCCCAAAGCTTGCGCGGTTGCGCAGCAACGCTACCAGCGTCAGCAAATTCCGGTTTGCCGGATCAGCTTGCAAATCGGATGACTCGATACTAATCGCCTGCGCGTCACGCGGCACCTCCAGCTTGCAACCGGCTTGCAGGCAGACTTGTTCAAGCCAGGGCTTGGTCTCGGGAACGCGCACCGCCACTTCATTGCGGTAGAAATAGGCAGCTTGCGCAGTCAATGTGATGGTGGCAAGCACGATACCGGCCAACGCCCACCATGCGGTCTTTTTCGCACGTGGTAGGTCGATTTGTGTTTCTTGAACTTGCTCCGCCGTACTATCGGTCAATTCATCGGAGAGTGGGTCTGGGAGCGGGTTTTCGGAATCAGGCGGTAGCTCGGCCACGGGGGGGGCAGGCACATTTAACACGACGCTCGCAGTGGTGAGCGAAGGCACTGTCAGCGCGGATGACGCCAAGTCTGCTGGGGTCAGATCGGCCTTTTCCACAGGTGGCGCGGAAGTATTTTCGTCACGGCTATGAACCAAATTTTGCAGGGCGCTAAACACTTCGCCGCACGCGCCGCAACGCACCTTGCCCTGGCGCGATATCAGTTGCTCGGTAGTGATGCGAAATGTCGTGCTGCAAGCCACGCAGCGGGTCAGCATTGCCATGGTCAAGTCTTATCCGGCTGCGATCAAGATGTGGTTCCACTTTTGGTGCCGCTCAAACACACCCAGCCCTCTTCGGCGCGCCAAATTTGTAATGTGACAAACGGCGCATAGACGGCGATGATTTCGGCGGCTTGTGATTTGAGAATACCAGAAAGGGTCAGGCTGCCACTGGCGCAGACGCGTGCGGCGAGTGCCGGTGCCAACACCTTGAGCGGGTTGGTCAAAATGTTGGCCACCACGATCTGCGCCTGAAACGGCGGCAACGCAGACGGCGTAAAAATGTCGAGCGAACAATCGTTCGCCTGCGCGTTGTCACGCGTAGCGGTGAGTGACTGCACGTCAATGTCGGTGGCTACAATCCGCCCTGCGCCGAGCCGGGCGGCGGCAATCGCCAGGATGCCGGAGCCGCAGCCATAGTCGAGCACTGAATTGCCCGCTGCCACGTGGGCATCTAGCCACGCCAGGCACATGCGCGTGGTGGGGTGGCTACCGGTGCCAAACGCCAGTCCAGGGTCGAGACGGATCGAGATGGCATGCGGATCCGGGATGTCGTGCCAAGTCGGCACAATCCATAGTCGCGGTGAGATACGAATTGGTTCAAATTGAGATTGCGTCAGCCGCACCCAGTCCTGTTCGGCCACGTCGATGGCGGTGTGGGCCGGCACGGTGCCGAGCCCGGCAGCGTGCGCGGCGCGCGCTAACAGCGCTGCATCGTCGGTCTGTGCATCGACCAAGGCCACCACCGTGTTGCGCGTCCATGCCGCTTCGCTGACGCTGCCAGGTTCACCAAACAGCGGTTGCTCGGCCTGTGTTCCGGCATCCGCATCTTCAACCGACACCGACAACGCGCCGGCGTCAAGCAAGGCATCGCTGAGCAATTCGGCGACCGAGGCCGCACATACCAATCGAAGTTCACGCCACGGCATGGTGGTTCATCTGCACCGGTACCAGATCAGGCCTACTTCGCCGACCGATTCGCGAGCTTGTGCTCCAGGTAATGAATGCTGGTGCCGCCAGCGGTGAAATTGGTGTCGTCCATCATCAGACGGTGCAGCGGCAGATTGGTATTGATTCCCTCGATCACCGTCTCGGAGAGGGCAATGCGCATCCGCGCCAGCGCCTGCGCGCGGTCGCCGCCGTAAGCGATCACTTTCCCGATCATCGAGTCGTAGTGCGGTGGAACGAAATAACCGTTGTAAGCGTGCGAATCAACCCGGATGCCCGGGCCGCCGGGCGGATGGTAGGCCGTGATGCGCCCCGGACTGGGGGTGAATTTGAACGGGTCTTCCGCATTGATCCGGCACTCGATCGCGTGGCCCTTGAGCACGATGTCTTTTTGGCGAAAGCGCAGCTTTTCGCCCGCCGCCACCCTGATCTGCTCTTGCACGATGTCGATCCCGGTGATCATTTCGGTCACCGGATGCTCGACTTGGACCCGCGTGTTCATCTCGATAAAGAAGAACTCGCCGTCTTCGAACAAAAACTCAAACGTGCCGGCCCCGCGATAGCCGATTTTGCGGCAGGCGTCAGAGCAGCGCTCGCCGATGCGCTCGATCAGGCGGCGCGGAATCCCCGGCGCCGGCGCTTCCTCAATCACCTTTTGATGGCGCCGCTGCATCGAGCAATCGCGCTCACCGAGCCAAACGGCCTGGCGGTGCTGGTCAGCCAGGATCTGGATCTCGATATGCCGTGGATTCTCCAGAAACTTTTCCATGTAAACGGTCGAATTACCGAACGCAGCTCCTGCTTCGGAGCGTGTCATCGTCACCGCATTGAGCAGTGCCGCCTCGGTGTGGACCACGCGCATGCCGCGCCCGCCACCGCCACCGGCGGCTTTGATGATCACCGGATACTTGATCGCCCGCGCGGTCGCGATGATTTCTTTCGGGTCGTCCGGCAACGCGCCGCCGGAACCGGGTACGCATGGCACACCGGCTTTCTGCATCGCCTGTTTGGCCGACACCTTGTCGCCCATGAGGCGGATCGACTCCGGGCGTGGCCCGATGAACACGAAACCGCTTTTCTCCACCCGCTCGGCAAAGTCGGCGTTTTCGGAGAGAAAGCCGTAGCCCGGGTGAACCGCCTCGGAATCGGTCACCTCGGCGGCGCTGATGATCGCTGCCATGTTGAGATAGCTCAGCGGCGAGGGAGCCGGTCCGATGCAGACCGACTCGTCTGCCAGCTTGACGTACTTGGCTTCGGTGTCCGCCTCGGAGTGAACGACGACGGTGCGAATTCCCATTTCACGGCAAGCGCGCTGGATACGCAGTGCGATTTCGCCGCGATTGGCGATCAATACTTTTCCGAACATGGCCATCAGGTATGTGCCGCCTCAGTTTTCATACGATGTTGCATATCACGTGGCATGCGGGGATGCGTACAGCACGCGATTGCATGCTTGGCCGAGAGATGGCACCGCTGTGGTCCGCGCCAACGTCACTCGATCACGATCAACGTCTGTCCATACTCCACCGGCTGGCCGTTTTCCACCAAAATCCGCTTAACCACCCCGGCCTTGTCCGCCGGGATTTCGTTGAGCAGTTTCATCGCCTCGATAATGCAGAGCACGTCGCCTTCTTTGACTTCGGAGCCGACGTCAACAAACGCCTTGCCGCCCGGCGTAGCCGAGCGGTAGAAGCTACCGACCATCGGCGACTTCACTGCATGCCCTGCGGGTTCGGGTGCTGGCGGCTCGGCAGTCGCTGCAATCGCGGTTGCCGGTGCGGAGGGCTGGCTATGAGGAATTCCCTGCATCATCGGTGATTGCGCAGCGTACATCAGGGTATTTTGAGCCACACCGCCAGATTTGACGATACGCACTTTTTCTTCCCCCTCGGTCACCTCCAGTTCGGCAATGCCGGAGCTTTCGACCAGTTCGATCAGGGTTTTGAGTTTTCTTAAGTCCACGTAAATACTCCTTAAATAGTCCTATTTACTTGGAAATTTCATTCATCGCGTAAACCAGTGCGAGCATGTACCCGCGGCTACCGAGGCCGACGATGGTACCCACTGCGATGTCGGAAAAGTACGAATGATGGCGAAATGCCTCGCGTTTATGGATGTTGGACAGATGCACTTCGATGAAAGGGATCGTCACCGCCGCAATGGCATCGCGCATCGCTACGCTGGTATGGGTATACGCGGCCGGGTTAATCACGATGAACGCTGTGCCGTCGGTGCGCGCCGCTTGGATTCGGTCCACCAGCGCGCCCTCGTGGTTGCTCTGAAAGGTTTCCACTGTGATGCCCTCTGAAGCGCCAGCTTCCACCAGCGTCCGATTCACATCGGCCAAGGTTTCAGAGCCGTAGATGGCCGGCTCGCGCGTCCCCAGTAGATTCAGGTTCGGGCCATGGAGCACCAAGATGCGCCGCTTGGCGGTGGACAGGCTCCCGGTAATTTTTTTGCTGGTTTTTTTGACCATGTGATGGGGATACTTAAGCGAAGTTGACCGCAGTTTACAGGAAACTAAGTCCTGCGTCTGGGCTTGGACGCGGGGTTTTAGAGAGTCGGTGGCTTATAAACTGGAAAGGATTTGTGTCAGTTCGGCGTAGTCGAGCTTGCCCAACTTGGATACCGTGACACCGCCTTTGGCGTCCAGAATCAGGGTAAACGGCAAGGCACCCGCACGATTTCCTGTCGCTCTGACCAAGTCCAGTCCTTGCGCGCCGGACTCAAGCAGTAAATAAGTGATCCCCAATTTATCGGCAAATGGGCGCATTTTTTCAGCAGAATCGATGCCAATGCCGATAAATGTCGCTTTCTTGCCGACCGTGGTCTGGCTTGCACGCTGAAAATCCGGCATTTCTTCGATGCATGGCCCACACCAACTGGCCCAAAAATTCACCACCAATGGCCGGCCTTTGAGCGACTCCATGTTGAATCGCTGACCCTGTAGGTCCCTTAGTTCGGCGCGCCAAAGCGCTGCCGCAGCATCCGCGTGCTGGTCTGGCACCAAACGTTGTGCGTTGAACCAAAAGCCCAGGACGCCAGCGAGCAAGGCGGCCAGCGCCATCAACCCGGTTTGCCAATTGCGGCCGATGGTGGGAAGCGGCATGGTAACTAAGGGACTAAGGGGGTGAAGCGAAACGCGCGGGGAGGTCAGAGCGGAACGGCGCGGCGCAGGGAGGCGGCAGGTAGTTCAGCGAATTGCAGCGAGGAAATCCTCGACCTGCGCGGCTGAATCCGCTTGCGCCATGCGTGCTTCGAGCGCGCTCAAGCCGCCGCGCGGCACGACGCCATTCGCATCGGCGATTAGCGCGCCGCGCAAGTCGTCGGCGGCATACAAGGCAACGCGCGCTGGCACATCGCCCCACTCAAATGCGAGTACGGGAATTCTGCGCGTCAAGACCGGGTTGAAATGCGCCTTTTCTTCGGCCCGGTAGGGCGTGTTCGCGCTCAGCAATTTCATCTCGACGGCTTTCGAGTTATCGGTGAATAAGTCGAGCTGCAATCCGTTGTCGCGACCGGCAGTGCCATTCCACACGGCACCGCTGATATGCGGGTTATGCGCGGTGAATTCGCGCATTAAATCGATTGCAGCGCCGCGCAGCAATCCGAGCCGTTCACGCTGCTCTTCATTTTGGAATAGGGCTTGATAGGTGCGCAACTCGGCTTCGACTTCATCGTTCGACGGCAGGGCGTCGTTGTCGGCAAAGCCAAGCTGGCGCGCCGCCTTGCGCTTGGCGCTGGCGAAGTCGCTCACGCTGTCTTCAGCCATCACGCGCGCTGCGCGCGCGGCAATCGCACGACGGGCGTTGGCAGAAGTGTTTTTCCTTTGCGGCATGCGCAAGATTGTAGCGGGGTGGGGTGGCGAGAAACGTGACACGAACCGCCACGTGAACGGTGGGCGAACGATGACACGAACAGCGACGCGAACAGCGACGCGAACAAGCGGCGTGGACCGCTGTGTCAGAAGCAAATAAATTATCCGGATCAGCAGGGCGCAATGCCCCCGGCAGCAGCGGATAAAATCGCCGCATGGTGCGTCGTGAAGCTGAACAAAGATTGAACCCCGAAGGGGGAGGCCTGAGTTCGGCCAGCTGCGCCACTCCAACGGGTGGAAGTCCCGAACTG
>JAYVSR010000087.1:0-11358 GCA_043775155.1 Burkholderiales bacterium | reverse complement strand
ATTGCGTGATCGCGCCGGTGCCGCCGGAGGCGAAGGTGAGCAATTGCGGTTGCGCCTTGGCGAGCGCAATGTATTCCTTCAGGTTGTTGGCGGCGACCGAAGGATGCACCACCATCACCAGCGGCGTTGAAGTCAGGCGCGTCACCGGCAACAACTCTTGACCGAGGCGGCAGCAGTTGTCGTTACTGAGCAAGTCGTTGAGCGAGTTGTTAATGTTGGCGTGCAGCCAAGTGTGGCCGTCGGCGGGCGCGCGCGCAACTTCACGCGCACCGATGGCGCTGTTGGCGCCGGGGCGGTTGTCGATCACGATCGATTGGCCGAGCGCCTCGCCGAGCGGCGGCCCAAGCTTGCGCGCGAACACATCCACCGCGCTGCCGGGGCCGGCGGGCTCGACGAAGCGGATTGCTTTCGACGGCCAGGTTTGCGCGAGCGCTGCGCCGGTTGCCAGAGTGGAGAGCAGCAGCGCTGCTGCCGTCATGCGTGCGAATTTTTTCATCGTCGATCTCCTCGATGTCGTGCTGGTTTTTTGGCTGCTGGTTTTTCGGCTGATGTTCCCGCATGCTTTTGCGTGCTGCGCAATCAAGCCGCAGCACGCGCCGGGCTCGCCACGCGCCGCATGAACTCGACAAACTTCTTCGCCAGCGCCGGCTCGTGCGGCGCCCACTCGGAAAACGCCAGCAACGGCACGTCCATGTCCTTGATCGGCAGCTCAAACAACTCGGCATCCGGAATCAACTTCGCCGCCGCGTGGCCGTTCACTGACGCATGGGTGTTGTCGTTACCTGGCACGATCAATGTCGGCACTTTGATCGACTGCAACTGCGCATCGGTCAAGCCCATCACTGGCGCGCGCGGGCCTTTCAAGAAAATCGACAGCCAATGCTCCATCACGCGCACATATTCTTTCGCGTCCATCGCCATCAGCCGCGCCAGATTGCCCGGGTTGGCGGTGATGCGCTCCTGATACTGCTCGGTCGCGCACACAGCGGCCATACCGCCTTCGTTCGCCGCCTTGATGAACTGGCCGTAGTACATATTGGGCAAGCGCCCCGCCGCAAACGCCCCGCCGGTGATGCGCGCGAGGATCAACGCGCGCACCGCCTCGGGGTGGCGCAGATACACCAGCATCGACATGCGCGCACCGGACGACGTGCCACCGATGAACGCCGGCGTCGCGTTCAACTGTTTCAACAACAACACCAGATCATCGGCCCAGATTTCTTCTTCGCCGTCTTCACCGGCGATCAGCACGTCGGACGCGCCGGTATTGCGGCGGTCGTGCAGCAGCACGCGGCAGCCTTCGGAGCTAAGCTTTTTCGCCAGCGAGATGAACTCGCCATAGCCGCGCCGGCCGCCGGTGACAAAGGCAAACCACGGCAGCGTGTGATCCGCCGCGTCGCCAAAAATTTCGTAGTTGAGATTGACGCCGCGAATGTTGGCAATCGGCATGGTGGGCTCCGAGTGGGCAGCGCGGGGGCGCTGCGGTGACGAGAATTGGGATGGAGAGGCGCCGGATCAAATCCGGAAACCTAATTTATCACATGGTAAATAAGCGGCGTTGCCCGGCGCGACGTGCAGGCGCAGCATGGCGGACGCGACTGACTCTTCCGGCGAATGCCAGCAGACCAATTGCCCCAAAACCCTTGGTGCGAGCGGCTTTGCGCCGTTTTTCCCGGAGTAGCGCAGACCCTCCGCGCCCCTGACGTGACAGCGCCGCCAAAGATGGCGGCGCTGTGAATGACTTGATTTTTTACTTGGGCTTCTTCAATTTCTTGTCGGCGCGCTTTTCTTTCAGCGTCTTGGCGGGCTCTTTCTTTTCCTGCTTTTTCTGGTCACGGGCTTTGGACATGGCGGGGTTCTCCTGAGGTAATTGATGAACAGCAACGTGACTGTATCAAAACCCGCGCGTCAAAACAATCGGGTGCCGAGGTTAAACAGTTCTTCATTGAACGGTCGCTTCATTTTCGTCACGCATTCGATCAGGTCGTGATGCACCAGTTGACTGCCGCGCACGCCAACGCAGCGGCCCTGCTGCCCGTCGGTCAGCAACTGCACCGCATAGGCGCCCATGCGCGACGCGAGGATGCGGTCGCTTGCCGTCGGCGAGCCGCCGCGCTGCACGTGACCGAGGATGGTGGCACGGGTGTTCTGCCCGGTGCGCGCCTCGATCTCGGCGGCGAGCGCATTCACGTCCGTCATGTGTTCGCACACCACCACCAGCGCGTGGCGCTTGCCGCGCGCGATGCCGGCCTCGATTTGCAACAGCAGGGCATTCTTGTCAAACCCGCGCTCCGGCACCACGACAAACTCCGCGCCGCCCGCCAGCGCACCCGCGAGCGCGAGGTCGCCGCAGTGCCGCCCCATCACTTCAACGATGGAAATGCGCTTGTGCGACGAAGAAGTGTCACGCAGCCGGTCAATCGCGTCGGTGATGACGCCGAGCGCGGTGTCGAAGCCAATCGTCAGGTCGGTACCGGGGATGTCGTTGTCGATGGTGCCGGGCAGGCCGATACACGGCACTTGCATCGCGGTGAGCGCGGCTGCGCCGCGATAGGTGCCGTCGCCGCCGATGGTCACCAGCGCACCGATGCCGCGCCCGTTCAAATTGGCCACGCACTTCTCACGGATCGCCGCTTCAATAAACTGCGGAAAGCGCGCCGAGCCGAGAAAGGTGCCGCCGCGATTGATGATGTCCGAGACGCTGTTGCGTTCCAGCGGCACGATGCGGTTTTCGTAAAGACCGAGATAGCCGTCGTGTACGCCATAGACTTTCATCCCATACGAAAGCCCGGCGCGCACGACGGCGCGAATCGCCGCGTTCATGCCGGGTGAGTCGCCGCCCGAGGTCAACACGCCAATCGACGAGACCTGTGGTTGAGACATGCGCGCAGACGACGGCTTAAGCGCTGAGAAAAGCTGGCACTTGCGCCACCGGCGCAAGTGGCCCGTTCGCCGCTGCAGGCGTCAGCCGCGCGACAGCCTGTGCAGCAGCCAGCGGCTGCCCCGACGACAACACCGAGCGCATCGGTGTGCGCAGCCGCTCCACCTCAGGGCGCACCGGCTCGGGCGCAGGCGCTTGCGCGGCCAAGGCCTCGCCGATCCACTCTTGCAGTGCCGCCCACTCCGGCAAATAGCTCTCCACTTTGGCCGGCGGAAAATCGAACACCGACAAGCCCTGCTCCAGGCAGCGCGCATACAACTGCGCTTCCTTGATCGTACCCAGATGATGCAGGCCAAGCCCCGCCGCCCACTCGGTGAGCAGCGCGCCGTTGCGGGTGCGCGCGTCGATGCGCATGCCGATACTCGCGACGCGGCACTTGCCCAGCGCGACGCGCGGGTAAGCGCGCAATTCTTTCAAACAATCTGCGGCGGCCTGGCGGTCAAACAAGGCCGGTGTGGCGGGCAACAAAATCGCATCGGCATACATCGCCACCTTCATCAGGCCAACGCCCTGAAAGCCGCCAGGCGTATCGAGCACCACATGCTTGACGCCCGCCGGGGGCCGGGCGAAGTTGCGATCATCAATTGTCCAACCCTGAATTTTTGGCTGCGTCGGCGGGCGTAGATCGAGCCACAAACGCGATGACTGCTGGCGATCCACATCACCGAGCATGACGTCGTGGCCATTGCCCGCGAGCCAGGCGGCGATGTGGGTAGCGATGGTCGATTTGCCCGACCCGCCCTTGCGGTTGACGACAGCGATGACGGACATACGCGGCACCTCAGTGAAAAATTCGCGCAGATTTCCGGGAACGACGCCGGAACGAACCTCCACCATACCGCCAAATTATGACAAATGTCCAGTCTTTTCAGCTAGTTGGCGCTGATATCTTGAAGTTTTCGCAACAGTTTGGTGCGCTGCCCAAAAGTGGAGGAGCGAGGAGCAGCGCTCACGTTGCACTGCGTGCCATGCGCTCCACCACATCGCGCTGCATCAACGCCACCACCGCGCCAACCGCCAGCACCCCGACTGAACACGCCAGCCCGACCCGCAAGCCGCCGTAGAGATCGGCGAGCCAACCGGTCATCATCGGCCCGCCGATCTGCCCAATCGCAAACACGATAGTGAAGCTCGCCACTGCTGCGCCCCACTCCTGCTTTGGCAATGCGCGTTTCACCAACGTGGTGACAGCGCCGGGGATGTTCCACATCGACGCGCCAAACAACGCCGCCGACACCACCATCGACACGATGCCCGCATTGAGCAGTGGCAGCAACGCGCCCAGCGCCACCACCGCCAGCGCGGCAGCGAGCATGCGCCCCGGCAACCAGTGCGCGAGCGCGCGCTGCCACAGCCACGGCCCTGCCAGACTCGCGACGCCGAAGGTAGACCAGACGGCGATCACTTCGCCAGTGGAAGCGCCGTTGTCGCGCATCCAGGCGATGACGAAGGTCATGTAGCCGATATAGCCGAGGCCGAACAGGGTGTATGCGACGAGGCCGGCTTTGAGCGGTTTGACGCCTGCCGGGCTGGCGCTGCTCGGCGCTTCGCTTGCACCCGGTTCGGCGATGTTCCACGCTGCCCACGCGCACACACAAAACATCACGAGGCCAGTCCAGCCCATCCACACCCACGCGCGCGGCCAGGCAGATGGCCCAGCGGCGTCAAGCAACAACGGCAACGCCACGCCACACAGCAAAAACCCGACACCGCCGCCCGCAAAGTAAATTGCGATGGTGGTCGATGCCGTCTGTGGTCTCGACGGCAGCACGTTGCCCGACAACGCCCCGCCCGCAATGAATGCCGAAGCGCCGGTGATGCCACTGACAATCCGCCACACCCCGAGCCAGGCGAGGTCGCGCGTAAAGCCGGTCGCCATGATTGCCAGTGCGGTCAGGAACACTGCGCCGATGAACCAGACGCGATTGCCAGTGTGGCGAATCACCAAGCGCGTCAGTACCGCGCCAGCCAAATAGCCAATCGCATTCGCGGTGTTCAGCCAGCCGGCTTCGGCGTAGCTCCAGTGGAGTTCCGACCGCATCGCCGGCAGCACCAGCGCATAGGCGAAGCGCGCGAACGAATTCGATACCGTGACGCCGAGCGCGAGCATGAACGCCAGGCCGTAGGCGCGCCAGACCAGGCGGTGCTCCGTCATCTGACCGGCAGGAACAGGCATTTGAAAGAGAATTTTGAGCGGAACAATTGTGCAGGCAACTCTGCCGAAAACGCGCTGCGAGTATAGGGGCTGAACTGATGCCACAGCAGCGACGCAAAAATCCGCGACAATCCATGTTTACTCCACACCACACCACGCCACCACACTGGCGCCGCCATCATGACCACTCATCTCGACACCACCCTGCTCGACCCCGCCCTGCTAGACCCACGGCGCGCCGCCCGCATCGCCACCGCCTTCAACGCCGACATTGATCGCGGTGCGATCCCCGGTGCCGTCGCGCTGATCGCCCGGCGCGGGCAATTGGCCTACCTCAACGCGTTTGGTTATCGCGACCGCGAGAAGAACGTGGCGATGACCACCGATTCAATTTTTCGCATCGCCTCGATGACCAAGCCGATGGTCTCGTGCGCCGTGATGATGTTGGCCGAGGAAGGCCTGATTCGTCTGGTTAACCCAATCTCCACCTACTTGCCGGAGTTGAAACATCTGCAAGTCGGGGTCGAAGAAACCGACGCCAATGGCCGCCGCAAATTGCATCTCGAAGCCGCGCGCCGCGAAACCACCGTGCAGGATTTGTTGCGCCATACCTCGGGCATCACCTATGGCCAGTTTGGTGACTCGCTGGTGAAGGTGGCGTATCGCGCCGCCAACATGATGGACAGCGCGCAGACCACGGCACAGTTCATCACCAAGCTCTCCACCCTGCCGCTGCAACATCAGCCCGGCGAGATGTGGGACTACAGCATGTCTACCGATGTGCTCGGGCGCTTGGTCGAAGTGGTGTCCGGCATGGCGCTCGATGCCTTCATCGCTGCGCGCATCACCGGGCCACTGGGGATGATCGACACCGGCTTCGTCGTGCCGGAGAGCGCAGCGGCGCGGATCGCCGAAGCGCAGATCGACCCGAAGACCGGCGAACGGCCGCCGATGTCGCGCACCCTGACGGTGAAGCCGAATTTTTTATCCGGTGGCGGCGGCATGGTCTCGACCGCCGGGGACTATTTAAAATTTGCGCAAATGTTGCTCATCGGCGGCACCACCTCAAGCGGCGAACGCTTGCTGTCGCGCAAGACTGTCGCGCTGATGACCTGCGACCACCTCCATCCCGGCATCGACGTCAGCGCTACGGCGCGCGCGCAGTTCGAAGAGTCGGCACCGTTGGCTGAATTCGGCCAGGGCTTCGGTCTCGGCTTTTGTGTCCGCAAGGAAGCAGGCCGCAACCCGACGCCCGGCTCGCCCGGCGAGTTCTACTGGTCGGGCGTGCATGGAACCTATTTCTGGATTGATCCGGCCGAGCAATTGATCGGCGTGCTGATGCTGTGCGCGCCGGATCTGCGCCGTCACTATCGCGCGCTGATGCGGCAGTTGACATATCAGGCGCTGGCGGATTGAGGCTGGGGGCTGAGCCACGGACTGAACTGAGACCTGAGCCACGCACTGAGCCGCGCACCGAGACACGCACTGAGCCACGCACTGAGCCAACTTGAACTTGCCAAAAATGGAGAAACCCGAATGACACTGCGACGTACCACCCTCGCCCTCTTGCTATGTGCAATCGCCAGCGCCACGGTTGCGCACACCAGCGCAGTGGTGGCGCAATCTTTTCCCTCGCGTCCGATCAAAATCATCGTCCCGTTCGCGGCCGGCGGCGGGCCGGATGTGGAAATGCGGCGCATGGCACCGAAGATCGCCGAAGCGCTCGGCGGCGCCGTGGTGGTGGAGAATCGCGTCGGCGCGGCCGGCATCGTCGCCGCCGAGGTGGTGGCACAAGCCACACCGGACGGCTACACGCTGCTCGCCGGTTCACTCTCGCAACTGGTGCAAAAGATTTTGCAGCCCGCAGCTAAGTTTGACCCGCACACGAGCTTTGTGCCGGTCACCCTCACCAGCACCACCGCATCGGTGTTGATTGTGCCGAGCGAATCGCCGATCAAGTCAGCGAAGGAACTCGAAGCGGCGATCCGCGCCAAACCCGGTGCCTTCAACTACGGCTCGGGCGGGGTCGGCACGGCAGCGCATATCTCGGGCGCGACGTTTGCCAGTTTGCAAAAGCTCAATGCGATCCATATTCCGTACCGCGGCTCGGTCGAGCTCATGCCGGCCTTGTTGGGCGGGCAAATCCAGTTTGCGTTTCCGGTCGCGGGCACGGCGGTGCCGCACGTGAAGTCCGGCAAAGCGCGCGCGCTGGCGGTGATGGGGATCAAGCGTCTGGCGTCGCTGCCGGATGTGCCGACGATGAAAGAGTTGTACGGCGACGACCTCTATGTGCAGGACTTCTGGGGCGGGCTGTGGGCGCCGGCCGGCACGCCTGCGCCCGTGATCGCAAAACTTTATGCAGCGAGTAAACAAGCCTTGGCCGACCCCGGCCTGCGCGCGCAGTTGGAGGCGGGCGGTGCGGATGCCATCGTGTCGGCGTCGCCCGAAGAGTTCGCCGCATTCATGAAAAGCGAATCTGCCAAGTGGGTCACGCTGATCAAGATTTCGGGCGCGAAGGCAGAGTAGGTAAAGGGAAGAACGCTATGGGCATGAACTCACTCGCAGGCATCCGCGTTATCGATCTATCGCATGTGATCGCCGGGCCAACTGCATCCCACTATCTCGCGCAAGAAGGTGCGGAGGTGATCAAAGTTGAGCATCCGGCCAAGGGCGACATCCTGCGCGGTGGCGCGCGTGATTTGCTCGACGCCGGCATCTCGATCGGCTTCGCCGCGATCAATGGTGGCAAGCAGTCGCTCGCCCTCGACTTGAAGCAGCCACGCTGCCGCGAACTGTTGCGGGAGCTGGTGCGCACAGCAGATGTGTTTATCGAAAATTTTCGCCCCGGTGCGACGGCGCGTTTGGGCTTCGACTACGCAGCGGTAAAAGCGGTGAAGCCGGACATCATCTATGCCTCGATCTCCGGCTTCGGCCAGGAAGGCGCATGGGGCCGCCGCGCCGCCTACGATCACGTGGTGCAGTCAGCCGTTGGCATGACGATGATGCAAGGCATCGAAGGCGAAGACCCGCTCAAAGTCGGCTTTCCGGTGGTCGACACCGCCACCGGCATGGTGGCGGCACAAGCACTGCTGGCGGCGATCATTCGCCGTCTGCGCACCGGCGCGGGGGCGTATCTCGACATCTCGATGGCGCAAGCCGCTCTGCAACTGATGTGGCAGGATGCCGCGCGCGTCGGCGTGACCGGCGACGACGCGCCACGCATCGGCAATCGCGGCTTCTCCGGCAGCCCCGGCGGCGGCACCTTTCGCTGCGCCGACGGTTGGGTGTCGACGGCAGCGAACACGGCCGGGCAGTTCCGGATTTTTTGCGAAGTGATTGGCGTGCCGCAGGTGCTGGGTGACGCAACGCTGCTCGACACTGACGCGCTCAATGCCGGGCAAGGCTTTGTCGTCGCGCGTGACCGCGCGCGGCTGGAGCAATTGCTCGAACAAGCGGTCGCGAAATTCTCCGCTGCCGATCTTGAAGCACGCCTCGTTGCGCGCGACGTGCCGTGCGCGCAATTGGTCACGCTGTCCGGCTTCCTCAAGCGCGCGCTGGCCGGTGGCATGCTCACGCTGCCGACGCGCAAGACCGCTTATGCGCACGGCACACTGGTTGATTTTGGCGGCGGCTTCAAGGCCGATGGGGTGGATGGAACCGCGTTGCCACCAGCGCCACGACTGGGCCAGCACACGGCGATGATTCTTCAGTCACTCGGCGTGGCGCGGAGTGAAATGGATGCACTGGCAGCGCAGGGGGCGCTAAAGCTATAGGCTGGAAACCCTTGGTGGGAGCGGATTTCAGTCAAATTCCACAGCGCGGCATCGAATTGATTGCAACCCATTGATGTCAACGCCGCGAAGCGCACGCGGGAAACTCGGCACCGCCAACTCAATGCGGGCAATTCAGCGCCGGATCAGCTTCGGCCCGCCGGTACCCGCAGTACGCTCGTAGTAGCCATCGCCGGCTTTTTTGTATTGCGTCATGCCCAAGCTGGCAGTCGCACTCGGCGAGGTCGAGTATTTGCCGCCCAGCGACACCGCGCTGATCTGCCGCTCGCAGGCTTGGCCGCACTCTGGGCATTGCGTCAGCTTGGCATCGGCGATCCGCTGCATCACCGAAAAACTGCCGGGGCATTGAGCGCAGGCGCCAGAGACTGGCGCGTATTCGTAAAGCGGCATGGCGGGTGATCCGTTGAGGTATTCGTGCAGTGGTGGCGGTGTACGGCATCCGCGCTGACAGCGCTTGGGGCACCCTGGAGCGGCAGCCAAATTATGCAGGCAATTTCAGAACGGCGGAACAGCGGCGAGAGAACAGCACCCCAAGTGCGGCCAAACCGCCATCCCCGGTAGACTACGCACAGCAATCACAAGGGATACCCAAGAATCAGCCCGTCATCGCAACCGACCAACGCTCAAGCGCCCGACACTGGACATCATCCGATGACACTCAACACCGACCACCTCAACCGCTGCATCCAGACACTGCGCTCGTCGCTGACGTTTTATGAGAAGGCCGAACCGGACAGCATCGACCAGGAAATTTTCCGCAACGCCATCGTCAAAGGCTACGAGTTGGCGCAGGAAACCAGTTTCAAATTATTGAAGAAAGCGCTGCGCGACTACGGCGAAAACTTCGCCAAGCAAACGTTGGTGCTGATCCCCGGCTTCATCACCGATGTGGCGCGCCTCGAAGCGATCTTGCGCGAGCGCTACAACGAAGCGAAAAACTGATGTCCGTCCTCGCGTCCGCGCATCTGGATTTGCAACCGCAGCACCTCGCGCTGTTGTGCCAGCTCCTGCAACAACACTTGCCGCAAGCCGAGGTCTGGGCCTACGGTAGCCGCGTCAACGGCGACGGCCACGAAGCCAGCGACCTCGATCTGGTGGTACGCCAACCGGCGGACCTGACGCAGGAAACCAGACAGTTGGATGAAATGCGCGAGGCGCTGGTGGAAAGCGATCTGCCGATTCGCGTGGACCTGGTCGATTGGGCGCGGATTCCGGCGACATTTCATCGCGAGATTGAGCGGGCGTATGTGATGATCATGGCCGGCGCCAGGAGTCGATAAACAGGCTGGAAACCGCCCGCACCAAGGGTTTTCAGAGATTAGCGATGCCTGCGGCCGGGCCTGCGGCTAGGGCTTGCGGCTAGTGCTTGCGCTCGCGCCAGAGCCCGAGCTTCTCCTGCGCCGAGCGATCCGAGAAGCCGAACAGCACGGTCTCTTCGCTCGCGTGATGCGTGTGCCGGGTCCAGCCCGGCACGACGAACACGTCGTTGGCTTTCCACTTCAACGTCGTCACGCTGCCGTCTTTTGCCGTGATGCGCGTCTCGCCGGCGCCTTCGCGGCAGACGAAGCCCTGGCCGTCGGTGCATTGCCAGGCTTGCGAGTTGAAACCTTTCGGTAGCCACTGCATCCAGGTCGCTATCGTCGGCATCGCCCAGCCGCCGTCGGCCGGATTGATGTAGCGCAGCTTGAAGCCGTGATGCGCGTCCGCCGCGCCGGTGCGCGACAGGCGGTACAGCGCTTCGCGGGTGCGTTCGTAGGGGTAGTTGAAAATCGGCGAGGTCAATGGCGATGCGACATCAGGCCGGTACTCAATCGGCATCAGGCCGGAGCCGTAGCGCGCCAACGCATCGCCTTCGGGGCGCGAGACCGGAAAGCGCTCTTCCTCCCACTCTTCGCGGAACTGACCGCGAAAATGCGCGACGATCGACAGGTCGAGCACATCAAGCCAGATCATCGGCTTGTCGGTGTCGTTGCCGTGGTCGTGCCAGCTCCACGCCGGCGTGATGACGAAGTCACCCGGCAGCATGGTGGTCTTTTCGCCATGCACCGCCGTGTAGGCAC
Organism: Burkholderiales bacterium; assembly: GCA_043775155.1. Lineage (GTDB taxonomy): Bacteria > Pseudomonadota > Gammaproteobacteria > Burkholderiales > JAEUOS01 > CANJDH01. The sequence goes on along the minus strand of JAYVSR010000087.1, from coordinate 411 downwards.
CCGCACCGTCGATGACGTAGCGCAGCGCCGACTGCGAGTGGCGGTGCGCGGGGGCGACTTCGCCGGGCATGATCAGTTGCAGGCCGCCATAGAGCACGTCGGTCGCGAGCGACTTGCCGCGCAGCGCCGGGTTCTCCAGCACCAGCACGCGGCGCTCGGCTTCGGCAGCGGTGAGCAAACCGCCGGACTCGATGATGTACGGTTTGACCGTTTCAAAATCCCACACATGCGGCACCATTTGCGCGACCGGCTCGTTTGGCACCAAGCCCTTCAACACCTCCCACAGTGGCGCCATCGAGTGTTGGTCGATCCGGCCATAAAAATCCTGGCGTTCGGCGGCGTTGCGGACAACTTCTGCGCTGTTCATTTCCATGCTGGTCTCCGGTTTGAAGGCGGGGGCGAGGGCGGGGG
>JAYVSR010000086.1:0-17951 GCA_043775155.1 Burkholderiales bacterium | reverse complement strand
GATCAGTTTGCGGCGGCAGTGCCGGGGTTTGCGGAGTCGGCACCGCCGGTTTGAGGCCGCGCTTGGCGCAGTCGGCTACGTGCTGGCGCGCAAAAAATCCAGCAGCAGCGCAGCCGTTTTCTCCGGCTGCTCCTGCTGCACCCAATGCCCCGCGCCGTCGACCAGATGCGCGCCCATAAAGCGCGTACATGAACGCGTTTGCATGGTCTCAAAATCGCCGGGCTTTTGATACACCCCCCAATCGCTCTTGCCCGCGATATACAGCGACGGAATGTCGATGGTGCGTCCGGCCCAGGTTTGCAACTCTGACGTGAACCGCCCGGTGGTGCCGCAGCGGTACCACTGCAAGCCGCCCTGATAGCCGGTGCGGCTGTATTCGGCGGCGTAGATCGCGAGTTCGTGATCCGGCAACCACGTGCAGTTGGCGATGGCAGCGGCAGACGGCATTTCTGGCGCGACGGTGGCGGCCATGTCCTGCTGTAAATCCATCATGTAATAAGTCGGCAGCTTGGCCATTTCGGCGGCGCTCCAGGCGGCGAGGCGATGCGGCTGATTGGCGTTCCAGTCGGCGCTTTTGACGTGGTAGTAGGCACGCATAAAAGCGTGAACGCCCTGCGCGCAATGCTGCATGTCGGCGTTGGCGTCTCGCGTCGAGTAGTACCACTGGTAATGCTTGCGCGGGCGCGGCAGACGCGCGAGTTGGTCGAGCACGGCGGGGATGTTGATGGGGGCGGGCGAAGTTGGTGACGTTGGCGCGAGCGGCAGTGGCGCGGGCGGTGTGCCAGCAAATGGCGAACTCATCATCACGACGCGCTGGAACACATCAGGGCGAATCACTGCGCACCATGCCGCAACCGGCGAGCCGAAGTCGTGGCCGATCACCGCGTGGGTCTGGGTGTGGCCGAGCGCCCAGACGAGACCGAGTGCATCGCGCACCAGATTGGGCAGAGAAAAGAGACGCAGATCGGTGTCGTAGGGAATTTCCCATGGCGCATCAGCGATTGCGTCAGAGGCACCAGTGCTGCCAGTACTGCCAGTGCTGCCTGCGATGCCCGCGATGCGCGTGCGCCCATAGCCGCGCTGATCCGGCGCGACGACGTGATAACCCGCAGCGGCGAGCGGCAGCATCACCTTGCGCCAGCTATAGGCGAGCTCGGGGAAGCCGTGCAGCAACAGCAGCAGCGGGCGCGCACCGCTGGCCGAGCCGTAGGCCGGAGCGGCAGAAGTGCCGTCCGGCTCGAAGCCCGCTTCGAGCACATGCATGTCGAGACCGTTGATGCCAGCGATGATGCGCGAGCGAATGCCGGCCGGCAAGGGCAAGGGAGAGAGTTCCGTCACGCCGGCCGCCAGCCCAGTCACGCCGGCCTCCAGCCCCGTCACACTGGCCTCCAGCCCTTGGGCGCACGCGGCTTTTCGATCTTCGCGTTCTCGCACATCACGTCGGCGATGCAGGAGAAATCGATCCCGCCGTGGTCACCGGCCCGCGCCAGGCTGAACGACTCACGCACTGCTGCGGCCACCGGCATCGGCACTTTCGCGGCATGTGCCGAGTTGACGATTAGCGACATGTCCTTGTGCGCGAGATCGATGGTGAAGCCAGGGGTCGAGTCACCGGCCAGCACCTTCGACGGAAAGTTCATCCGCAACTGGCCGTTGTTGGCCGAGGTGCCGAGCAGCACTTGCATCGTCTTCACCAGATCGAGGCCGAAGCGCTGCGATAGCGCCAGCGCTTCACCGTTCACTTGCGCGAGCGTGATCGCGACGTAGTTGTTGACCAGCTTGGTACGCCCGCCGGTGCCGACTGCGCCGCAGTGATAAATCGCGTTGCCCATCGCTTCCATCAAGGGTTTCAGGCGCGCGAAGTCGGCATCACTCGCGCCGATCATGAACAGTGACTCGGCGCGGTCAGCGTGTTCCGCCAGACGGCCCACCGGCGCGTCGGCCATGGTCAGGCCGCGTGCCTGCGCGGCAACGTTCAAGCGGTCGGTTGCGAGCGGGTCAATCGTGCTCATGTCCATCAACAGCGCGCCGGGTTGCGCATGCGCGAACACCCCATCTGTGCCCAGACAAACGGCTTCGACCTCAACCGACGACGGCAGCATGGTGATGATGATGTTGCACTGGCGCGCGATGTCGGCCACGCTGGTACCCGCCTGCGCGCCCGCAGCGCACACGGTGGCAACAGCATCGGCGCTGATGTCGAGCACCAACAGATCGAACCCTTTTTTGATCAGGTTGATCGCCATCGGCCGGCCCATTCGGCCCAACCCGATGAAGCCAATTTTTTCGGCTGGAAGATTTGTTTGAGTGGTCATTGCAAAAATCTTTTCAAAGTTGTGACGTACTTCACAGACGCGCTCTACGCGCGGCGCTACAGTGTAGCTGTCTCCTCGGCCTGCTTCTCCTCCTCATGCGGGCTGATTTCAAACCGCTGCCTTTGGCAGCGGTTTTTTTATCTACTTTTGTTGATCCGCTCTTTTCAGCCGGTTGTGGCAACATGACGCCTCTTTTAAAAGCGGCAGGTTCATGAGACAGATTCAGCAGCATTTTGTGCGCCCCACACGGGGCAGTTTAGTCGTCGCGCTCGCCCTGTTTGCGCTCACGCTCGCAGGGTGCAGCAGCATCGGCAACACGATCAGCAATATCAGCGTGTGGCCGTTTGCCGGCCCGACCGAGCGCGTGATCGCGCCGCCGAACGGCGTTGAGTACAAATGCATCGGCGGCAAAAGTTTTTATCTGCGCTACCTCGACAACAACGCGGCGGCGTGGCTGATTTTGCCGGAGCGCGAATTCCGTCTCGACAAACAAGACGCGCCGCCGCGCTATGTCAACGGCGCCAATGTGCTGACGGTCGAAGGCGAAACGCTCGCGCTCACCGAGAGCGGCGGCGCGGCGAACGCTTACAGCGGATGCAAAGCGACGCCAACTACTCCGGCTCAATCCCCGCGTCCTTGATCGCCTTCGCCCACTTGGCCGATTCGGCGAGAGTGCGCTGGCCGAGCGCCTCGGGCGTTCCAGGCTGAATCTCCATGCCGATGGTGGCGAAGCGATCCTGAATTTCTTTTGAGCGTGCAGCGGCGTTGGCCGCTTCGTTGAGTTTCAAAATCGCCTCGCGCGGCGTGCCGGCCGGTGCGTATAGGGCGAAAAATGCGGTCAGCTCGTAGTCTTTCAAACCAGCCGCCTCGGCCACGGTGGGAATGGTGGGCGCAGCGGCGACGCGCCGCGCCGAGGTGACCGCGAGCGCGCGCACCTTGCCGGCCTGGATCTGCGGCAGCATCACCGCGAGGTCGGCGGTGAACATGTGTACTTGCCCGCCGATCAGATCAGTCATTGCCGCCGGGCCGCTTTTGTACGGCACATGCGTCATCTTTACCCCGGCCATGCTGGCGAGCATTTCGGACGAGATGCGCTGCGAGGTGCTGGCGGTGGCGAAGGTGATATCGCCCGGCTTGGCCTTGGCCATCGCGATGAGATCACCCAGGGTCTTGGCCGGGAAGTTGTTGTTGACCGCCACCACCAGCGGCAGATAGCTCATGAACGCGACCGGGGCAAATGCGGTGTCCTGGTCGTAGGGCAGTTTTTTCATCAGGTGCTTCAAGGCGGCGTTGGTGCTGTTGGTGCCGAACAAAATCGTGTAGCCATCGTTTGGCGCTTTGGCGACCGCATCTGCGCCAAGCAGACCGTTGGCGCCGGGCTTGTTCTCGATCACGATCGGCTGGCCGAGCAGTTCGGTCATCTTGGCGGCGAAGGCGCGGCCAGTCTGGTCGGTGGCGCTGCCGGGCGCGAACGGCACGATGGCCTTGATCGGCTTGTTCGGATAGGCCTGGGCGAACAGCGGCGCAGTCGTGGCGGCGGAAAAGACACTGGCGAAGACGGCGGCGGCAACACAGGAGAGCGGTCGCATCAATCCACCTTCGCGCCAGACGCCCGCACAATCGGCCCCCAGCTCGCCACTTCTTTTTTCAGCAGTTCACCCATCTCGGCCGGTGAGCCGCCCATGATGTTGTAGCCCAGCTCGGTCATGCGCTTGACGTAGTCCGGCGTCTTCAAGCCCTTCAGCGCAGCATCGTTGAGCTTGGCGATCACGTCGGCCGGTGTGCCAGTGGGCACCGCAAGACCGAACCACACACCCGACTCGTACCCGGCGACGCCAGCCTCGGCCACCGTCGGCAGATCGAGCAACGTGGCGTCGCGCTTGGCGCCGGTGGTGGCGAGCGCGCGCAGTTTGCCCGCTTTGATGTGCGGCAGTGCCGAGGGGATGTTGTCGAACATCATCATCACCTGGCCGCCGAGCAAGTCGGTCACGGCAGGCGCGCTGCCTTTGTAGGGAATGTGCAGCATGTCGGTCTTGGTGAGGAACTTGAACATCTCGCCCGACATGTGGATGCTGGTGCCGTTGCCGGACGACGCGTAGGTGATCTTGCCCGGCTGCGCCTTGACCATGGCGATCACTTCGGCCACCGAGTTGGCTTTGACTGACGGGTGCAGCACCAGCACGTTGTTGAGCGACACGAGGGCGACCACCGGGGCCAAGTCTTTGTTCGGATCAAACGGCATCTTCGAGTAAAGCGCCGGGTTGATCGCGTTGATGCCGCTGGTGGTCATGAAGATGGTGTAGCCGTCCGGCGTCGCGCGCGCGGCTTCGGTACCGCCGATGTTGCCGCCGGCGCCGGGTTTGTTGTCGACCGTCACGGTTTGGCCGAGTTGCTTGGACAACTCGGTGGCGATGGCGCGCGACGCGATATCGACCGCGCCACCGGGCGGGAACGGGCAGATCAGGCGGATCGGCTTGGCGGGGAAGCTCTGCGCCTGCGCGGCCGGCCACGGTGCCAGTGCGGTGAGCGCGCCGAAGGTGCAGACGAGCGCGCTCGCGAGAGTGCGGCGGCGGGTGTTGACGGACATGGTGCTCTCCTCAAAGAATGAAAAACAGGCAGGTAATTATCGCTGATCATCGCCTGCGGCCGGCGAAGCAGTTCACGCAATCCTGTAACCTCACGTCATGGCAAACCCGTCGCCGCCAATCATCCTGGACTCGACCCCGCAGGACTCGTACCCGCCGGACTTGTACCCGCCGGACTTGTACCCGGCCCTCATGCCCGCATCCGCCCCGGCGTTTGCGCGAGCCGATGCACTGCGCCACGCCATCAACAGTCTGAAAGACGCCCGCCCGCCGCTGTGGCAGACCATCGTGGCGCGCTTGCGCACCGACTGGACTTACCACTCCTGCGGCATCGAGGGCAGCACGCTGACGCGCGGCGAGACGCATTTTTTTCTGTCCGAAGGGCTGACGGTGGAGGGCCGGCCGTTCAAGGATTTTCTCGATGCGAAGAACCATGCGGAAGGCGTGGATCTGCTGTTCGATGTGGTGGCGAATCAGCGGCCGGTATCAGAAGGCTTGATCAAAGAACTGAATGCGCTGCTGCTGCACGGCGTATCGCACACACCGGCGCGAACCCCGGCGGGCCAGATAGTGCAAAAAACCGCGCATCCCGGCCAATACAAAACCGCGCCGAATCATGTGCAAAAAGCCGATGGCACGATTCATCACTACGTTGAACCGGTGCATGTGCAGGCGGAAATGGAGCAGTTGTGCGGCTGGATCAACAGCTCGCTTGACCGCCTGCATCCGGTTCACATATCCGCCGTCGCCCACTACAACATGGTGCGGATTCATCCGTTTGACGATGGCAATGGGCGCGGCGCGCGCCTGCTGATGAACCTGGTGCTGCTGCACAAGGGCTATTTTCCTGCTGTGGTGCGCGTCGAAGCGAAGCGTCAATACTTGCAGGCACTCAACGACGCCGACCACGGCGACCTCGCGCCGTTTGTCAGTTTCATCGCCGATGCGGTCATCACGACCAATGAAAGCGCGCTCGAAGTACTCGAAGGCAAGGGCGTGACGCGTGCGGGTTTGGCTGCGCCGCTCTAGTCGAAGCGAAACGCTGCGCTGACCCCGGCAGTCCAGGTGCGTCCTGGTGCTGGTTCAAAGAAGCGGCCATTGGTTTCGTTGACGATCACCGAACCCGAATAGCGCTGATTGGCGATGTTGTCGATGCGGAAAAATTCGCTCACCGTCCACTTGCCGCTGCGCTGTTCGAGGCCGGCGCGCAGATTGATGAGCGTGTAGCCTTCAGCAGTGTCACTGTTGCGGTCGTCTACATACATCTGCGACACGCGGCGCATTTCGACGGCGGCGTAGGGGTTGCTGACGAAAGCGGGAGTGGTGTTGCCGCCGCCACTGCTGTTGCTGCCGCCGCTGCCACTGCCGCTTGCCGCGCTGTTTGCAACACTGTGGTTACGCGCTCCACGCCAAAGCAATTCGAGATACAGGCTTTGCTTCGGAATGCCGGGCATCGCGTTGCCCGCCGCCACTGCTACATTCGGTACCGCGCAAGGCGTGGTGAGGCAGGTGAAGAATCCATCGCGATACGTCGCGTCGAGCCAGGTGTAGGCGGCGTTGATGGTGAAGCCGGCCCCGAGTGATTTCATCGCGGCGATCTCAATGCCGTTGCGCCGCGTACGTCCGGCGTTTTGAAACACCGCGCGGCCACCGCTGTTGGTGAGGGTGACGATCTCGTCTACGGTGTCGGCGCGGAACACCGAAGCGCTGAGGGTGCCGCCATCGATCTGCGCTTTGACGCCGGCTTCGGTATGGCGGCTGGTGGCCGCCTTGAGGCCGAAGTTGAGGCCGGTGCCGGCCGAGCGATACGCAAGTTCGTTGAAGGTCGGGGTCTCGAAGCCGCGCCCGACGGTGGCGTAGACGTTGAGCCGTTCAGTCGCGCTCCACACCACACCCGCTGCTGGCGTCGTGGCCTTGTAGACGTTCGCGCCGCTGTCGTTGCCGTTCGCGCCGGTGATGTAGTGATCGGTCGAGTTGAACGCGACGCGGGAGGCACGCAAGCCCGCCGACAATTTGATCGATGGCAACACCTGCCACTCGCCTTGAATGAAGCGGCTGACGTTGGCGACGCGGTTGTCTTCGTCGCGGCGCAGGGCGCCCAACACGCCGAGTTGGGTGCCGATGAAATTTGTATAGCCGCGCCGCACTTCGTTTTGTAGTTCGCGTGCGAGGCCGAATGTAAGGGTGTAGGCACCATCGTTGATCACGCCTTGATGAATCCAGCGCGCGTCGAAGCCGTAGAAGTTGCGATCCAGATCGATGATGCCGCCCGGCGAGGTGGCGGTGTTGACGCCGGTCTGCGCGGCCACCGTGATGGCCTGGTATTGCTCGATCTTGCGCTCGCCGCCGTAGGTGCTGAAGTGGACGCGATTGGCGTTTGAGAATGCGTGCTCCAGCAGCAGACCAGCCTGCGCTTGAAAGGTCGATTTACGCGTGTTGAATTGCAGCGCACTGGCGGTGGCTTGATCGCGGTTGGCCGCGAGCTCAGTGCGTGACAAGCCCAGGGCATCTTGCGCGTTTGGCATGTTGACGCGGTTGTAAGTGGCGGTGAGCGTGGTCGCGTCCGACAGGCGAAATTTGAGGCGGGCGTTTTCGAGCTCGCGCCGCGCCGCGCTGTGATCGCGCGGGCCGTCGGTGGCGAACTGGCTGGCGTCGAGGGAGTAGCCGATGCTGCCCGGTGCGTTCGCACGGCCTGCACCGCCGGCGGCGTTCGCTGGCGTGCCTGCCGCACCAGCCGCGCTTGCGGCACCGCCGGGGGCGACGGTGCCGGAGATCTGCGTGCCGAGGCGCCAGGTGCCAAAGCTGCCGTAACTTGCTGACGGCGTGATGCGCAGGCCGGGTGGCGCATCTTCGGAAAAAATCGCGATGACACCGCCCGCTGCGTTGCCATGCAGCGCTGAGAACGGCCCGCGCAGCACTTCGACCCGCGCTGCCGATGAGAGCGAAAAATGCGACACCTGCCCCGAGCCATCGGGCATGCTCGCAGGAATACCGTCGGCGTAGAGACGAATCCCACGCACGCCGAAAGTGGAGCGTGCGCCAAAGCCGCGCGAGGAGATTTGCAAATCCTGCGCGTAGTTTTGCCGGTCAGAGATATTGAGGCCCGGCACGCGCGCCAGCGTCTCCGAGAGGTTGACGCCGCGCTGGCCTTCTTTCAGCGTGCGTCCCGACACGACATCGACTGCTGCCGGAGTGTCAAACGCCGGTTGCGCGACGCTGGTGACGGTGACGACGACGGAGGGCGGCTCGGCTTGTTGCGCAAACGCTGGTGCGAAGACTGGGGTGAAGACTAAGGCAAGCGTCAGCGCGCCACTTAGAGGGCGCATCGATACCGCGCGCGACCTCATGGCACCGCGAGGCTGGCCAGATAGTCAGCCAGCACTTCGATATCTTCCGGCGTCAGGCCTTGAGTAGCGGACGTCATGGTGCCGTCAAAATCCGCCCGCGTCGAAGCGCGGAACTGCTTCAACTGGCTTTGCAAATACTCACGGCCCTGGCCGGCGATGCGCGGGATGTGCTGCTGGCCGGTGAGGTCACCCTTGTGGCAGGCGACGCAGTTGTTCTTCTCGGTGATCGTTTTACCCAGCGCGATGCGCTCTGGCGTGGTCTGGTGCTTCGGCGGGGCCATCTTTTGCGACGAAAAATACAGCGCCAGATCGTTGAGATCGGCGTTGGTCAGTTTTTCGGTGAACGGCGTCATCTGCTCATTCTTGCGGCGGCCTTCGCGAAACATATACAGCGCCTGCACGAGAAACTGGCGCGGCTGACCGGCGAGGGAGGGCGTGCCCGGAATCTGCGCATTGCCGTCGGCACCATGGCAGGCAGCACACACCTGCGCCTTGACGCGGCCCTCTTCCATGCCGGCCAGTGCCGGGGTTGCAACGATGAGTGCGGCGGCGCTGAGCGCGGCCAGTACGGCGAATCGATTGGGCATGGTGGGTGCGCGCTGTGTGCGAAGTGAGTGATTGGAAAAAAATAGCAGAAACAAAAACGGCGGCCAAAGTGCCGGCCGCCGTTATGTGTCCCCGGAGCGCGCAGTGACACACGCGCAAGCGGGGAATTTACATCACGCGCCTTTTTTGGCGTAGCTGACGCGGTAGATGATGCCGTTGTAATCGTCCGAAAACAGGATCGAGCCGTCTTTCATTTGCAGCACGTCAACCGGACGGCCCCACATCGGCGGGTCACCAGCGGCGTTCTCGAGGAAGCCGTCAACAAACGGGTGGCTGGTGGCTTTGCCCTTGGCGTCGACCGTCACGCGGATCAGGTTGTAGCCTTGCTTGGGGTCGCGGTTCCACGAGCCGTGCTGGGCGATCAGCATGGTGTTTTTGTACTCTTTCGGGAACATGTTGCCGGTGTAGAACTTGATGCCCAGCGGTGCAATGTGCGCACCCATTTTGAACACCGGCGGGGTGAACTGGTCGCACGAGCGATTCTGGCCGAAGATCGGGTCGAGCACGTCGCCCTGATGGCAATACGGGAAGCCGAAGTGCTGGCCCTTTGTCTTTGCGACGTTCAACTCGTCGTGCGGCAGATCGGTGCCCATCCAGTCACGGCCATGCTCGGTGAACCAGAGCTGCTTGGTGGTCGGGTGGAACGCCATGCCGACGCTGTTGCGCACGCCTTGCGCGTAGTTTTCCATCTGGCCGGTCTTGGTATCGACGCGCACGATCGACGCTTCGTTGTAGCTCGGCATCGAAATGTTCTGCGGGTTGCCGATGTTGAAGTACAGCTTGCCGTCCGGGCCCATCGCCAGATATTTCCAGAAGTGGCCGCCCTGGTTGGTCGGGTCCAGGTTGTCGATCACCACTTTGCCTTCGCCGACGTTGTCGAGCTTCGACTCAACTTCGTCGTAGCGGGTGATGCGATGACGCTCGGCAACGAACAGGGTGCCCTTGTTGAACACGATGCCGTTCGGCGACTTCATCCCCTTGAGGATGGTTTTGACTTCACGTTTGCCGTTGTTGTCGGTGATCGCGTAGACGTTGGTCAGGTTGCGGTTGCTGACGAACACCGTGCCTTTGTCGCCGAGTGCGAGCGAGCGCGCTTCGGGCACGCCATCGACCCAGACTTCGATCTTGAAGCCGTCCGGCACGCGCAGTTTGCTCACCGGCAATTCGCTCGCCGGGCGACCGGTCAGGTGCGGGGCGAACGGGTGCAGGGTGGATTTTTCCAGGTCGGCCGAGCGGCCTTGCTGCCACGGCGGTGCGCCGGGAGCGTTGGGCGGCGCAACGCCAGCGGCTTGCTGGGCAAGCGCGCTGCTGGCTGGCACCGCCACTAGGCTAGCCAGCACTGCGGCGCGAAGAATATTTTGAATCTGCATCATCGGTCTCCTCATTGTGGCCTCATCCGCAAGAACAGGGCAGGCGGATGAGGACGGGCATTGTAGTCACAGCGGCGGCAAAAAGCCAAGCGGGTAAATCAATCAGCGCCGCACGCCGGGCGTCTCTATCGCCAGCCCCTGCGCGCGCCACGCCAGAAACAGTTCGAGATCGAGCAACTCTGGCGCGCCATACGGCGGCATTTCAGCGCGCACGCCGAAGTAGCAGGCGCGCAACCGGCGCTGCAAGGAACCTGCGCTTTGCCATTCGGTGCGGTAAGCCGGGTAGGCATTCGGATGGCCCTGGCTGATGGTCTCGGCGAGCAAACGCTTGCCCGCATTCCACTCGTGGCAATGCATGCAGGCGAGGTTCATCTGCCCGATGCGACGCCCGAAGAGCGCTTGGCCGCGCTCGAAGTGCGGCTGGGCGTCGGCGTTGATGCTGACGTTCTGCGCCATGCCGCGCGATTGATGGCTGACGTAGGCGGAGAGGGCCAGCGCGTCTTCGGACTCGGGCGCGAACGCGGTTGCGCCCTGGCGCTCGCTGCGGCATTGATTGATGCGGCCATCGAGATTGAGAAGTTTTTTTGTCTTGCTATCGAAGGCCGGGTAGCGTGTGGCCACGCCCTTCATCGTCGCCTTGGCATCGCCGTGGCAAGACGCACAGGCTTGCTGCTTTGGGCCGGCAGGCGCATGCCACAGCGTGGCGCCCTTCTCGACCCACAGCATGCCGGGGTTAGCGAAGTCGTCTGCTTGAGTGGCGCGGTGGGCCTGACTCATGAAGCTGCTGCCAGAGCGCAGTTGATCAAGGGGGATGACGCGCGTTTGCGCCAGCGCTGCGGCGCTCATCAGCAAAAGACCGAGGGTACACGCAAGGTCGGCTGCGACTGACAGGCAAACCGCAAGCGGGGCTGCGCCGGAGCACCGCCGCCACGGCGCGGCGCTGCCGCACATCGCGTGCGGCGCGTGCATCAAGCCGCGACCGTGACCGCCGCGCGCTCGCTGCCACGCACGCCGGTGTCGTCCACCCAATCGAACACCAGTTCGCCCGACTCGCGTGCGGCGACGTAAAACGTGAACAGCGGATTGGCCGAAATGCCGCTGCTGGTCTCGGCGCGAAATACCTCAACGCCGTTGTACTGGCAACTCACATTGCGGATCACGTTGCGCGGAATCTGCTTGCCGTCGTCAGTCAGGCGATAGCCGGTTTCCATCGCGTGGCGAATGATCACCTTGACCTCGAATGCGTCGCCGCGCTTGATCTGCGCGGGGACTTGAATGCGGGCGTCAGCCATGGCTCAGTTTCCTCTCGGTTGCCTCTCAGCTTCCGTCCAGACAAGCCGACACGGTAACGACGATGTCGGCCATCGCGGCATGCAGCGAACCATCCGCCAGCGTCGCCACCGCCGCAACGCGCTGCGAGCCGGCCATGCGGACGCGCGACTCGACGTCGATGCGCGGCACGGCAGCAGGAAAATGAAACACCGCCATCTGCGGCACCGGATTTTTTTCCGAGAATAAATGGATCGTGCGCAGCTCGGCACCGGCGGCGAACGGCCCGCTCATGGTGATGCGCACCGGCACGACGTTGCCGTTATCGGCGATGCGCGGAATGTCGAGCTTCAAGCGGCCGGTGCGCGGCGTGCGTCCAGCGAGAAAAGTCTTGAACGCTTCGACCTCGGGCTCGGCTTCGGTCTGCGCCAGCGCCGGTGCCGCGTGAAATGCGAACGGCAGACACGACGTTGCGGCGGCGGCGGCGAGCAACGCGCGGCGCGTCGTCGAGGGCTGGGGGTGCGCGGGATCACCCGGGCAGCGGCCCGCGCAGTTGCCAGCGCGGTTGCCCGCGCGGTTGTCCACAATCGAGGGGTTGTCGGTGGTTTTCATTTCAGGGTCGAAAGATACACCACCAGGTCTTCGACTTGCTGCGCGGAGAGTACGGGCTTGCCCGCGTACTGCGCAGCAACGGCAGTCAGGCCATCGGTTTTGAAATACGACGGCATGATGGTGGCCGGGTTGACGCGCGACGAATCAGCGATGCGCAAGCGCAGTTGCGCCGGTGTCAAGCGGCTGCCCGCGCCATCGAGCGGCGGTGCGAGGTTGCCGGAAAAACGCACCGCCGGATCGGCGAGGCCGTGACACAAAATGCAGTTGGCCGGGTCGCGCGCGATGAGCAGCGCGCGGCCGCGCGCGGCGTCGCCGGGTGGGCCCAGGGGTTCGGCGCTGCCCGAATCACCGCTTTGCGCCCACGGTGCGGAAGCGGCGAGCAGCAATAGCGGAATGACGAGAATTGTTTTCACCGCATCCATCTTTCCAAGCGGTTTTCGCCGTTCGGGTCTCACTCGGCTTTCGGCAGTGCATCAACCGGCAGCAGCAACCGCGCCATGCCGCGCCGAACGAGATTGCGTGCCAGCTTTGAATCGTGCGTTGCGATTCTTAAGCGCAGGCGCTGCGCCACTGCGACATACATTGCATCGTAGGCACTGATCGCGTGCTTGATCTGCAAGTCGAACAACGCAGTCGGCGCTGGTGCTTCGGCGAATTCAACCGGCAGCGCCTGCAAGCGGCGCAGCGCGGTGCGCGCCGCTGCTTCAGTGATCTTGCGTTCGAGATATGCCTGATGCAGACCGCTGGCGATTTCCACCCGCCATGTGTGCGGACACACCGGCTTGCCGCGTCGCTCCAGCAGGTGCATCACTGCTTGCGCGTAGCCGTCGTTAAGCGCCTGCGGAACGACGATGCTGATCGCGGTAGACGCGTCGAGAACGAACTTCATGCGCCGTAGCGGCGACCTTTTTCGATCAACGCGCTGACGTTGCGAATGCGCTGCGCGGCGGGAACCGCGGCGGCTTCCTTGCGCACCCGGTCAAACATCGCCTTTAGTTTGGTGTCGATGCCAGGTGTCTTTGCGCTGGCGCGCTTGCCGGGGATGGCGTTGTGGCCTAGAACTGCGCTCATGGATTACTCCTGCGTGTCGCTCGTTGGGATTTGCAAATTGTATCAAGCGCAAAAGCCGCATTCGTTTCGGCTGGCTGGGGCGCATTGCAGCAGCGCACAGCCGCACGAAAATCAGCTCGGACCGGGGTCTAACTACGCTTCCAGCGGCTTCGGCGTGCCGTGCAAATAAGGCTTCAACGCCAGATACGCCATCTCATGCACAGGAGTCGGCACGCCAAGCGCGCGGCCCTGGCGCACGATGTATCCCGAGAGGCTGTCGAGTTCCATCGGTTTGCCTTTCGCCAGGTCGTGGTACATCGAGGCGTACATCGTCTTGGGGAACGATTGATGATTCGCCAGAGCGCGATCGGCCGCGTCAAGCGCGAGGGCGATGCCGCTGGCGCGACCGACGGCGGCGACTTCGGAGAATGCGCGGTGCGCAAGCTGGGCAATCTCGGGGTCGTTGTAGAGATAGCCTGCGGGCAGGCGGAACAGGCTGGTCAAAGCTGCGTTGGTGGCGAGGCCGACAAATTTTTCCCACTGCGCGCGGCGTACATCGGCGAGCGCTTCAGCGTTGAACCCGGCTGCGGTGCAGGCGTCGCGAAACGCCAGTACGCGTGTACTCATGCTGCCGTCGGCTTCGCCAAAGCGCAGCGCCGACATCGGCGAGGTGTAGCGGATCACGCCCGGCGCGGTGATCACGCCCGACACCATGGCGAGGCCGCCGATCACGTTTTGCGTACCCAACACCGCGCCGATGCGATCCTGATGATCCACCCCGTTGAGGACGGAAATAACCGTGGAACCCGCTCCCACCAAGGGTTTTAGCGGCATCGCCGCAGCTTCGATGTCATAAGCTTTGACGGCGAATAGGACGATGTCGCAATGTCCCACGTCGCTTGGCTCGGCAACGAAACGCGCGTTTTTGACTTCGAGAGTTCCGTTGGGCGTCTCCAGCGTCAGGCCGTTTTTTTGCATCGCCGCGAGGTGCGCGCCGCGCGCGATGAAGGTCACCTCATTGCCGGCACGCGACAGCAAGCCGCCGAAATATCCGCCGACGGCACCACCACCCATGACTGCGATTCGCATTGCTTCTCCTTATTTTCAGTCACGCCGCTACTCTGCCGCAGCGATGTGAAACACGCTATGAAACCAGTTGGGAGTTTGACATACCGCGCGCGGCGTTATGATCCGGCCTTCACTAAAAGGAAACCAGACCATGAGCGAAGCATTCGTATTCGACGCGATCCGCACGCCGCGCGGCAAGGGCAAGAAGGATGGCTCTTTGCACGAAGTCAAACCGGTGACGCTGCTCTCAGGTCTGTTGCGTGAATTGCAAGCGCGCCATGACTTCGACACCGCTGAAGTCGAAGATGTAGTGATGGGTTGCGTGACGCCAATTGGCGACCAAGGCGCGTGCATCGCCAAGACCGCCGCGCTGGCAGCGGGTTGGGACTGGAAGGTGGCAGGCGTGCAGTTGAACCGCTTTTGCGCATCGGGCCTCGAAGCGGTAAACCTCGGCGCGCAAAAAGTGCGCTCGGGCTGGGAAGACCTGGTGGTAGCCGGCGGCGTCGAGTCGATGAGCCGGGTGCCGATGGGTTCCGACGGCGGTGCCTGGGCGCTGGACCCGGAAACCAATTTCGATACCGCCTTCATGCCGCAGGGCATCGGCGCGGATTTGATCGCCACGCTCGACGGCTATGCGCGTGAAGATGTCGATGGCTATGCACTGCGCTCGCAACAGAAGGCCGCCGCCGCGCAGACAGCGGGCCGGTTTGATCGCAGCGTGGTGGCGGTGAAAGACCGCATCGGCCTCACCGTGCTTGAGCGGGATGAATTCATCAAACCGCGCACTACGCTCGAAGGTTTGAGCGCGCTCAAAGCCAGCTTCGAGCAAATGGGCGCGCTGGGTTACGACTCGGTGGCACTGCAAAAATATCCGCAGGTCGAGCGCATCCGCCATGTGCATACCGCCGGTAATTCATCCGGCATTGTCGATGGCGCGGCGGCGGTGTTGATCGGCTCTGAGGCCAAGGGCCGGCAACTCGGATTGACGCCGCGCGCACGAGTAGTGGCGACGGCACTCACCGGCAGCGACCCCACGATCATGTTGACCGGCCCAGCCCCCGCTGCCCGCAAAGCCTTGGCCAAAGCGGGTCTTACGATTGACCAGATCGATTTGTTCGAGGTCAACGAGGCCTTTGCCTCGGTGGTGATGCGCTTCATGAACGAGTTGAACGTGCCGGAAGAAAAAGTGAATGTGAACGGCGGCTCGATTGCGCTGGGCCACCCGCTCGGCGCCACCGGCGCGATGATCCTGGGCAATTTGATTGACGAGTTGCATGCGCGCAACTTGCGTTATGGCCTCGCCACGCTTTGCGTCGGCGGTGGCATGGGCATTGCCACCATCATCGAGCGCGTGTGATGGCGGCAGCGTTGCAAGGCGGCGCGGCGGCGGTGCAGCCAAGCGGCGCAGCAGCGGTGCGCGTGGAAACGCGCGACCGCGTGACCACCGTCATCCTCGACCGCGCGCACGCGAAGAACGCGGTTGACGGCCCCACCGCCGAGACGCTCGCACAGGCGTTTCGGGATTTCGATGCCGATCCGAACAGTGATGTTGCCGTGCTGTGCGGTGCCAACGACACGTTTTGCGCCGGTGCCGATTTGAAGGCGGTCTCTGGTGGGATTGGCAAAAATCCCGAGTCCAATCCGCTCAACACCGACATGAACGCCACCGCGCCAATGGGCTGCACGCGCCTAATGCTCTCGAAGCCGGTGATCGCCGCCGTCAGCGGCTACGCGGTGGCCGGCGGCACCGAGCTCGCGCTCTGGTGCGACCTGCGCGTGATGGAAGAGACGGCGACATTCGGCATCTTCTGCCGCCGCTGGGGTGTGCCGCTGATTGACGGCGGCACGGTGCGTTTGCCGCGCTTGATCGGCATGAGCCGCGCGCTTGATCTCATCCTCACCGGCCGACCGGTCGGCGCAAAAGAAGCGCTGGAAATCGGCCTCGCCAATCGCGTGGTGCCGCACGGCCAGGCACGCGCCGCCGCCGAAGAGCTCGCGCGCAGCATCGCGCAGTTTCCGCAAAACTGTTTGCGCTCAGACCGCGCGAGCGTCTACGAGCAAGACGGGATGAATCAGATGGACGCGCTGGCGAACGAGTTCGCGCGTGGTGTAGCGACGATCAACAGCGGTGAGACGGTGGCGGGGGCCAGCCGGTTCGCCGCCGGCGCGGGGCGGCACGGCAAGTTTTAACTTTCCGTGGAGCAGGTGGGTGGCAGGTGATGGAATTTCACAGGTAGTATTGCTGTTTGCGTTGGCGGGTCTGCGTAAATTGCAAATCGGTTTTTAGAGCCAATTTTTATCAACTAAAAGCAGGAGACACAAAACATGGCAAAGCTGAACGTCAACGGCAAATCGATGGATGTCGCCGTCGAACCGGAAACCCCGCTCTTGTGGGTGCTGCGCGAACAAGTCGGTCTGACCGGCACCAAATACGGCTGTGGCATGGCGCAGTGCGGCTCATGCACCGTGCATATCGACGGCGTGGCGACGCGCACCTGCGTGCTGCCGGTCAGCGCGGTTAAACCGGCGCAGAAGATCGTGACGATTGAAGGTCTGTCGAAAGACTCGTCGCACCCGATTCAGAAAGCCTGGGTCGCGATGGACGTGCCGCAGTGCGGCTATTGCCAGTCGGGCATGATCATGGCCGCCTCGGCGCTGTTGAAGAAGAAGCCCAAGCCCACCGACGCCGACATCGACGAAGCGATGACCAACATCTGCCGCTGCGGCACCTATCAGCAAGTGCGCAATGCGATTCACGCTGCCGCCGGTAACAAGGCCGCAGCTTCCGGCGCCGCTGGCAAACCCGCCGCCGCCAAAATTCCGGCCAAAGCCTAAGAGGAGAACAACATGAATCAACTGATTGACGCTCTCACCCCTGAATTTAGCCAAGCTCGCCGCAACTTTGTGGTCAGCAGCGCGGTCGCTGGCGGCGGTCTCGCGCTCGGCCTCACCCTGCCCAGTGGCGATGCCTTCGCGCAAGTCGAAAAAGGCGCGGATTTGTCGCAACCCGAAATCAACGCGTGGGTAGTGATCAAGCCGGACGACACCGTGGTGATCCGCATCGCCCGCTCCGAGATGGGCCAGGGCACGCTCACCGGTCTGGCGCAAATGGTCGCCGAAGAACTTGAGTGCGACTGGAAAAAAGTCACCACTGAGCAGCCGACGCCGGGGCAAAACCTCGCGCGCAATCGGGTCTGGCGCGACATGTCCACCGGTGGTTCGCGCGGGATTCGCCAATCGCACGACTATGTGCGCCAGGGTGGCGCAGCCGCGCGTGAAATGCTGATCGCCGCCGCCGCACAAGGCTGGGGCGTGCCGGCGTCGGAATGCTCGGCGGCGAATAGCGTGATCACCCACGGCCCATCGAAACGCAAGACCACCTACGGCAAAGTGTCGGCAGCCGCCGGCAAGATGGAAGCGCCGAAGTCAGTCAAGCTGAAGGATTCCAAAGACTGGAAACTGATCGGCAAGGGCGTGGCCCGTCTCGACACCAAAGAGAAAGTCAATGGCTCGCGCATCTACGGCGCTGACCTGAAGCTGCCCGGCATGCTCACGGCCACGGTCAAAGCCTGCCCGGTATTCGGCGGCAAGATGGTCAGCTACGACGCGGCGAAAGTGACCGGCATGCCTGGGGTGAAGGGTGTGTACAAGGTCAGCGACGATGCGGTGGCGGTGGTGGCCGACACGTTCTGGCGTGCCAAAGTAGCGATGGATGCGTTGCCGATCGTG